>JAGLYJ010000016.1 GCA_023132365.1 Mycoplasmatota bacterium
ATTATACCAAAAAAATACTAAAAAATAAAGAAAAATATACTGAAATTTGATATAATAAATGTAGAGAAGTTAGGAGCAACCGATAATGGCTAAACGAAACAACGAATACAATTCAAAATCTCTACAAATACTTGAAGGCTTAGAGGCAGTTAGAAAACGTCCAGGAATGTACGTTGGTTCAACTGACACTAGAGGCCTTCATCATTTAGTATGGGAGATAACAGACAATGCCATTGATGAGATTTTAGCTGGTTTTGGGAATTATATTAAAATAGAAATATTTGAAGATAATTCTGTTAAAGTTACTGATGATGGAAGAGGAATGCCAGTAGATATGCATTCGTCAGGAATCACAGGGGTTGAATTAATTTTTACTAAACTTCATGCGGGTGGTAAATTTACATCTAATGGCGCTTATAAAGTAAGTGGTGGACTTCACGGGGTAGGAGCTTCTGTTGTTAATGCTCTTTGTGAATATTTAGAAGTTACAGTTTATCGCGATGGATTAATTTATAAAATGCGGTTTGAAAATGGCGGTAAAAAAGTTAAAGATTTAATTGTAATGGGAGAGACAAAGAAAAATGGGACTGAAGTCTTATTTAAACCAGATTCTTCAGTTTTTTCAACAACTCTTTTTAATTTTCAGACCTTAGAAGAAAGAATTAGAGAAAGTGCATTCTTAATCAAAGGATTAAAAATGCAACTGATTGATCACCGCTCAAAGCAAAGAAGAACATTTGTTTATGAGAAAGGCATTAAAGAGTATACTGAATTTATTAATAAAAACAAGTCAGCTTTACATGATCCTGTTTATTTTATGAATACCTCAAATGGGATTGAAGTTGAAATTGCATTTCAATATACAAAGGCATACTCAGATAATATTATATCTTTTGTTAATAATATAAGAACAAAAGATGGTGGAACTCATGAGACTGGATTTAAATCAGCTTTTACAAAAGTATTTAATGAGTATGGTAGAAAGATGAATCTTATAAAAGAAAGAGACTCATCACTTGAAGGTACTCATGTTCGTGAAGGATTGACAGCTATTATTTCCATTAGAATTCCAGAGAATTTACTTCAATTTGAAGGGCAAACTAAGAATAAGTTAGGAACACCTGAAGCGCGTCCAGCAGTTGAAATGATTGTCTCTGAAAAACTAAATACATATTTGACAGAGAACCCAACAGTTTCAAATAAACTGATACAAAAATCAGTTAATGCAAGACAAGCATGGGAAGCTGCTAGAAAAGCAAGGGAAGATGCTAGACTTGTTAAAAAGATTAAAAAACAAGAAACTAATCTCTCAGGCAAATTAGCTCCAGCTAGCACTAAAAACGCTAAGATTAACGAACTATTCTTAGTTGAGGGAGATTCAGCTGGAGGTTCAGCTAAGCAAGGTAGGGACAGAACATTCCAAGCTATTCTACCTTTAAGAGGTAAAGTAATTAACGCTGAAAAACAGAAAATGGAAGATGTTTTAAAGAATGAAGAAATCTCTACTATCATTAGTACTATTGGTGCTGGTATAGGCAGTGATTTTAATATTGCAAAATCTAACTATAACAAGGTTATAATTATGACCGATGCTGATACTGATGGTGCACATATCCAAGTATTATTGATAACATTCTTCTTTAGGTATATGCCTGAACTTATTGATGCTGGCAAATTATATATAGCATTACCACCTTTATATAAAATTTCTAATAAAAAAGGTGCTTATTATGCGTGGGATGAAATTCAAAGAGAAAATTTAACGAAAAAAATGAAAAACTATAATATTCAAAGATATAAAGGGTTAGGTGAAATGAATGCTATTCAACTTTGGGATACAACTATGGATCCTCAAAAACGTGCATTAATTCAAGTTAGAATTGAAGATTTAGCTGATGCTGAACAAAGAATATCAGTTTTAATGGGTGATAAAGTTGAGCCTAGAAAAGAATGGATTGATAACTTCGTATCATTTGAAAATGATGACGATTTTGAAATTGGGGTGAAAAACAATGGCTAAATCTGCTAAAAAGAAAATAGCTGAGTTTGTTGAAAATATTGTCCCAATGAATATCGAAAAAATTGTTGGAGATCGATTTGGAAAATACTCAAAATATATAATACAAGAAAGAGCTTTACCTGATGTTCGTGATGGCTTGAAACCGGTTCAAAGAAGAATCTTATATGCTATGCACGATTTAGGAATGGCAAGTAATAAACCATTTAAAAAATCTGCAAGAATTGTTGGAGATGTAATTGGTAAATTTCATCCTCATGGAGATCAATCAGTCTATGATGCAATGGTCCGCATGAGTCAATATTGGAAAACAAATTGTCTTTTAGTAGATATGCATGGTAACAATGGATCAATTGATAATGATCCAGCTGCAGCAATGCGATACACAGAAGCTAGACTTTCTGTATACTCAGAGGCTTTGCTAAAAGATATTGATAAGAAAACAGTAACCTTTATTCCTAACTTTGATGATTGTGAGTTAGAACCAGTTGTTTTACCTGCAAAATACCCTAATCTATTAGTTAATGGCTCTCAGGGTATGGCAACAGGATATGCAACTAATATTCCTCCACACAACCTATCAGAGGTGTTAAGAGCTACTATTTATAGAACTAAACACCCTGAATGTGGTATAGATGATTTATTAGCGTTTCTTAAGGGTCCAGATTTTCCTACTGGTGGAATTGTTGAAGGAAAAAATGGGATTGAAAAAGCTTTTACAACTGGAAAAGGAAAAATCATTATAAAAGCCAAAGTAAAAGTGGAAGATACTTCATTAATAATTGAAGAAATACCTTATGAAGTAAATAAGGCAGATCTTGTAAGAAAGATAGATGATATTAGAATTCAAAAGAAAATAGATGGAATTCTTGAAGTAAAGGATATGTCAGATAGAATTGGATTAAGTATTGTTATCAATCTTAAAAAGGAAATATCTTCTGAAGTAATTTTGGCCTATCTATTCAAAAATACAGATTTAAAAGTATCTTATAACTATAATTTAGTAGCCATCTGTCAAAGAAGCCCTAAATTATTGGGTGTTTCTGAAGTTCTAGATGAATTTATTCAACATCAAAAAGAAGTTATTAGAAACCGTTCTAACTATGAATTAAGAAAATCAGAAAAGCGTAAACACATCGTTTTAGGCTTTTTAAATATGGTTGATGTATTGGATGAAGTTATTAAAAGGATTAGGCAATCTCTAGGCAAAAGAGATGCAATTAATAGTATTATTGAGCACTTTAATTTTACAGAAGTTCAAGCTGACGCAATCGTATCTTTGCAATTATATCGTTTATCAACTACAGATGTTAAAGAGATGCGCAAAGAAGCAGGAGAACTTACTAAACTAATCAATAAATTAAACCGTATTTTAACAAATGAAGGTGTATTAGAAGATGTAATTATTAAAGAACTTGAAGAAATACTTGAAAAATATCCAACAAAGAGAAAAACTGAGATTCAAGATGAAATTCAAAAAGTCGAAATTGATGAACAAGAGTTAATTCAAAATGAAGAAGTAAGATTTGTAATTTCAAGAGCCGGATATATTAAACGTTCTTCACTTAAATCATATCAGGCAACTCAATCAGATACTGGACTTAAGGAAAATGATTTAGTATTGAAACAATGTACTGTTAATACCAGAGATAATATAATTCTTTTTACTAATTTTGGTAATTTCATTCTATTACCTGTATATAAAGCTCCTGATTTAAAATGGCGTGATACTGGAGAATTTGTCTCAAATTTTGCTCAACTAATGCCAGGTGAAAGAGTTATAGATTTTGTAGTTACAAAAGACTTTAATTCTCACAGATTAGTTTTATTAGCTAATCAAGAAGGACAAATTAAACAAATACCAATAGAAGACTTTCAAAAAACTAGGATTAATCGTGCGTATAATTGTATGCCAGCTAATAGAATCAATCAATTGGTATCAGTTGATATTAAAGAAAGTTATGATAGAGACGTTGTATTAGTTTCTCACAATGGATATATTCTGAAATATTCATTAGGTGAAATTCCTATTCAGTCGCTTAATGCTAAAGGGGTAAAAGGTATCAACCTAAGAGATGATCATTTAATTGGTGCTAGATACACTACTGAAATCAATAAAGATGAAGTTATCTTATTGACAAATCGTGGTGGGTTAATTAGAGATTTCACTATAAACATCCAACAGAGTCATAGACCAGCAAAAGGAAAACTAAGACTTAAAAATGTTAAAACTAACCCTTATCGATTTATGGAATTTATATCAACAAATGTTTTCCGACTTAAAGAACTTTTCACATTAAGAGTTTTGGGAGAATTAGAAGCGATTGTGATTCCTGGTATGGATATCCAACCTGATCGTTTTGAATATGGTATTCCAGTAATAGCGAAAAGTAAAAATCCAAAATATTTATCATGCGACATTGATAACTATGAGGAAATCAATAAAATACTTGATAAATTATGTATTGAAACAGATGATAAAGTTATAGTAAAAGAAGATAATAATGATGTAATGTTTGAACTAGAAAAAATTATTTCAGGTTCAAAACCAAAAATAGACATAGAGGGTTCAAATATTGATATTAAAGAAATTGTTGAAGCTGAAGAAGACGATGAATTAGATGAAGAAGTTGTTCAGCAAACACTATTTTAAACACAAAAAAACCATAATACTAATGTATAATTTAAACTTGGAGTTGATATAATGAAAAAAGTTTTATTAATATTTGCAGTAGTTTTCCTGACATTTGGATTAACTAGCTGTGATATCTTTGGAATTAACGAGACAACAACAGTTGATCCTGCTAGTATAACAACGGTAGATTACGATAATTTCATTGAAGTAGATTCAGTTGATGAATTAATTGCTATGGAAATGAATAAATCCTATAAATTGATGAGTGATTTAGATTTAGCTGACATCGAGTGGGAACCAATTGGGACGCTTAGTAGTCCATTCTTAGGCAATTTTGATGGTGATGGATACACTATATCTAATATGGAGATAGTAGAAGATTACACTCATAATGGTTTATTTGGATATATAGAAGGAGATGTTTTTGATTTAAATTTAACAAACATTTCTATTGATTTTGAAGCAATATTTATTGCTTATGTTGGTGGAGTTGCAGGATTTTCTGACGGTGCTATTTCTAACTGTGAAGTAAGCGGAAATATTGTTGTTAGTAATGAAAATTATTCTTCATACATAGGTATGTTAGTTGGTTTTACTCAAGGTAAACTTGATAGAGAAACATTGATAAGTGAGTTTGAACCAAATGTTATAGATAATAATACATCTGATGGAATCATAACAGTTGTTTCAGAAGAACTTGGGTTTGTTGGTGGGTTAATTGGTAAAACCTATAATACTACAGTATCAAACAATGTTTCTTATACTGAATTAGATGTAACTGCTGGGATTTATCCTGTATTTATCGGTGGATTAATCGGGCACAACTATGGTGGTATCTTAATTGGGTTTAATGAAGTTACAGAAGAAACAAGTATTTATATAGAAAATAATATCGCTAAAAATACAATTACACTAACTCCAGCTTTTGGGAATGTATCTGTAGGTGGATTTATAGGGTATAATAATAAAGGCTATAATCGCGATAATTATGTTGAAGCAAATATTATAATAGGTGAACTAAATATTGCTGAAGATAAACCAATTAAATTAGGCGGTTATTTTGGCGAAGCATGGAAGACGCAAGTGAAAGATGTTATTGTTAATTCAACTTTTACAAACGATAATATTTCCTATTTAATGTTCCCAGAATTTGTAGAAGGAGCCTTAGTAGGAGGAGACTATTTAGAATATCCTCCAGAAAATATTTATGTAGTTACACCTACTGCTTTTGATACAACCGGATTACAAACGAAAACAGCTACTGAAATATTAGAACCAAACTTTATAGCTGGATTAGGCTGGGAATCAGATTTTTTAAGTGAATTAGAGTAAAATATACATTAATGACTATGTTAAAGACGGGTAAAACCGTCTTTTTGCATGCTAAATTATATCAAAATTGAATTCTTGACTATGTTTTTTACAAAAATAATGTATAATTATTTATATAAATAATTAATTAAGGGTGAGTATATGAACTGTTTAAAATCAATTAGAAACAATCCTGTGCCTAGTGATGTGTTTTTAAAAACAACTAAACTTTATTATCAAATGGGCAAAAACGAATATTATGAAGCTTTGTTTTCGTCAAACTATAATTACATTTCTAAAAATGTGGCTGATCAAGATGCTTATGCATTCTTTAAAATATTTTTCTCTGAGTTCAAGATTAGTGAGTCAAGAATGAGAACACTTTTACTAGATTCAACAACTCCTAAAAATAACGCTGAAAATATTTATAAAAATCTTGTCTATATTTTTAGGCATATTAGGGATAAGTCAGCTGAACCATTTCTTTTGGCAGTTACTGAAGTTAATGACTTAGTAAGAATTTTGTTTAAAGATGTTAAGTTAAAAGAAAAAATTCAATATCGTAGATTTAAGCAGTCTACACATTCATTACTTTCCAAAGAATCTAGTTCAATGAGAGAGAAACTTGAAATATTAATATCTGATTTCAATAAACTATATAAAGATGAAATGTATGAACCATTAATTCTTCATGTAAATTTCATCGTAGATTTTATCAATATGAATATATATACTAGTGATAAAAATGAAGCAATAGGGATTCTTGTTTTCTACATTTTGATGTTACAAGAAGGATTTATAGTTTCCAATTATATTTCATTCTTTTCTAAAGTGCATTTATATAATGATGAATTAAAAAGTGCTATTGCAAAATGTAAATTTCAATGGTCAGAAGGATTATCTGAGTTAATACCTTTAGTACGCTACTTAATTAAGATATACACAGATATTTATTTTGATTTAAGTAATAAAGCAAGAGATTTCGAATATGAAAGCAAATTAGAAATATCTAAATCAGATTATGTAGAAAATACCATAATGAAATTGGATGAAATTTTTGCTAAAGATCAAATCAGGGAGAGACATCCTCTAATTAGTGATTCAACAATAAATAGAACCTTAAAGAGATTACAAGAAGAAGGTAAAGTAAGGCCGTTGGGCAAAGGAAGAAGTGCAAAATGGGTCAAGTTGATTAAAACAGAGAGAAAATTGAATTTTCAGAAACAATTACATTTAAATTTAGGAGAGAAGAAAGATGGAAAATAAGATAATAAAAATAGTAGAAGCAGCATTAAAAGAAGATATACCTACTATCGATATATCTAGTCATTATTTATTCACAGAAGAAATATCATCTGGAAAGTTTATTGCAAAGGAAGCTGGAGTTATCTCCGGAATTGATGTTTGTAAAGAAACTTTTGAATTAGTTGATAAGGACACTAAATTTGTAGTTTTAAAGGATAATGGTAGTATTGTTGAAAAAGGTGATATTATAGCTAAAGTTAAAGGTAGAACTAGATCGATATTAATGAGTGAACGCGTTGGATTAAACTTTTTACAAAGAATGTCTGGAATTGCTTCACTTACAAGGAAGTTTGTAGATCAAACTGTTGGCTTTAACACAAAAATTCTTGATACTAGAAAAACAACACCTTTATTAAGGCTTCTAGAAAAAAAAGCAGTTGTTGATGGTGGGGGAACTAACCATAGAATGAATTTAAGTGACATGGTTATGTTAAAAGATAATCATATCAAAGCTGCTGGATCAATTATTGATGCAGTAGCGGTTGTTAGAAATAACGTTGGTAGAGATATTTTGATTGAAGTCGAAGTAGAATCTATAGAAAAATTCAAAGAAGCACTTAGAAGTGATTGTGACGTTGTCATGCTTGATAATATGGATAATAAGTTAATGTTAGAATGTGTTATATTAAATAATCATCTTAAAATATTAGAAGCTAGTGGTAATATGACTTTAGAAAGAATTAAAGGCGTTTGCTTAACAGGAGTAGACACTATATCCGTTGGTGGACTGACTCATTCATATAGTTCATTAGATATTTCGCTAAAATTCTAATAATTTTTTACTACACTATATTAATATATATATATTTTATGTATAATAATAAAAATAGAAAGAGTGATAGATTTTGCTAAAAAGTAAATATGTATGGAAGACTAGAGTTCCTAATCTTGTTCCAAATGAGGAAATATTTTCAACTTTGTTAAAAAACCGAGACATAGATGACTATGAATCGTTCTTTTCTATGGGAGAAGAATCACTTATAGATCCATATTTGTTGAACGATATTGATAAAGCAAAAACCCGAATTTTATTGGCTATTGAACAGAACCAATCTATTATGATATTTGGAGATTATGATTGCGATGGAATTTGCTCGATTTCATTACTATATCGTACTTTAAAGAAATTAGACGCAGATGTTCATTATGATCTACCAAATCGTTTTGTTGATGGTTATGGATTAAATATGAAAGCTGTAGAAAAAATCATTTCTATGAACATTTCACTTGTAATTACAGTTGATAATGGCGTAAGCTGTGTTAATGAAATTGCTGCTTTAAATGAAGCAGGAATAGATACTATAATTACTGATCACCATGAAATTGGACCAGTATTACCAGCTGCTCATGCGATAGTACACACTCATTTAAGTGAAAACTATCCTTTCAAAGAAATTGCTGGTGTTATGGTTGCATTCAAATTAGCTCAAACCTTGATTGGAACATCAGCTAGCGAGTTTTATGATTTAGCTATGATTGGAACAGTTGCTGATTTAATGCCATTAAAAAATGAGAATCAAGCATTAATTAATCTAGGAATCGCAAGATTAAGAGGAACTCAGAATTTGGGGCTTCAAAAATTAATTGAGTTTTCAAATTTAGATATTATAAATGTTACTGCAATTTCTTTTAAAATAGCTCCAAAAATTAATAGCAGTGGCCGTTTAGGAAGAGCATTAGATGCAGTAAAATTACTTATTACAGATAATCATAAATCAGCGAATGAACTAATTCTAAAAATAGAAAACAATCATTCTTCAAGAAAAAAACTAACTGAAGAATCATTTAAACAGTGTGAGAAATTAGTTAATCCAAATGATAGAGTTATTATTGTAGCTAGTGATAAACTTCATGAAGGAGTTATCGGTATTTGTGCTCAAAAAATTGTTGAGAAATATCAAAAATCAACATTGATTATTACAGTAGATGCTGAAGGTAATGGTAAAGGATCTATGCGATCTTTTGGCAATGAAAATATATTAGAATTACTTCATCAAAATAAAGGTTTGTTAATAAGATATGGTGGTCATTCGCAAGCGGCTGGACTCCAAATCAAAGAAGAGAAAATTGAAGAGTTGCGAAAAGGATTCAACTCAGTATCATTTACTGATAAAGCACCTATTCTAGATGTTGATATGCAAGTAGATCTATGTGATGTTGAGCTTGATATTATCCAATATATTCAGGATAGATCTTTCTTCACTGCTAGTTTTATGTTTGATCAATTAAGAGTTGTAAAAAAACAAGTTCTTGGCGGAAAACATACAAAACTTATCTTAGAATGTCATGGATTAAAATTTGATGCTCTACACTTTAATAGTTTAGAATATTATCATTCTCTAGAGAATGGGGATTTAATTAATTGCGTTGCAGGACTTACTGTGAATAATTACCGTAATCGAAAGAAAATTCAGCTTATGATTAAAGATATTGAGTGTCTTGATTTCCAAGTTTTAAACCTTAGGGCAAGTGATTACTTTAAATCTGATAAGAGTTGGATTACAGGTCAATATTTAGAAATTAACGATTCTATAGTTTTGAATAATAATTTCAAGGAGCTATTGAAAGCAAATAAAGACTATGAAACCATAGTTATTAGTCCAAAAGTAATAAAAGCTAATTTCAATAAGATTATTCAGAAAAGAGAATTAGGTAAAATTTATCAATTACTTAAGGAAATTCATGAGTTTAAACTCGATATATTATTAAGAAGAATTGAGTATAATCAAATCATTCTTAAATACGCAGTAGAGATTTTTGTAGAATTAGATTTGATTGAAAAAAATGATGAATATTATATTGTTAAGGATGATGTAATTAGAACTGAATTACAAAAATCACCAACTTTTTTAGAATTAGTAGAAAAGAAAAAAATAATTGATTTGATTTATTATGATTATAATTCACATATCAAATCATATTTGAAAGAACTTATGGAGGTTTAAAGTGAAATTTCAAGACTATATAACTAACGTACCTGATTTTCCTATAGAAGGAATTCAGTTTAAAGACATTACACCACTTATAGGAGATGTTGCAGCTTTTAAAGCAGCTGTAGATGAACTAACTGATTTTGCCAGAGAAAAACAAGCTAATATTGTAATCGGTCCTGATGCTAGAGGATTTATTATTGGGGCACCCGTAGCTTATGCACTTGGTGCTGGGTTTGTGCCAGTAAGGAAACCAGGGAAACTCCCTCGTGAAGTATTAAGGTATGATTATGCTTTAGAGTATGGTACTAATACACTTTGTATGCATAAGGATGCAATAAAACCAGGAGATAGAGTTGTTATTATGGATGATTTACTAGCTACTGGTGGTACAGTTGAAGCGACAGTTAAGTTAATTGAAGAAGCTGGAGGAACTGTAGTAGGTCTTGGCTTCATGATTGAATTAGTTGAGTTAAACGGTCGTGAAAAAATAAAGGATTATGATATTAAAGTTTTAATGCAATACTAGGAGGCAATATGACTAAAGAAGATATTTATCTTCCTTTGCTTGAAGAAGTAACTAAATATCTTAAGACAAAAGAACACCTTGATTTTATCAAGAGTGGTTTTGACTATGCTTTTGAAATGCACGCTCCTCAAAAACGAAAATCAGGTGAACCATATATTGTTCATCCTCGTGATGTAGCAATTACTTTGGCAAAATATCAAGTGGATCCAAATACACTTGTTTCAGGATTATTACATGATGTTATAGAAGATACACCTGCAACTTACGCTGATATTAAAGAGAAATTTAATGAAGAAATAGCTGATATTGTTGAAGGTGTAACTAAATTAGATATGATTCACTATAAGGGGTCTAAAGCATCTCAACAAGTTAAAAATCATCAAAAAATGGTTTTAGCTATGGCAAAAGATATTAGAGTTATCTTTGTTAAATTAGCTGATAGGCTTAATAATATGAGAACCTTAGGTTTCCTAGATGATGCAAGACAAACTAGAATTTCGAGAGAAACTCTAGATATTTTTGCACCTATTGCTCACCGTCTTGGGATGTACCGTTTAAAAGCTGAACTTGAAGATTTATCTTTTAAATATATTTATCCTGCTGAATACCAAGAGATTGCTGGTTTATTAACCGATAAAAAAGAAAATCGGGAAACAGATGTAGAAAATATGAAAAATGATTTAAATAAATTACTTGATTCAGAGAATTTTATATTTGATATAACTGGTAGAATAAAAAATATTCATTCTGTATATTATAAAATGAAACATAAAGATGTTGATTTTGAAGAAATCAATGATTTATTAGCTTTAAGAATTGTAGTTCAGACAATTAGTGATTGTTATCGTGCAATTGGAATTGTTCATTCTAAGTTTGTTCCTTTACCAGGAAGATTCAAAGATTATATAGCAATGCCTAAACCGAATATGTATCAATCGCTTCATACTACAGTAGTTAATCGTGGTAAAATATTTGAAATTCAAATTAGAACAGAAGAGATGGATGAAATTGCCGAAAAAGGAGTTGCTGCTCACTGGGCATATAAAGAAACTGCTCCTTCAAAAGCTTCAAGCAGAAAAAGCTTGGAAAATATTGTATCCTCTAAACTTCGTTGGTATTCTGAATTGATCCAGTACACTGAGGAAAATGACTCTGAAGAAGAAATTTTAAATATCTTTACGGACGATATACTTAATGCGAATGTATATGTTTTTACACCTAATGGAGACATTATTGATTTAGCTGCTGGAGCTACACCATTGGATTTTGCTTTTAGAATTCATACTAAAGTAGGCGAAAAAACTGTAGGAGCTATAGTTAATGGTAAAATTAGACCACTTGATTACACTTTAAAAACAGGAGATTTAGTTGAAATTAAAACATCTAAAAATTCTGTTGGACCAAATGAAAACTGGTTAAAAATTGCTAAAACTTCAAATGCTAGAAGTAAAATTAAGAATTTCTTAAACAAACAGAGACGCGAGTTCTTAATTGAAAGAGGTAAAGAAGAATTAGATAGAGAAATTACTTTAAAACGAGTTGATATTAAGATTACCGATGATTTGGTTGAAGAATCATTTAAAAACAGAGGGATTAAAACATTAGAAGATTTATATTTTGAAATTGGCAAAAATGTTGTTTCACCAATCGGAGCCGCAAATTTACTTACCGGCAAAGAAGAATTGACTGATGAAGATTTATTAGAAAAAATAAATAAAGCTGAACTAGCAAAAAGAAGATATGTTCATTCAGATATTAATATTATTGTGGAAGGACTAGATAAACCATCAGTACGGCTAGCAAATTGTTGTAACCCAGTCTTAGGTGATGAGATAATAGGATATGTATCTAGAAGTAGTGGTATAGTTGTACATAGACAAACTTGTAATAATGTTGAGAGTTTTGAAGAAGCTAGACTTTTGGATGTTTTTTGGGGAACTAATACACTTGTAAAATATGTTTCAAATATTAAGATTTTAGGTATAAATCGTGATAATATACTTGCAGAAATTGTTCATTCAGCTACAGCTTCGAAAGCTAAAATTTTACAAGTTTCAGCTCAATCAAATAATGTTAAAGAAGGAATTATCAAAATGAGAATTCAAATAGGGTCTTTAGTTGAGCTTAATCATGTTATTTCAAATATTCAAAAACTTAAAGGTATCTATTCAATTGAAAGGATAGGATAATGCGAGTAGTTGTTCAAAGAGTAAAAGAAGCAAGTGTTACAGTTTCTGATAAAGTAGTATCCAAGATAAATAAAGGTTTTGTTCTTTTAGTTGGGATAAAGAATGATGATACGATTAAAGAAATAGAATATGTTGCCAGAAAAGTTGCTAAGTTAAGAATTTTTGATGATCAAGATGGAAAATTGAATTTGAGTATAAAGCAAATTCATGGAGAGATTTTATCAATTTCACAGTTTACTTTATATGGGGATACATTTAATTCAAATAGGCCAGGATTTTCAGAAGCGATGAACTATGAACTAGCAAATGAAATGTATCTAAAATTCAATGAAATATTAAGAAATGAATATGAGATAAATATTTTACCTGGTATATTTGGAAGTCATATGGATATTGCTTTGGTAAATGATGGACCAGTAACGATTATAATCGAGAAACAAAACATCAGACTCAGTTGACTATTACAGTTAAATTATATATAATAAATATTGTATTTATAGTTAAATATGGAGGGGAACATGGATAAGAGACAGGAAGTATTCGATAAGATTAAAGAGATGATAGTTCAAGAATTGAATGTTAAACCTGAAAAAGTTAACTTAGAAGCTGGGTTATCTGCAGATTTTGGGGCTGATTCTTTGGATGCATTAGAACTATTCAACCAAATTGAGAGTGAGTTTTTGATTACAATTGATGATGAATCGGCTACGGATATTAAATCAGTTAATGATCTTGTTAATTATGTGTTTGATAACGTAAGCGACAGTTATTTTAAATAATAGTTTTTGTAAATCCTCTAGTTCGGATGTCGTCCCTTAATTGAGGGCGACTTTTTTAAAAAAAGGAGAAGTCACATGATTAATAAAGTTAAAGGAACTTATGATATATTACCTGAAGATTCTAGTAAATGGCAAGAGTTAGAACAAGTCATTAGTAATGTATCTAGAATTTTCAATTTTAAAGAAATTAGAACCCCAATATTTGAAGTTAGTGATTTGTTTCACCGTGGTGTTGGAGAATCTACAGATATTATTAAGAAAGAAACCTACGATTTTAAAGATCGTGGTGGAAGATTAATTACATTAAGACCAGAAGGAACAGCTTCTGTTGTTAGGTCTGTGATTGAAAATAAACTTTATGCCCAAGCAAATCAGCCTTTAAAGCTTTATTATCAGGGTTCAATGTTCAGGTATGAAAGACCACAAAAAGGTAGATATCGTCAATTTAGACAGTTTGGGGCTGAGGCTTTGGGATCAAATTCTCCGTTGATTGATGCTGAGATAATTAATTACGCTTCTACAATTTTAGAATCACTAAGAATTAAAGATATTATAATTAAAATTAATTCATTAGGTGGATCTGAAAGTAAAGATATATATAAAGAAAAATTAGTTGAATACTTAAAACCTAATATTACTGGATTATGTAATGATTGCCAAAGACGCTATGAAGAGAATCCTTTAAGAGTTTTAGATTGCAAAATTGATAGGGAAAATCCTATTCTTGTTGATGCACCAAAGCCCTTAGATTATCTAAATGATGAAGATCGCTATCATTTTGATCAAGTAATTAGTGCGTTAGATGCTATTCAGTTAAAATATGTTATCGATAAAAACCTTGTTAGAGGGTTGGATTATTATACTAATACAGTTTTTGAAATAGATGCCAATGTAAGTACCTTAGGGGCACAGAAAACTTTAGTTGGTGGTGGAAGATATAATAATCTAGTTAAGTCTCTTGATGGGCCAGAAACTCCTGCAGTTGGATTTGCTTTTGGTATGGAAAGACTACTAATTGCTATAGAAGCTGTGAAACAACAAACGCCTAAAGAATTTATCCATTGTTATATGATTGCCTTAGGTGATAATGCCCAAAATGAAGCTTTAAAAATCGTAAATGAATTGAGACACGGCGGATTGATTTGTGACTATGATTTCTTTAATAAAAATCTTAAAGGTAAATTCAAACAATCTGAGAGATTAAATCCAATGTTTAATTTAATATTAGGCGAAGATGAACTTGCTGAGCAAGTAATAAATGTGAAGATTACGAAAACTGGTATTCAAAAGCGAGTTCCACTTAATGGGCTATACCAATTCCTATTAAATTCTATTAGAAATGTGTCTTCAGATTCTTGTTCAGGAAACTGCAATTCGTGTGATGAGTGCTAAAAAAAAGGAAAAAGATAGACAATAATATCAATGATAACTGTGATTTAATAGTTTAATTATGCTATAATTAATATTTAGAGGTATACAGATGAAAAACAGAAAAATATCAGATGAAAAACTAAATCGAGTAATTAAATATCTCTCAATTGCTTTCCTGGGATTCGGTATCTTATTTATTGCAATCCAGTTTAGTGATTTTTGGACTTGGATACTAAATGCAATAAAATCAGCTATAGTTCCTGTTATATTAGCGTACTTCACATCATTAATTGTTTTTCCAATTATTAAGTATTTGGAGAAAAAAGGTGTTGGTCCAAGGTTGTTTTCTTTAGGATTAGTTTTTATATTATCTGTAGCTTTAATATTTGCTGGATTCTATTATCTAGCACCTAGAATAGTTCAAGAAATCACTGATTTCTTCAATCGTGATTTTCAGACAATTGTAATTTATATTGAAACAGATTTAAGGGATGATTTTATTTTAGGTAAAGATTTATATGATCAGATTTATGCATATATTTCAGAAACTGATTTAATAAGTTCAACTTTAGATAGTGCAGTTCCTAGTATTATTTCAGCACTAACAAGTTCATTTATTCCAACTTTAGCTGCTATTGCGCTATTACCAATATTATTAATCTATTATTTGATGGACTATGAAATGATATCAGAAAGGATACGTTCTATTATCCCAAAGAAGCAGGAGAAAGCGCTGGCCGAACTGGGCTCTAGACTTAATCAGACTGTTGGAGCTTATTTAAGAGGACAAGTTTTCTTAATGATTGTTCTTGGGACAGTAGCTACTATTGTATATAGATTAATTGGATTAAAATATTATGTTGTATTTGGTGTATTAGTTGGTATTACAAATATCATTCCATATTTTGGTATGATAATTGCAGCTGTACCACCAATTATTTATACTTTTATTGCTACAACTGGACCGGGGCCTGCATTAGTGTTTTTAGTAAATGTAGTTCTTCAGTTCTTTGAAGGAAATATATTCCAACCATTAATTATCGGTCACCATTTATCGATGCATCCTATAGTGATTATTGTTTCTATTTTGTTCTTTGGATCTTTGTTTGGAGCAGTTGGAGTTATATTTGCATCTCCAATGGCCGCTTCAATAAGAGTTTTCTATAACTTTATAAGAGAGGGAAGAAAAGCTAAACTAAAGGAATCACAAGCTGGAGCTAATAGCCCATGATAAAAAGAGATAAACCAAAAATTTATTCTCAATTTGAAATTTCTATTATTACTTTTTATGCATCAATGATTTTCTTTTTACCGATAGTTTTAGTGTTTACTTATTTATTTGAAATTGATAAAGCATTGAACATTAATACCTTTATGTTTTGGGTATTAATTGCTAATGCAATAACTATGGTATTAGGTACTTTGTATTTAATGATTAAAAAGGATTATTTGAAACGCAGTGTTAAAGCCACTTATAGACTTGAATTCTTTTATTTATTGTTTCTAGTAGTTTTTGGAATGCTAGGGTTTGTTGTAATTTATGACTACCTAGGTGGAGATAGAGCTTATATTGCTAATATTATGATAGTTATATTTTCAATATTAGCATATTTGGTAATATACTTTGGTAGGAGATATTTTAAGTTTGATTATATGAAGAAAAAATAATGGCTGCTTTTTGCGGCCTTAATTTTTGGGAGGTAAATTTATGAGATTTGATCGTTTTAAAAGTCTTATTGGAAAAGCTGAATTTGAAGATTTACGACATAAGTCTGTAGTTATTTTTGGGTTAGGTGGTGTAGGTAGTTATGTAGCTGAAGCAATTGCTAGAAGTGGGATTGAGCGAATAATTATTTGTGATTTTGATTATGTAGAAGAGTCTAATATTAATCGCCAATTAATAGCTACTGATTCAACTACTGGAATGCTTAAAACTGAGGTTATGGAAGCTAGAATTAAAGATATTAATCCTAATGCTAGAGTTCTATCTTATCCAGTTAAAGCTAATGATACGATTATCAAAGAAATTGTAAGCTTACACCCTGATTTTATCGCTGATGCAATTGATGACATTGATGCGAAAACGTTCCTAATAAAAAGTGCGATTAAGAAAGACATTCCTTTTATTTCTTCAATGGGTTTTGCTAATAAGTTGCATCCAGAGTTAGTTGAGATTTCTACCTTGAGGAAAACATCAGTTTGCCCATTAGCTAAAACTATGAGAAGACGATTAAAAATGGATGATGTTACTCTTAATTTTCCAGTTGTATATTCGACTGAAACACCAATTAGGAAATATAGTAAAGAATCTTTAGGTACTAGTCCATATGTGCCAAGCGTTGCTGGATTGGTTATGGCTTCATATATTGTCAATCACCTTATAGGAGAAAGTTGATGAAAAGAATAACACTTGCAGGTGGATGTTTTTGGGGTTTAGAAGCCTATTTTTTAAGAGTTGATGGAGTATTAAAGACCTCTGCTGGGTATATTGATGGTTTGTCTGAAAATCCAACATACAGAGATGTGTGTGATGGATCTGGCCATGCTGAAGCAATTTATCTAGAGTATGATGAGAATATTATTGAATTAAACATGGTTTTAAAACATTTCTTTAGGATTGTTGATCCAACCCAAATAAACCAACAAGGCAATGACATAGGGATGCAATATCGCAGTTCAATATATTATTATGATTTAGAAGATAGTTTAACTATCAAAAAACATATAGATTCAATAAAAGCAAATTACAAGAAGCCGATTCAAACTAAGGTTTTACTAGCTTCAACATTCTATGATGCTGAAGAGTATCATCAAAAGTATTTAGATAAAAATCCAAATGGATATTGTCATATAAACTTAAGTTTACTAAATGAAAAGTTAGATTAACAAAAATTAATGAGATTACGAGGGATACTAAATGAAAAGAAATAATTATATAACTTGGGATGAATATTTTATGGGAGTAGCTAATCTATCTGCTCTTAGATCAAAAGATGAATCTAGCCAAGTAGGGGCTTGTATTGTTAATCAAAAAAATCATATTATAGGTATAGGGTATAATGGATTACCTAATGGTTGTAGTGATGATGAATTTCCTTGGGAAAGAGAAGGAGATTTTCTTACTACTAAATATGCTTATGTAGTACATGCAGAAGCTAATGCAATATTAAATGCAAGTGTAAATCTTGATAATTCAAGAATCTACGTGACACTTTTCCCTTGTAATGAATGCGCAAAACTAATTATTCAATCTGGAATAAAAGAAGTAATATACTTAGAAGACAAATATAATGAAAGTGATATTTGTTTTGCATCAAGAAGATTATTTAATAGCGCAGGTGTAAAACTAAGACAGCTTACAGATTATGAAGTGAAGGTATCTGGTCATGAAAGAGCTAAGTAAATATTTATTACCATTCATAAAAGTTTTAATAATTCCGTACATATTTATTATGTTTGTTTTAGTTTGGCCGATTGAATTTTATATCAGTAGTCCAGGTGGAATTGCTGAAGTAGAAGATTTAATAGAAATTGAATACAATCTAGATAAAGAAATTGAAGGTTCAATATCTACAACATATATTATGTATATAA
>JAGLYJ010000017.1 GCA_023132365.1 Mycoplasmatota bacterium
GGTTTCTCTGATTCCTGCGGTGTCTACAAGTTTTAAGATTATACCATCTAGATTTAATTCGGCTTCGATTAAATCTCTTGTTGTTCCTGATATTTCTGTAACTATGGCTTTGTCTTCCCGTAGCAAGGAATTTAGTATGCTAGATTTACCGACGTTCGGTTTCCCAACAATAACTGTTTTAATTCCGTCTCTAATGACTTGTCCTGTATTTGACTCCTCTATTATATGGTTAATGTGAGATAGTAGTTTTTCTATTTTTGGCATGATAGTTTGAGTGGTTAATTGTTCTACATCATCATATTCTGGATAATCGATATTAACTTCAATATTCGCTATTATATCTAATATCTGTGCTTGTAGGTTGTCAATCAATTTATGAACATCCCCCCGCAACTGTTTGTTGGCTAAACTCAATTGTTTATCAGTTTTAGCGTTAACGATATCCATAATGCTTTCAGCTTCAGTTAAATCTAATCTACCACTTAAATACGCTCTTCTAGTAAACTCGCCGTTTTCAGCTAAACGTGCGCCATTTTTAATTAATAAATGTATAACTTCATTAGCAATAAAGTTACCACCGTGTGTAGATATTTCTATTACATCTTCAGAGGTAAATGATTTTGGAGAACGATACAAAAAAATCATTACTTCATCAATGATTTTTTCTTCGTTATGGATGTACCCGTACTTTATTGTATGCGATTCTGCATTCATTAAATCTGCACCTTTAAATATCTTACTTACGATTGAAAAAGTTTCGTCGCCAGAAACTCGAATAACGTTAATTGCGCTAACTCCATCTGCAGTTGTCTTTGCTACTATAGTATCAAATATCATATCTATCACCATTAATATTTTAACATATTTTCTATAAAATATTGTATAATACTTTTAGGTGATAATTATGAGAACAACAAGAAAACCATTTAAATTCTATTTTTATATCTTTATATTTTCTGTAGTAATTGTGGCAGGATATTCATTGTATATGATATACTCCGAAGGCAAAAGTGTTAGCGATGTATATAACCTGTGGTTTATGCCGCCTATTTTTACAGGGTTTTATTATGGTAGTGATTTATTAATTGATAAATTTACTAACCGTAAAAAGAAGATTAATTACGAAGCGAATTTTCTAGCTGAAATAAGTAAAAAAATGAATGAAGGCAAAGTTTTTTTAGTAGAAGAATTTAGAAGATTACAAAATAATTATAAATTTCAAGAAGACTTAAAGAGAGCATATCAAATATATACAAATGGAGAAAGTGAAGTATTCACAATCGCAAAATTGGAGAAGAAATATAGAAAAGACACAGTTGAATTTAAAGCAATGAAATATGTCGTAGAATATCTAAAAGAAAACCAAAAAAATACAGAAAGCAATTAGAAAAAAACAACAAAATAGAGTATAATATATATGTAGGAGTACATATATTTTATGGTGGTAAGCAAACAGATTATTAGTGGTGGAATTGCATATGGTAAAGCGATAATCTTTAAGAGAGAAGATTCGTATAAATGCTGCAATAATAACTACGATAATGAGTTATCTAAATTTATAAAATCTATTGCTAAAATCACTTTAGATATAGAAGACCAAATAAATAAAAGTAAAGCTCAAATTAGCGAGAGAGTTTCAGAAATATTTGAAACGCATAAACTAATTGTGAATGATCCTGTTGTGATTGAAAATACAAAGGCTTCTATTAACGCAGGCGCCAATGCATTTAACGCTTATGATAAAGCGATAAAGGAAGTTCTAAATCAATTTAACAAAATTGATAATGAATATATGTTAGGTAGAATTATAGATATAATTGATGCTACTGACAGAGTTAAAGCAGAACTTAAAAACCAGAAATATAGCTTGGTTTTAGATGTTCAAGAACCAACAATATTAATACTTAAAGATATAAGGCCAAGTGTTATATATGATGTGAAAAATATTAATGTAAAAGGGTTTATAGCAGAAAGTGGGTATTTCAATCAACACTCCGGCATTATAGCGAGAACATTGAAAATACCAGGTATTGTACATGGCAATATATTTAATATAGTTAAAAGCAATGATTTTGTTTTAATAGATTGCTTAAAAGGTGAAATTCATGTAAATCCGAGTTCTAAAGTAATTTCAACTAAAATGGAGGAAAGCAGATGAGTTATAAAGCGTTATATAGAACATATAGACCACAGGACTTTAATGAAGTGGCTGGTCAAACACATATAACTACAACATTGAAGAACGCATTAGCTAACGACAAGGTGGCTCATGCTTATTTGTTTAGCGGCCCGAGAGGAACCGGGAAAACATCGATAGCTAAGATTTTTGCGAAAACAATTAACTGTATTCACGCTCCCACAGATAATCCATGTAACGTTTGTGAAAATTGTACAGGAATTCAAAGTGGACTTATAAGTGATATTATTGAAATAGATGCTGCGAGTAATAACGGAGTAGATGAAATTAGAGAGATTAGAGATAAGGTAAAGTATTTACCTGGTTATGTTAAATATAAAGTTTACATAATTGATGAAGTTCACATGTTAAGTATTGGTGCATTTAATGCTTTGCTTAAAACATTAGAAGAACCCCCTCAACATGTTATCTTTATATTGTGTACGACTGAACCTCAAAAAATACCTTTAACAATTCATTCGAGATGTCAAAGGTTTGATTTTAAAGCGATTACATCTATTGATATGATTGCAAAACTAAAAGAAATTGTTGAAAGCGAAAAAATTGACATTGAAGATGAGGCGTTGAGTCAAATAGCTATACACGCCGAAGGCGGGTTAAGAGATGCAATAAGTTTGTTAGATCAAGCTCGCGCATATAGCCCTGAACATATATCGGTTCAAGATGTTAATCAAATCTCAGGAGCAGTTTCTACTGAAATGCAATTAGGACTAGCAGAAGCCTTGATGCAGGGAAATTCCACTAAGGCAATAGAACTATTAAATAGCTTAATTACTGAAGGCAAAGAAGTGAAAAAGATTAATCTAAACTTGATTGAATTTTTCAGAGACGTTTTAATGATAAAAAACTTAAGGAATTTAGATGAAAATAACAATTTATATAAGAATGAGAAGTTTGTTCAGCTTTCTAAGATGATTAGCAATAATGTTACTTTTTATATATTGGATATTTTAAATAAAGCGGCCAATGATATTAAATGGAGTAGTAGTCCAAAAATATTTCTGGAGTTAGCGTTTATCAAAATTTCAGATAACGAAATCAGTAGTGATACTAAAATAATTTCCATGATTGATGATCTCGAAAGCCGTGTAATAGAAATCGAGAAAATTAAAGATGATATAGTAAAATATAAAGAAAAAGAGTCAGAAAATTTAATTTCAGAAATAGTTAACAAAGCTGAAGAAACAGAAGATAAAGATATTTTGGAAGATGTAGAGATAGAAGAGGTAATCAAACCTATTCAAGTTGAAGAAGATAAGTCAAAGGAAATTATCGAAAAGGAAACAACCGATGATATTGATGCTACATATTCAATTGATTTTGTAGAAAATATATTAAATAACGGTAATAGGGAAGATAAGGCATTATTGATTAATTCTTGGCAAAAAATAAGTAGAGCATTCAATAACGAGGAAGAGAAACATTTAGCTCAAATTTTGGAAACGGGACGAATAGTAGCAAGTTCGTATAATGGCATAATAATAACTTTTCCTAGTGTATCCATATGTAATCGTTTGATGGTTCCGAGCAATAAAAAGCAAGTGAAAAATATAATAAGAAATCATTATGACAGAGAGATTGATTATATAGCATTACCTGAAACTGTTTTTGAGGATATAGCAAATGAATTTAGGACGCTTTGGAACCAAAATAAAGGCGGTTATATTAAACTCTCTAAAATAAAAAACGAAGGATTAACAAATGTTTCTGAAGAAGAAGATTCTACTGAAACAAAATTACAGCCAAGCATTGTTACTGATGCTATAGATTTATTTGGTGACATTGTTGAAGTAAAAAAATAGGAGGAATACAAATGATTAATCCGCAAATGTTAAAACAGATTAGAAAGATGCAAGAAGACATAAAAAAAGTTCAAGCAGAAATAAATGCTTCAACATTTTATGGTCAAGCAGGTGGGTCAGTTGTTAAAGTAGCAGTTAAAGGAACAAAAAAAGTTGAATCAATTGAAATTAAGAAAGATGAATTTGATTTGAGTGATGTTGAAATGTTGCAAGATCTAATTGTTGCAGCCTTAAATGATGCTTTTAATAAGGTTGATAAAGAATTAGAAGAAACATTAGGTTCAGTCACAAAAGGTATGAACATACCAGGGATGTTTTAATGATATTACCAAAAGCAATTGAAGATTTAATTATTGAATTTATGAAATACCCAGGTGTTGGAAGAAAAACAGCTGAGAGATTTGCACTATATACAGTGGAAAAACTATCCGAGGAAGATGTGGATAATTTTTCACTTGCCATTAATAATTTGAAGAAGAAAATTCATCACTGCAGAACTTGTGGCCACTTAACTGATCAAGATATTTGTGAAGTTTGTAGTAATTTAAATAGAGATGAATCATTATTATTGGTTGTTGAATCTCCTAAAGACGTATTTGCAATTGAAAAATCAGGAGAATATAAAGGATATTATCATGTCTTAAACGGAGTTATATCTCCTATGGACGGATACGGTCCAGATGATATTAATTTATCTACTTTGTGGACAAGAATTACAGATAATAAAGTTAAAGAGATTATTATTGCAACATCTTCAACACAAGAAGGCGAAACAACAGCGCTTTATATAAACCGAGTTTTAAAAGATATAGATATAGAAGTGACAAGAATTGGATATGGAGTTCCTGTTGGATTAAACTTAGAATATGCAGATGATTTAACATTATCAAAGGCAATAGAAAATAGAAGAAAAATATAAAAAGAAAAAAGCGAAATATTTGGACTTTTTTGCTAAAATATATTATTATTATGTTATAATAATAGTTACGAATATTATGGGGAGGGATTACAATGTTTAATATCTTATTTAGAACTTCGGCTATAACGGATACAATTTCTGACTTTGTTGAACCATATATAACGCAAGTATTAGATTTGTTAAATGGATTTGAACCATGGATGCTAGCGGTGATTTTATTAGGTTTGGCTATATTTATTATAATTGGACTAGTAGTGTTTATTAAAAAGTTTATCAAATTATTTTTGGTTCTAGCTATTATTGGCGGAATCGCATATGTATTATATACTCAAGGATACTTAGATAGTATTTTAGGCAATTTAGGTGCTTATATAACGAGCATATTTATTGCTATGTAAAAAAAATAAAGGAGTGCCATATAAGTGGGTTTCCTTTTTTTTTCTAAATTTTTGGTAGGGTTATCATTTAAACTAATTCCTATCAATTAAGTTTAACTTAATTTATAGTGTTCACCTGGAAAGGATTTTGTTTTATGTTTAAAAAATTCATTTATTTAATATTATTTGTGTCTTTGTCTATTTTAATGGTTTCTTGTGGTGAAACTACAACCTTAACAGAAAGCACAACTGAATCAGATAACACAACCACGGCGGAAGTAATAACATTACCTGATTTAAGTGGATATTCAAAAAGTGAAATTATTTCCGAATTAAACTCTTTAGATATTGATTACATTTTTGAATATGAAACCAATCAAGACATAGATGAGGATTATTTTATTAATTATGGCGGAGAAGACCAAAGTGGAATGACTATTAGTGAAGACCACGAAGTTGTAATTATAATAGCGACTAGCAAGTTGATTTTGCCCGATTTATTAGGTGAAAATCAACTAGAGATGTACCAAATTTTACAAGCTTTAAATATTCAGTTTGTTATTGAAATCGTTACAGATAACACAGTTGCTGATCAAACATTTAGTTCTTATGGCTCTGGTTTAGTAACTGGAGACTTAGTGCCATCTAGTTATGAAGTAACGGTTAATTTAGGTTATAATTCTGCTACACTACCTGTTTTAACAGGTAAAATAAAAGAAGAAATTATAAAAATTTTAACTCAAGAAAACATTCTATATGAATTTGCATATATAGTTAATGACAGTTATTCTGAAGATAGTTTTGAAAGTTACGAAGGCGCAGAAGCTGGAGATTTTTATGAAGAAGGTGTAGTTACTATTAATCTTTATAAAAATACATTTACCGATAATGAGACAAGTTTGATTATTTCTAAGTATGTTGATGGTGGAGATGCTACAAACGATCAAGCAATCGAAATTTATAACCCCACAACATCGAGCATAGATTTATCAAGATATCACTTGGCAATATATAAGAACGGATCTTTAAGTATAACTTATCAAATTGAGTTTGATGATATAGATTTAGCGCCGGGAGAAACATACGTTATTGCTAATAATCTAGCAAACGGAAATATTCAAGTTGCAGCCGATAAACTATCAGAAGATTTGCTTTTTGATGGGAACGATACTATTCAATTATGCTACGAAAATGGAACGTATATAGATACTATTTACAGCATTGGTAATAGAGATTACGTTATGGATAACGAAGTTTTTATTAGAATAGAAACCGTTGTTAGCGGAACTAGAGAATATATTTTTAATCAATGGTACGGTTTTGTTCCAACATATGTTGGCGTTTTAGGTACACATCCAGTTGGAATTCCAACTCAAATTGATATTGAAATTACAACAAGAGATTTTTATGATCCGCTAGGAGGAATGGATTTAGTTACTTTAGTTTATATAAATGATGGAGATACAGCATCATTCACTCCTGGGTTTTTAGATGATGAACGCGTAAGGTTCTTAGGTGTTGATACACCAGAAACTTGGCCGGAGGTTCAGGCTTGGGGACAAGAAGGTAAAGATTATACGACATTAATTTTAAATAACGCCGTAAATATTTATATCCAAAGCGATCCAGAAGCTGGATACACAGAAACTTATGGTAGACATTTAGGCTTAGTTTGGGTTGACCTTGGTGAAACGGGATTAACAATCGATATTTTAAATAGCGATTCTGAAGTAATGCGAACAGAACATTTATCTGGTTGGATATTATTGAATTATCACTTAGTACTTAATGGTTATTCATATAACTATTATGGTAGTGATTCTGAACTGGTATTTAATGATCGTTATTTAGTAAGGTGGTTCCAAGAAGCTGAGAAGTTCGCCGCCGATAACGGGTTAGGAATTCATGAATGAGAATTTTTGGTAGAATTTTATATGCATTAATGGCAGTTGGATTTTTCTTATTGGCCTTTACTTATTCGAAAGATTTGATGATGACAAAATATTTAGAGGATGTATTTGGAGAATCTTTAATTGATGAAGATTCTGAATTTTCTAAATATTATTATTTCTACACATCAATCCCAAATTATCATAAAGATGATCCAATTATTTCAATAGAATCAAATGGGTATGAAATAATGGGATATGAAGTATTGCGAGTGTATATTGATGATAATGATGAGTTAGTCTCAGAAGAATCAATATATTTAATAGTTTATAGCGATACAGAAGATTTATCCCAAGTCGGATATTTAATTCTGGAAAATTCGACAAGCGATGCAACAATAGGCATTGCATTACAGAGATTTAAAACTTTAAATATTATAAATGGTATAAACGATAATGGCACAATATATGTGGTCAAAGAAACATTCTTAGAAGGAAATTATGACAAAATATACTTAGTTGGTCAGTTGGAGAACACTTTAGTGGAGGAAGACTTTAATGTTGAGGAAACTGACTTTAATATAAAAACATTTATTGAAGATTTTTACTCAGAAAATAATAGATTACCCACAATAGACGACTTAAGTGGTTTGACAGAAAACAACATTTTTCCAAATAAACCACATGTTGCTACTGATTATGCTCACATATTTTATATAGCTATGGGAATTTATTTTGTTATTATTATATTTATGACGTACGTTATTTATTTTAGAAGAAAAAGAAAAAAATATTAAAAATATAACTATATAGGTTTTAGGAGGAATTATTAAATGGAATTAAGGTTAGAAAATTTGACGAAAATTTTCACGAACAAAACAGGCGCTGAAACTACAGCGGTTAGCGAACTTGATATTGTAATTGAATCAGGCACATTAGTTGGGCTTCTAGGTCCATCTGGGTGTGGTAAATCAACTACATTATTCATGATAGCCGGTTTGGAAAAACCAACTGGTGGAAAGATATTTTTTGGAGATGATGATGTTACAAAGTTAGCTCCTGAAAAAAGAGGGATAGGACTTGTTTTCCAAAATTATGCATTGTATCCACATATGACGGTATACAATAACATTCTTTTCCCATTAGAGAACTTAGATGTGCCAAGAACCGAAGCAATCCAAAGAGTTAAAGAAATGGCTAATTTGGTTGGTATCGGCGAATTATTGGACAGAAAACCATCTCAACTATCTGGTGGACAACAACAACGCGTTGCAATTGCTCGAGCTTTAGTTAAAAAGCCTAGAGTGTTATTGCTTGATGAACCACTATCTAATTTAGATGCTAGATTAAGATTGCAGATGCGCGAGGAAATTAAACGTATTCAAAGAGAAACAGGAATTACAACAATTTTTGTTACTCATGATCAAGAAGAAGCAATGAGTATTTCGGACAAAATGGTTGTGTTAGATTTTGGTATTGAACAGCAATACGCATCTCCACAATCTATGTATAACAACCCCGATAATATTTTTGTTGCTAAATTCTTAGGTAATCCTCCAATAAACACTTTTGAAGCAGAAGTTAAAAAAGGACACCTAATGATAAATGAACATAAGTTTATGAAATTTGATGTTCCTGATGGTTTATATGACGTTGGAATGAGACCAGAAAATTTTAGAGCAACTGAAGAAGGATTTAAAATTGCCATCAAAGATATCTTCCATATAGGTAGAGATACAATGATTCATTTTGACTTTAATGGTTCTAATATTCGTGCTTTAGTAGATTCTGATAATATAGAAAAAGGACAAAAATTTGTCCACCTAACAATTAAAAGCGAAAGGGTTTATATCTTCGACAAAAAAACTGGAGAGGTAGTGAACCATGGCTGATTTCATAAAAAATACCAAAAAGTTTTTTGCAAAAGTAAAACAAAGTATTAAGAATTTCTTCTGGAACATTAGAAGAATTCTTAATAATGGAAAAAGACGTATTGGTAAGTTTTTGGATAAGCATAATTTAAATTTTGCATCAAAATTCCCTGGATGGGCAAAAGCATTAGTATATTTATCGCCAGCATTAATAGTATTATCAATATTTACTTTCTGGCCAATAATTAATTCATTTGCACTTGTTGTTTATGAAAACTACAATATGACAAGTAATACAATAACGGGGTATACATTATTTGGAAACTTTATCACAGTAATTACTGATGAGTCTTTTATTGTTCCGGCATCACATACCGGATCTAGTGCGGTAATTAATACTTTAATTATCGTGTTTATTAGCGTACCGATTTCGGTATTGCTTGCTTTATTTATTTCTGCAGCTTTGAATTCAATAAAGCCATTGAAAAGTTTTTTTCAAACAATATTCTTCTTGCCATATGTAACTAACACAATTGCTATTGGGTTAGTATTTGCATATATGTTCAAAACCGATGGCGGGTTGATAAACCAACTTCTGAGTTTTGTCGGGGTAGATACAGCAGGACTGTCCTGGGTTGAAAGTGGAGCGGTTTATTGGCGCTCAATGTTTGTGTTGATTTTCTATAGTATATGGGCTTCATTGGCTTTTAAAATAATGGTGTTCTTAACCAGCATTCAAGGCATTGATAAACAATATTATCAAGCGGCAGCTATTGATGCTACGCCTAAAGGTAGAATCTTCACTAAAATTACAGTTCCTTTAATTTCGCCAATGATTTTTTATATATTGGTGACTTCAGTTATTGGTGCATTTAAAATTTATAATTCAATTGTAGCGCTGTTTGGTGTAACAGGAGCTCCTTCAGGAGTGGATTACAACTTACAATCTATAGTTATGTATATCTATCAATTTATTGATGGCAGCAACGCTGGAAGCTTATCAGTTGCAGCAGCTGGATCATTAATTTTGTTTGCGATTATTTTGGTGCTTACATTAGTTCAAATGCAAGTCAGCAAAAAACGCGTCCATTATTAGGAGGGGGGATTAATTATGGATAAAAAACTATTCAAAAAGTCAAACAAGATTGAAAAAATCACATTTATCTTTGACTTTATAGCTATTGCAATATACATATCTCTTTTCTTGATTCTATTTGGAATGTTGGAACTACCTGAAATTGTAGATGGTAGTATGAATTTAGACATATTGCAATTCATGGAACCAACATATTACTTCTTAAATGCTACATTGGATAAATTGGAAATGAATACTATTATATCGTTAGTAATTCTTTTTACTCTTGTATCGTTACCGCTATTATTAATCAACATAAAGAAAGTAAGAACTCGTACAATTTATGAAATTGATTCATATACAGCTAGTTCTAAATTCGTTCAAGCAGTAATAAATTTATTATCGTTGAATGTTGTTAGTGCAGGACTTAGAATTTATAACATGTTTGTATTAGTTAAATTTGTAAAAGGATATAGTGCAAAAGAATTTTTCAAAAGTATTTTCCCTGCGGTAAAAGCATACTTTAAGAAAATATTTAAGAAAAAGAAAGTTGAAGACTTGGGCGACTTAGATGAATACTCAGTTTCGATTAAACAAAGTATTCGTCGCCAAAACACATCATTTATCATTAGAATACTTTTTACTTATTTGTTCTTGATAACTGTTGCTATAGTAATCATTGTTCCATTTTATTGGATGGTACTTACATCTCTTAAAGATTTCTCTGGAGCAACGTTGGCAAATCCTAAGTTATACATTAGTATCTCTCAAATGAATTGGGTTAACTACAAAGTTGTTTTAACAGCCCTAGAATTTGGTTTATACATTAAAAACACGGTAATCGTGGCTTTATTCTCAACTGGAGGTACTATCATCACAACGGTATTAGCCGCTTATGCTTTTGCTAGAATTGAGTTTAAAGGAAGAGAAGTATTATTCTCTATACTTATTATGACGATGATGATTCCTGGAGAATTATATATTATTACTAACTTTATTACCGTAAGTAAAAACGGATTTGGTTGGGTAGGTATGGCTACTGGAGAAAACAATTACTTTATTGCAATGATAATTCCATTTGTAACAAGTATTTCGTATATTTTCTTCTTAAGACAAAGCTTCAAACAAATTCCTGAATCACTTTATAAAGCAGCTAGAGTTGATGGATGTAGTGATTTTAAATTCCTTACAAGAGTTATGGTTCCAATTGCAAGTCCAACAATATTCACAATTACTATTTTAAACGTATTTAGTTCTTGGAACGCATATATTTGGCCAAGAATAATAACTGGTGTTGGTGGACAAGAAGGACAAAAATACTGGCTGATTTCTAACGCATTAAGAGATACGGCGTTTGTTCAAGATAATGGTCGAGTAATGTATAACCTTCAAATTGCGGCCAGTGCTCTAGTTACAGTGCCATTGTTAGTTGTCTTCTTCTTATTCCGTAAGTATATTATGAACGGAATTGGTCGAAGTGGAACTAAAGGCTAATTGGGGGGGATGAATATGAAAATTAAAAGAATAATGATGATTGTTCCGCTATTATTACTATCGCTTTCAATGATGGGCTGTCCTGAAATTGAAAATAGCCCTCCTGAAATTGTACAACTAATTGACGGAGAAATAGTAAGCGTAAATGAGATTATTTATGAACATGTTAAAGGCACTGAATTTCATCCAGATACTATGTTGATAAGTCTTATAGAAAACCAAAATTTAATTGCAATAGATTATAACCAAACTAAGTTTATTGTCGGGAAAGATAGACCTTATGTAGATATCTCAAGCGATGTTGTTGTTACATCATTCTATGATTTATGGTCTGATGGAGAAGATGCTAATTTTGATGGAGTAGTTGATGATGATGATATCGAGCTGTATGGTTCAGCTAAAACTGATCAATCTGGAAATCGATTATATGATGAAAATAAGATATTTTTAGTTGAAATATTCGGAGTTGGAGCAGAAATTAATTTTACATTATATGTTGCCGACGAAGATGGGGCATTCACTGAGTTATCAGGGAAAATACTTATTGTTGAGTAATAATTTTTAATGTTTTATATCTTAAAGCGTTAAAATGTATTATAATATTAATGTAATTAATATAAATTTATAATAAATTATAAGGAGGAATAAAATGAAGTATTATAAAAAATTTATAACATTGTTTATGTTATTGATTTTTGCATTCGTTATTGTTGGATGCGGTGAGACTACAGTTGCACCAACGACAGTTGAGACAACAACAGTTGATACAACAACAGCTGATACAACCACAGAAACAACAACAACAGAATCAACAACAACGGTTGATATGGGAGAAGCGCCACATTTTGAGGGGCTATTCACTAAACAATCTTACTATCGTGGTTCTCAAGAACTTGATTTGTTAGCTGGAGCAAAAGCAATTGATCCAGAAGATGGCGAATTAGATATAACTTTAGTTGGTGGATTTACTACTACTAGAGTAGGTACTTATAGCGTATATGCCGTTGCCGAAGATAGTGTAGGAAATGTTATTAATGAAGAAATAACATTGACCGTTAAAGACTTAGGTGATTTCTCTATTCCCGAAACTTTAACGACCGATCCAATCACTATAGATTTATGGCATTCAAATGGATCAACAGTTGAAAATGCTTTAATGAGCTATGCTGATGAATTTGAACTGTTATATACAAATATCACTGTAAATATTATTAAAAATGGTAATAATTATGATGAATTACGTCAAAATGTAATTAATGCCATTAGAGGGGGAGTAATTCCTAATATCGTTCAAAATTATCCAGACCACGTTATGGAATATATTGATAATGAAGCTGTTATTTCAGTAACTCCATATATTAGTCATCCTACATTTGGATATAATCCTCTTGTTGAGGGAGAATCTTTTATGGACATTTTATTAAGTTACCGTCGTGAAAATTCTCAATATACAACTGATGGTGAATTTTATTCATTACCATTTAATAAATCAACTGAAGTAATGATTTATAATAAAACAATGATGGATATATTAATTGCAGACGGAGTGATTGACGAAGTGCCAACAACTTGGCAAGGATTATTTGACATTGCTGATGATTTAATGCTTATTAAAGATGATGTAATTGATGATGTTACAACTTTATTTAATCAATCTTCAACGTTATCATTACATAAAACACCTGAAGAAATTCAAGCAATAAAAGATAATTTTGTACCGATTACTTATGATTCTGGAGCAAATGCTTTCATTACTTTAACTAGACAATGGGGCGGAGAATACACTGGAATCGACGCGCAAAGACAAGGGATAATTTTATTTGATAACGAATTTTCAAGAAACATGTTAAGTTATTTCTTTGATAATAGAGATACAACATTCACCTTACCTGGTAAATGGGGAATCGATTATGCTTCTGACGCGTTTAAAACGGGGCAAACAGCAGTAACATTTGGTTCTACAGGTGGAGCGAGGTATAATACACCTACAGTAATTGATGGAGAGTTTGTATTCGACTTTGGTGTTGCACCAATGCCTTACAATGCTGATATGCCAGAAGAAAGAATAGCAATTCAACAAGGAACTAACATGTCAATCACCTCAGCTGGTGATGACCAACAAAAACTTGCTTCATGGTTATTCTTGAAATATTTAACTAGTCAAGAAGTTCAATTAGATTTTGCATTAACAACTGGATATTCTCCAGTAAGATTATCGGTTTATGATAATCCAATTTATGTGCTGTTTAGAAACGGTAAAGATGCAGAGGGCGTTGATTTAACTGGAGAAGGACTTATGAAATCTAAAGCAGCTAATGCAGCTGCTGAACAAGCAAATTACTTATTCTTTGATCAAGCGTTTGTTGGATCAAGTGCTGCAAGAGAAGAAGTTGAAGCGGCTTTTGAAAGAGTGATTTTAGGTTCTCTTGAGGGAACTACAAAAGAAGAAATCATTGATAATGCAATTTTAGCTGCAGTATCTAACTCTGAAAGAGTATTGGGTTAAAAATTAATATCATATTAATTTTAATAATATAAAATATAAAAATTTATTCAAGGAGGAAAAAATGAAAGTTTCAAAAAAACTACTTATTATGGCTGTGTTATTCCTAGCAAGTTTTCTATTAGTTGCTTGTGGAGAAACCACAACTGAAGCTACTACCGCAGCGCCAACAACAGTTGCGCCTACGACAGTAGCGCCAACAACAGTTGCGTCTACAACGGCAGCACCTGTTGATTTATCAGCATTAATTGATGATTTAAAAACTCATTACGCTGATACTTTAGAAAGCATCACATTCGTTGCTACTGAAGATTTAACTTTATTAGCATCAATTGGTGGTGTAGATATTGTTTGGAGTAGCGCTAATGATAGCTATCTAGAAGATGATGGAACAATTCATCAACCTAGTTTTGATTTAGGTGACCAAACAGTGGTATTAACTGCTACAATGGCTGACGGGGACGATACAGAATCTCATAATTTCTTTGTAACCGTTGAAGCTTTAGCAAAAACTGATCAAGAAAGAGCAGATGAAGTATTCATAGTTGTAACTGCTTTTCCTAGCAAGGAAGTTTGGACTTCAGCAGATAATGCAGGTCTTGATTTTGCAGTTCTTGGAGAAGACGACGACGAAGTAGAATACGCAATCGTTTGGACTTCAAGTCATCCAGAAATAATTTCTGTTGGCGGCGAAATCACTCAACCTGATGGAGCGAATGTAGACGTTACTATGACAGCTACAATTACTATCGCTACTGTTGATTATACAAGTGTTGTAGTATTTACAGTTGCTAAAACTCTTGAAGGTACTGAATATGCTACCATTGCAGCATTAGCAGATATAATAGAAGATGATCCTTATGTAATGATTCCTGGATTAACTGTTCTTGGTATCGATCCTTACGGAAATGTATTTTTTACAGATGGCGTAAACTTAATTTATGTGTATTCACCAAGTTTTACTGTTGAAGTTGGAAGTGTTTATGATGTTACAGGTACTTTTACATCATACTTCGCATTCAATCAACTAGTTGGAGATGACACAACGCCTTTGAGAGCAGAACCTTCAACGGCAGCAGTATCTATTGCACCTATAGTAGACACTGTAACAGTTACAGAATTATTTAACGTATCCCCACCTGTTGACGGAACGGATGAAGTTTTTCATACAATGTATACAATTACGGGTACCGTATATTTTGATGAAGAAATGGCTTATCCATGTTATTTAGTGCCTTCGGACTATGACTTTAGTGTAGCACGTACAGAAGATAACTATCCTAATGGAACAGAATATATTGAAATATACTATAATTCACATGAAGAGCTTCTAGAAGCGTTTAATGGTTTAGAAATTACTATAGATGTTATTTATAATGGATTCCATGGCAACCATGAAAACACTTATGTTCATTTCTATGGAGAAGTAGAAGATGTTGATGTTACATTTGCTAACGATGCTGAGCAAGTTACTACAGCTTTAGCAGCAGTTATGTTACCTGCTGAAATTAAAGCTGCAGAAACATTAGAGTTACCTACTGAATTATTTGGTGTTGCATTAACATATGCATCAGATGACGAATTAGTTATTAATACAACAACTGGTGCAGTAGATTTAACAGGGCTTGTAACAAGACAATTAGTTACAGTTACAGTTACTGGAACTTTCAATTCTGAAGTTCAAACAAGAGATATAGAAATTTTGGTAGGAGAATTACCATTATTAACAATAGCTGAAGCGATTGCAGCGGGACAAGATGCAAACGTAAAAGTTATTGGTATCATTACTGATACTACTGATACAGCAAGTTATGGTGCATTCTGGTTACAAGATGCAACAGGCGCATTTGATTTATTTAACCCAAGCGGTGTGTTTACTGTTGATATGATTGGTAAGACATATGAATTCATCGGTGTAATTGATGTTTATAATGGCTTAAATGAACTAGTTGTAGATAGTCTTGATGACGCTATGGAACTTACTGGTGATGATGCATTATCTATGCCTACTGCAGTTGATTTATCTGCAATGACTTTAGATGACACAACATTATTACCTTATCAAGGAATGTTAGTCGATTTAACAGGATTTTTCCTAAAATATGATTTAGATGCTACTTATACATCTTCATTTAATATGTATATGATTAATTCAGTTGGAGAAGAAATCGCAGTTCGTATCGATAAAGATGTACCAGGTTTTGCTAGTTTCGTTACCTTGATTGGCGGATCTGTTGCTAATACCCCGTTAGATTTCACTAATGTAATTGTTGGATGGTACAATGGAGCACAAATCCTTGTTCCTTCTGATGCTATAATTACTGTTGGGACAACTTACACTGATGCTGAATTATTAGCAATGGATGCAGCAATATTCGAATCAGATGTTACTTTAAGTGGTGACTACATGGTTCCTGAATTAATGTTTAGTGAAGTAACTACAGTTGTATTCTCAACAGAATTACAACCAAATCTATCATATGATAGTATGGTTGATGACAGCTTAATAGTTGTTACCCTTCCTAGTGTTGCAGATCTTACAGGTACAATTACAATTACTTTAGCTTATGAATTAGAAACACTAGATGTTGTTATTAACGCTATTATAGAAGCTTTCACAGATGCAGATAGATTAGCAGCAGATTTAGCAGGATTAATAGCTGGAGCAGCTGAAGTAGTAGGTATGGAATATCAAATGATTGCATTACCTATACTTGGTAATTACGGTTCAGTAATTACTTGGACTTTAGTATCTGGAACAGCTACTTTAGATGTTAATGAGTTATATTTAGACCCAACAGGCGTTGAACATGACGTTGTTGTTGAAGCAACATTAACTTTAGGTTCTGAAACTCCTGTTACCCAACAATTTACACTTACTGTAACTCCTGTTATATTAGTTACTGATTTTACTACATTACATGACAATACAGCTGGCGTATTCACAATAGCTGATGAAACCGAAGTTTATGTTTCAGGTGTTGTTACTGGATTTGGTTATCATGTAGTATATATTCAAGATGCTAATGGAGAAGGATTATACGCATATTATGGTGAAGGACATGAAAATGACGGAACTATAAATATAGGCGATGAAATAATTTATTTTGGAGAGTTAGATTCATATAATAATGTAAGAAGATTAGGATATGGCGCTGTATTACATGCTGGATTAAGCACAGGAAACGCTATTATTGATGATACTGTTTATACATTAGATGACGTTGTTGCACTTGCTATAGAAGATAGCGGTAAAATAATTAATGTTACTGGATTAGTATATAAAGGAATTGATGGTGGAAAATATCAATTTGATGTTGTAGGAACTACTACCGTGAGATTAGAAGTATATACAAGTGTTGCACCAGAATGGATTCCAAATGTATTTGAAGTAGATGATATATTACCAGAAGTAACCTTTACATTTAAAGAAATTAATTGGTCTGGAAATTTGGGTGGCGAAATGTTTACGCTTGAAATGACTGATCAAATGATGTTAGACGCTGATCTAAATGCCATTCCAGCAACTATGGATATGACAGAAGATTATGTTATATTAGATGGACTATATGGTTCAACAATGGTTGTAACTGGTATTACTGGAGACGCGGCTACTTACTTAGATTTCACAACAACTCCTGGTACTATTCTATTTACAGAACCTGCTACTGACGCTGTTGGAGTTATTACATTAGAAGTAACTCAAGGAACACTACCGGTTGAAACCGTAACTATTGATGTTACTGTAAAAG
>JAGLYJ010000018.1 GCA_023132365.1 Mycoplasmatota bacterium
ACAACAGAAAGCACAACAACAGAAAGTACTACTACAGCTATTGATAGATATCAAGAAATTAAGCTCTATTCAATTAATGATTTTCATGGTGGAACCTATTCAGATATTTCATACTTAGAACAAATTGGTGATTTCTTAATAAATCAAAAAGAAAGCATTGAAAACACTGTAATTTTATCTAATGGAGATATTTTCCAAGGGGCAGCTTTGTCTAATTATTATCATGGATTACCAATCGCAGATGTATTTAGTTACGTTGGGTTTGATGGTTTTATAATTGGAAACCATGAATTTGATTGGGGAATTGATGTAATTTTAGATTACCAAGATGGAAACTTAGAAAACGGAGAAATGGATTATCCAATTCTAGCAGCTAATATAGTATACGAAGACACACAAGAACCATTAGAAAATACCGTTCCATATATTATAAAAGAATTTAATGGTGTAAAAGTAGGCGTGATTGGATTAATTGGCGATGTTATTAATTCAATATCTGCTTCTAGAGTAGAAAATATCGAATTTTTAGATCCTGCAGCAACTGCATATGACTTTGCCAGTATTTTAAGGACTGAACAAGATTGTGATATCGTTGTTGTTTACATACATGAAGGTTCAAGTATTAATTATCAATTAGCAGACTTTACAGGTGATAGTTACATTGATGCGGTATTTAATGGTCATACTCATCAAGATGAGGCTAGTACAATAAGTAGATTAGAAGGTTCACCTCTGGTTTATGCTCAATCAAGAAATTCAGATAATTCTCTTTTTTCAGAAATAACTTTAACTTATGACCTAGAAAATAGAGAAGTTACAAATGGTAGCGCTAAAAATTATAGCTATAGTGAAATTAGTAGTTTTAGTAACAGTGAAATTGTAGACATTATAGATTATTACCAAGACGATCTTATCTATGTTAACTATGTATCTCAAGTATTAACTACAGCCACAAGGACTCTTTATAGAGGTGATTTGACTCCTTGGGGAGCATCTGTAATCAGAGATTACGCTGATGTAGATGTAGGAGCTATAAATAGCGGAGGATTTAGAAACTCTATGGAATATGGAGAATTAACGATGGGAGACTTTATTGAAATTTACCCATTTGATAATTATATTAAAACCTCAAGACTCACAGGAGAACAATTACTTAATTTTTATGAAGATATATTATATTATAATGAAGATATAACATTTGACGATCAATTAACTTATGATGGGACAAATCTTTATATAGATGGAAACCTAGTTCTACCTTCTGTCTTGTATACGGTAGGAGCAGTAGACTATATTTTTGATAAAGAATATTATGACTTCTTAGAGGGGCAGGATATTACTTTAACAACATATTTAATGAGAGATTTGCTAGTTTTAGATCTTTTTGCTTCAAATAATTCATTTGACCCTATTAATGGAACATATTATCAAGAAATAGCATATTTCTTTGATTATAGTTATTATAAAGATTTAGAAGAATACTTATATATATAAAAAAGAAAGAACACTGGATTTCCAGTGTTCTTATTTTAATGGGTTAATATTATAATTTTTAACAATTAATTGTTCACCATCATATATCAGATGATTTAAAGAACAATTATGTAACTGTGATTTATAAGTAAATCCTTTTACAAGTTTTGTAAGTAATGCTTTAATAACGTGAGAGTGAGTAATTATAAGCATTTTCTTATTAGGATATTTTTCGCAAATATTCATAATAGCATTATAGACTCTTTCTTCTAAAACTTCATTAGTTTCCATATTAGGAACCAAACCTCTTTTAATTAGATAGTAGTAATCATCATTGATTTCCTTACCATCATAATCACCAAAGTTTCTCTCAATTAAACCTTTATCTAAAACTATCGGTCTACTTAAAACCATACCGGTATTAATTTGTTTAGCGGTAGTAAACGCTCTTTTTAAGGGTGAACTAATAACCATATCAAAGCTAATCTCATTCTCAGAGAAATACTTGCCTGTTAATAAAGCTTGCTTAAAACCATCTTTATTTAAAGGGTTATCCATTCGGCCTTGAACTATGAAATTTTTATTAGCTTCTGTTTGTGCATGTCTCATTAAGATAATATCATTCATTCTATCACCATATGTATTATAACAAATATTTTTAAATAGTCGAACAAATATTTGTGTAAATGTTTTCAAAGATAATATCATATTATTTACAACCAAAGGATTTAATAGTATAATAATATACGAAATGAGGTAATATTTATGAGAATGGTAGATATTATAGAAAGAAAAAGAATGAGTATTGAGAATACTCAAGAAGAAATTCAATATGTAATCAATGGCTATGTTGATGGTAGTATTCCTGATTACCAAGTAAGCGCATGGTTAATGGCAATATATTTTCAAGGTATGACAGATAAAGAAGCTTTTTACTTAACAGAAGCGATGCTTTATAGTGGTGATATAATTGATTTAAGTAAAATTAAAGGTGTTAAAGTTGATAAACACTCTACGGGTGGAGTTGGTGACAAAACTACATTAGTGCTTGGACCACTTATTGCTAGCTTAGGTGCCAAACTTGCTAAACTATCTGGTCGAGGTTTAGGGCACACCGGAGGAACACTAGATAAAATGGAATCAGTACCTGGATTAAGTATTGATATTCCTGAAGAACAATTTATAGATCAAGTAAACAAAATCAATATAGCAGTTGCTGGTCAAACTAAAAAACTTGTACCAGCTGATAAGCTTTTATATGCTTTAAGGGACGTTACTGGGACAGTGCCATCAATTCCATTAATTGCTTCTAGTATTATGTCAAAGAAATTAGCTAGTGGAGCTGATGTAATCTGTCTAGATGTGAAAATAGGTGATGGTGCATTTATGAAAACCATTGATGATGCTAAAAAGCTATCTAGAATTATGGTTTCAATAGGTAAGTCCTTTGATAAAAAAGTTACTGCATTTATTACAAATATGGATCAGCCACTTGGAATGGCAGTAGGAAACCGTTTAGAAATTAAAGAAGTAGTTAATACTCTAAAAGGTAATGGGCCACAAGACTTAGTTGAGTTATGTGAAGATATAGCTAGTTATATGATTTATTATGCTGAAGAAGCAGAATCTTTAGAAGAAGCTAAAGCTTTAGCTCATAAACAACTAAATAATGGTGAAGCCTATGCAAAATTCTTAGAGTTTATTAAAGCGCAAGGTGCGGATGATATTGATTTTGATAACTTTATTGAAATTGAAGAAGTTGTACCTTATCTTGCTAAAGAATCTGGTTATATTAAAGAAATTAAGGCATTAAATATTGGTCTTGCATCAATGAAGCTAGGCGGAGGTAGAGAGACTAAGGATGATGACATTGATCCAAATGTTGGAATCGTTCTAAATAAAAAAGTTGGAGACTACGTTAAAAAGGGAGATACTTTACTAAATATCTATAGAAACAGACAAATAACTAAGGATATTGTAGCATTGTTAGATGACGCTTACATTCTAGTGAGTGAAGTAGTAGGTATTCCAAGAACTATTCTAAAAATTATTGATTAAATAGTTTGTATATACAAGTTTAAAGTGTTATAATTGAATCACACGAATAAGGGGAGCTAGGAGGACCTGGCTGAGAGTATAACTGTACTGTTATAGACCTAACCTGATCTGGATAATGCCAGCGTAGGAAAATATGTTTATTTTCTTAAAAAGGTCCCTTATTATTTAAGGGGCCTATTATTTTGTCTCTTAGAATAGAGGAGAAATATGAAAAAACAAGAAATCAGAGCTTTAGTAGAAACAGGAATTTTTGTTGGAATTGCAGTAGTGCTAGACTTAATCTTTGGAGCAATCTATTCATTCCCATTCGGAGGAAGTATTGGCGTAGCTATGTTGCCAATATTTATAATTGCAAGTAGAAGAGGACCAAAATACGGGATTATAGCCGGCATATTATATGGTTTAATCCAAACGATGATTAAAGTATATTTCTTAAATTTCTTCCAATACTTCTTAGATTATTTTGTCGCATTTGGAGTTGTTGGAATCGGAGCATTTATTCCTAAAACACTGCTTAAAAGAACTAGATTCATAATATTGATAACTGTTGGAAGTTTAGCAAGATGGATTATAGCATCGATTGCAGGAGTAGTTTATTGGGCTGAATATATACCAGGTGAAATGGAATGGGTTGATGGTATCCTTGGTACAAATATTGTAGGTTCACTAAGTGAAAGTATGCTTATATTTGTTGGAGCATTTATTTATAACTCTTTATACATGATTCCATCAATGTTATTATGTATTTTAGTTGGAGTTATAATTCATAATAGAGGTGTTCTCCAATTTAATTTAACCCAAAGAGTATCATAATATCACAAAAAAATCATACTAAATAAAAAATTAGCACTCAATTCTTGACAGTGCTAATTTTTATGTTATAATATATTTGATAAAACATTTATGGAGGTTAACATGAGTAAAGAAATAAAGAAATTTAAGACCGAGTCAAAACAGTTATTAAATCTAATGATTAACTCAATTTATACTAACAAAGAGATTTTTCTAAGAGAATTAATCTCTAATGCTAGTGATGCGATTGATAAATATCATTTATTAAGTTTATCTGATGAAAAATTAGAAAAAACTAATGATTATGAGATTCATATTGAAGTAGACAAGAAGAAAAGAAAAATTACTATTTCAGATAATGGAATTGGTATGACACATGATGAATTAATTGACAATATAGGGACAATTGCTAAAAGTGGTACATTAGAATTCCTTAAAACAATTAAAAGTAAGGATTTAAAGGAATCAGACCTAATTGGTCAATTTGGTGTTGGTTTCTATTCTGCATTTATGATTTCAAAAAAGGTAGAAGTTATAACAAAATCTGCTTATTCTGATACTGCATTTATATGGTCTTCAAAAGGTGAAGAAGAATTTACTATAGAGGAAACAGAAAAAGATTCAAGAGGAACAGAAATCACTTTATATTTAAGAAAAAATGAAGATGACGAAAACTATGATGATTTTATAGAAGACTATAAAGTTATAGCTTTGGTTAAAAAGTATTCAAATTATGTAAAATATCCAATCACTATGGAAAGAGAAAAAACAGTATCAAGATTAGACGCTGATGGAAAAGAAATAGAGAATGAGTATGATACAGTAATAGAAGTAGAAACTCTAAACCAAATGGTACCAATTTGGAAGAAAAACAAAAAAGAAGTAGAACAAAAAGAACTAAATGAGTTCTATCGTTCTCAATACTATGACTATAACGATCCTATGTTCACAATATGGAGTGATATTGAAGGTATGTTAACATACAAATCAATTATCTTTATTCCTAACAAAGCTCCACAAAACCTTTATTCAGACAAATATGAAAAAGGGCTACAATTATACGCTAAAGGCGTATTTGTAATGGACAAATGCAAACAATTAGTACCTGACTACTTAAGATTTATTAAAGGATTAGTAGTTTCACCTGATTTAAATCTAAATATTTCTAGAGAAGTTCTGCAACATAATCGACAACTAGATAAGATTCAAAAGAATTTAGAGAAGAAGATTATAAATGAATTAGAGAAAACACTTAAAAATGATCGTGAAAAATATCAAGAATTCTGGAATGAATTTGGAGTGAACATTAAGTATGGTGTATATGATAATTTTGGAGCTAATAAGGATTTATTGAAGGATATCTTACTTTTTAAAACTGCAAATAATGATAAGTCTGTTACTTTGAAAGAGTATATTGAAAATATGCCTAAAGATCAAAAAGATATCTATTATGGATCAGCTCATACTAAAGTTTCACTACTTGCTTCTCCACAGATGGATGTACTAAAATCAAAAGGCTATGATGTTCTAGTATTAACTGATGAAATAGATGAATTTATGATTCAAATTTTAAATGAATATGATAAGAAGCACTTTAAATCAATTAATCAAGGTGATTTAGATATCATAGACGATAAAGAAAAAGAAGAAGTTAAGATTTTAGAAACAGAAAAAGTAGATTTATTAACGAAAATTAAGGAAACTCTAAATGATGATGTTGACGAAGTTAAATTATCTACTAGATTAACTGATTCACCAGTTTGTCTCGTTAGTGGCGAAGGGTTATCATTTGAAATGGAAAAAGTTATCAGTAAAATGCCTGGTGACAAGGAGATGAAAGCCAAAAAAATACTAGAGATAAATCCTCAACATGAAATCTTCAAAGCTATTGAAAAAGTTTATGAGAATAATCCTGAAAGTATTGAAGATTATGCAAATCTATTATATAATCAAGCATTACTAATAGAAGGCTTAGAAATTAAGGACCCAGTTAAATTTTCAAATATGATGGTTAAAGTTCTTATTAAAGCCGCTAATTTAGGAGATGCAAATGGAAACGATTCTAAAACAGATTAAAAAGGATTTACAGGACTTAAGTAAAAAAGAAGCATATAATGTAAAACACTCAAAGAATAAATTTCAGGACAAACTTGAGTTTTATAAATATTACACTTTAAATAGGAAAAAACACTTTCTTGTATTTAGGTTTGTATATCAAAAACTAGAAGAATCTTTGTCATTTACTTATCATATTGAATTTCATAATAGAAACAAAGATTTAATCGAAGATTATAATTTATCAGATATCGATGCTGGGTTACCTGGCATTGATGAGGAATATAATGATGTTATTAAGTCAATCTATAATTATCAAGTTGATAATCAAAGAATTGTTAATAAGGTTGATATTAACCAGCAATATGAGAAGATAATGTTGATATTCAAAAAGAATTATATGAATATAATTAAATATGCTGAAAATCTAGCAAAATAAAAATCCCTGATTTCAGGGATTATTTTTTTATATAATATTTATCGATTATTGCTAAGTAATCTACTGGTTTTCGGTAACCTTCCTTAATTAGGTAAGCTGTCTCTTCAAATTCATCAAGAGAAATAGATTTTTTGCCTGTTTTAGCTCTTTTATAGAATTTACTAACTACATCACTGTCTAAGAAATATATTCTTTCTAAGCTAGAAAAATAGACTATAACAAAACTAATTGCTCCATGAGATTTTACACTATCTAAATGTTTCACTTGATGTTCATGAATATTTTTTATTGGAAAAGATGTTTTAGACTTTGTTTCTTTAGCTTCAAAATCGATATAGTAACCTTTATATATACCATTATAATCAGTAGTAGAAGGTAATTTATAATAAGCTTCTGTAATCTTAGCAGCTGATCTTGTCTTATAATCAACTCCAACAATTTGAATTGGTATAGGTTTTTTATGAATTATTGCTAAATCATTATCACGATAAAATTCATTCGTGCGATTGATCATTGATTCAAAATTCATACCTCTATTAGCTGAAGAAGTTAATTTTTGATTTGAAACTTTCTTTTTATTAGGATAATTTATCATATTCTCACCATTAATATTTTACCATATTGAGGAAAGTTTGTCCTTAATATTAAATATTTTTCAAATTTATACCAAATATCTATTAAATAAGTAAAAATACACTATTTTATATATAAATGAGGTATAATATAATAGATGAATTTTTGAATATTTAGGAGGAATTATGGCCCAGATCAAATTTTGTGGATTAGGTGGCATGGGTGATAATGGTAAAAATCTCTATATTCTTGAAATAAATAAGAAAATAATAGTTTTAGATGCAGGGTTACAACATCCATCTGGAGATTTATTAGGTGTGGATGCTATTGTACCTGATATTTCTTATTTAGTATCAAGAAAAGAAGATATAGTTGGAGTATTTTTATCACATGCACACGACAAGCATATTGGCGCCTTGCCTATGCTTTTATCACGTATTAAAACAAAAATCTATGGTACTGACTTTACAATTGAAGTTGCTAGAGATTTTTTAGGCGATAATAAAATGAATCATTATGATTATGAATTTGAAGTCATTAAATTTAATACAATAATCAAATTTGAAGATTTCGCAGTTGAATATTTTCCAACTACTCATTCTGTTCCACTAAGTGGAGGTATTGTTATATATACAGAAGATGGAGCTTTTGTTTATGCAACTGATTTTACATTTGATCAAAATGTAAACAAATATTACAAATCTGATTTTCATAAATTAGCTAAAATCTCTGATTATGGTGTTTTAGCACTTTTATGTGAATCAAGCGGTGCTGCTAATGTTGGACATTCTAATATAAACGTAAATATAAAAAAATTACTTAGAAAAATCTTAAACCAAGCAGAAGGCAGAGTTATTGTTGGGATGTACTCAACAGAATTGCTAAACATTCAGATGATTATAGATGAAGCGATACGTGCAGGCAAGAAAGTATCAATTATAGGTAGAAAAGCACAAAGATTAGTAAATATTGGCGAAAGAATGGGCTATATTGACATTCCTGAAGATAGTCTTGTTAATCTAAAATTTATAGATGGTGATAATTCAAATGAGTTTAATGATGTTGTTTTCTTAGTAACTGGTGAAAGACATGAGCCTTTCTTTATGTTACAACGTATGGGTAAGGGATATGACCGTTTAATCAAGTTAATTGAATCTGATACTGTTGTATTTATGTGTCCACCTTTGATTGGGACCGAAAAGATAGCAGCTAAAACTTATAATGTATTATGTAAAATCGGTGTAGAAATAGTTAAAATTGATAAAAAACTTTTATCTAAGTTTCATGCATCTTCTGAAGATATCAAATTGATGTATTCAATTATTAAGCCTAAATATATTATTCCTGTTAATGGCGAATACAAATATCAATTAGCTCAAAGAGAACTAGCAAAAGAGTATGGTTACAAAGATAATGAAATATTTTCTTTGGATAATGGAGAAGTAATAACTTTTGATAAAGGCATTAAAACTAAATTTCATGACACTGTTGAAAATGGATCGATTATGGTTGATGGTACCTTTGAGTCAAATATCAATGATAAGGTTATTAAGGAGAGAGAGCTATTATCCCAAGATGGGTTTGTGCTGATAATTGCTAATTTAAATGGTGAAACAAGAGAAATGCTTAATAAACCTGAAATAGTTAGTAGAGGCTTTATATATATGAAAGACAATGAAGATATCATTAAAGAGATTGAAATTATCTATCAGTTAGAGACAGAGAAACAGTTTAAAAGAGATTATATAAACTGGAAAGAATATAAAGATAATATTAGATATCAAGTTCAAAGATATTTGTACAATAAAACCAAGAGAAAACCAATTGTAATACCTGTAATAATTGATAATAAAAAAGAAGCAATATGTGAAATTATATAAAAAAGTCAAACCGCTAGGTTTGGCTTTTTTTTAATATGTTCAACTAAATATTCCAACTATAATGGATAAAATTAAATAAACAATAAACAAAACAAAAATTAGAATGTAAAACAGAACGCCAACGATAGCTGATCTAATTGCAATCTTTGCTAATTTTGTGTTGGAATTTCTATGTAACAAATATAATATTAAGCCAAGGAAAGGGAGTATAAAACTAAAAAGTCTATGAAAGAACGTATTCCTTCTAATTTCTTGTTTCTCAGAGCTTGAAGTCTTACCACAGGATGGGCAATAGTAATCATTGTCATCCATTTTGGCATCACAATATTCACATTTTTTCATTGTATCAATCCTTTCTATTTAAAAATTTTTCAATTTTTTCATACTCATCCGCAAAGATATTCTCTAATTTAGTATGTCTTTGAGGTTTATAGTACTTAGTTCCTTTAAGTTTGTCAGGTAAGTATTGTTGTTTTGCTATATGTTTTTCATAATCGTGAGCGTACTTATAAGCTTTCTTATTATCGTAAGTAGGATTATTAATTAAATGACTTGGTACTTGGTAGGTTAATCCACTATTAACATCAGCTAATGCCTTATCGATAGCTATATGAGCTGAATTTGATTTAGGTGATATACACATCTCGATGGTTATTGCACCTAAAGCATTTCTAGCTTCTGGTAACCCAACCTTCAAAGCTGTATTACAAGCAGCGTCTACTTTAACACCCATCATTGAGTTAGCTAAGCCAATATCTTCATATACAATAGCTCTAATTCGCCTAACAAGAGATGCTAAGTCACCTGCAGCTAGTAATCTTGATAAGTAATGGAGTGCTGCATTTACATTGCTACCTCTAACAGATTTATGAAATGCACTTAATATATCGTAATAATTATCTCCTGTCTTAAATGTGCTTTTACTCGCTTCAGGAAGACTCTTTTCCATTGATTCAATATTGATTACTTCATTTTCATTAGCGGTAATAGCTAATAGTTCAAGCATGTTAACGGCTGTTCTTACCTCTCCATTACATGCAATGCTTATCTTATTATAGACCTCATCTAAGACTGTGAGCCCTTTCTTGAATAAACCGATATCTATTTTTTTCAAAAATGATTCAATCTGTAAACCACCTGGTCTAATAACCTTGAATATTGATACTCGACTTCTAACTGCTGGGTTAACTGAAATATAAGGATTTTCAGTAGTGAGACCAATCATTATGATGTTGCCTTTTTCAACATAAGGCAGTAAATAATCTTGGATATCTCGGTTCATTCTATGTATCTCATCAATTATTAATAATACATTGTTATACATCTTAACAGTTGAAATTATTTGTTTCAATACAGCTTTAGAATCAGTAGATGCATTAAATTTAAAATGATTTAAAGGAAAATGATCTGCGATTATATTAGCTAGAGTTGTTTTACCAACACCAGTAGGTCCATATAGAATTAATGATATCATTTGATTTGAATCAACAAGTTTTTTAAGGATATCAATAAGGCGTTCATTACCTATTACTTCATTAAAGTTCTTTGGCCTTACTAAATCAGCTAAAGGTTGGTACATAATATCACTTCCTTTACATAAATAATTATATCATACTCTTTGCAAAATCAAGAAAAAAGCATATAATATATATAGAGAAATAAAAGGTGCGTGATTATATGCTTATAGATGAAATAAAAAGACTAAAGAAAGAAAAAAACGCCGTTATATTGGCGCATTTCTATCAGAATGCAGAAATTCAAGATGTTGCTGACTTTGTTGGTGATTCATTAGCACTTAGTAGACAAGCAGCAAGTACAGACGCTGATATAATAGTTTTTTGTGGAGTTTACTTTATGGCTGAAACAGCTAAGATTTTATCTCCTGAAAAGAAAGTATTGCTTCCAAAGAAAAATTCGCTTTGTAGAATGGCAGCTATGATTTCTTATGATGATTTAAAAGAGTATAAAGAAGATAACCCAGATAGAATGATTGTAACTTATGTAAACACTAGAGCTGACATTAAGTCATTGTCTGATGTAATTGTTACAAGTTCTAATGCTGAGAAAATAGTTAAGAATTTTCCTGATAAAAAAATCATGTATGTTCCCGATAAAAACTTAGGCTTATATCTAAAGAGTAAATTGGGATTTGATATTGATGTTTGGCCAGGTTTCTGCTATATTCATGAGTTGCTAACAATTAATGATGTTAAGAAATTAAGGAATAAATATCCTGGAGCACTTGTGTTAATTCACCCTGAAGCACCGTTGCAAGTATTGAATGAAGCTGATTTTGTAGGTTCAACTAAGCAAATACTAGATTTCGCTACCAAGAGTGATGCCCAGGAATTCATTATCGGTACAGATGAAGGTATAATTCACGCTTTAAAGAAGCATAATCCTGATAAAAAGTTTCATTTATTATCTTCTGGATTATCTTGTATTAATATGAAGAGAATATATGTGCAAGACGTATATGATGCCTTAGCCAAAGAACAACATGAAATTACTGTCCCTAAAGATATTGCTTTAAAAGCAAGGGTTGCTCTTGATAGAATGATGAGGTTAAGTTAATGGACAAACACTGTGATGTGTTAATTTTAGGAACTGGACTCGCTGGTTTATTTGCTGCAATTAACATTGATCCAAGTCACCAAGTATATTTAATAACCAAAACTCGAATAAATAATTCAAACAGCCTCCTTGCACAAGGTGGTATTGCTTGTGAATATAATGAGAATAAAGAATTACATGAAGCTCATATAAAAGATACAATGAGAGCTGGGGCTTATCTTAATGACGAAAAAGCAGTAAGATATTTAGTTGATAAAGGATTTGCTGCAGTTAAGAAACTTGTATCGTTGAATGTAAATTTTGATTTTGATAGGGAGAATAACTTTCTTTTTACTAGAGAGGGTGGACATTCAACAAGAAGGGTATTACACAGTGGCGGAGACGCAACAGGGTTTAATGTTATTCGTGATTTAAAAAAAGCTTTGTCAACCAGAAAAAACATTAAAATAATAACCAATACAATGGCCCTTGATTTAATAAAAAAAGATAATAAAATAATTGGTTGTATTGTCTTAGAACAAGAAGCTAAATACTATTCTATATATGCTAAAAAAACAATTATAGCAACTGGTGGTATTGGTTCAGTTTATGGTTCAACTACTAATGATTTAAATGCTACAGGCGATGGGATTGGTATGGCGTATAGAGCAGGTTGTGAATTTCAAAATATGGAGTTTGTTCAATTTCATCCAACAGCATTATATTCTGAACATATAGTGTCAAGACAAAGATTTCTTATTTCTGAAGCAGTTAGAGGCGAAGGAGCATACCTAAGGAATGTCGAACACGAGAGGTTCATGGAGAAGTATGATTTAGAGAGAATGGAGTTAGCTCCAAGAGATATAGTAAGCCAAGCAATCTATCGAGAAATGTATGATACTTGGACTGATCATGTGTATTTAGATACAACACATTTAGACCCTAAATTCTTAGAAAAAAGATTTCCTACGATATCTAACTTTTGTCGTAAACAAGGATACATTTTAGGGCTTGATTTGATACCTGTTGCACCTGCTGAACATTTTCTATGTGGAGGTATAAAAACTGACCTTTCAGGAAAGACAAATATGGACAATTTATATGCCATTGGAGAAGTAGCTTATACAGGGGTTCATGGAGCTAATAGGTTAGCATCAAATTCACTTCTTGAATGCTTAGTTTTTAGTTACTCTGCTGCAATGGATGTCAATAATACAGTTGATACTGTTATGGAAAAGAATGAAGTAAGTATTAACGAACTTCCAAATTATAATTATAACTACAAACCAATTAGAAAAAAGATTGGTGATTACATGGATGAACATGTATCAATAGTTAGAAATGAACAAGGATTAAAACTAACAAAAAGAACATTAGAAGGAATCCATGATAGTTTGGATAAATATCCTAATTTAACCAAGTATTATTATGAGACATTAAATATGGTTCAAACTGCCCTTTTGATATCAAGTAGTGCACTTGAAAGAAAGGAAAGTATTGGATGTCATTTAATAATAAAACAATAAAAACGAATTATCATACTCACATGTATCTTTGCAAGCATGCTGAAGGTACAATTAATGATTATGTAGAAGAAGCTATAAAAAACAATTTTACTGCATTAGGTATGAGTGATCATGCACCATGGTGGGGTGACTTAAAAGATAGATCAGTTAGAATGGGTGAAAGTGATTATCCCATATATCTAAAAGAGTTAGAAGATTCAATTAGAAAATATTCAGACAAGATAAAAATATATAAAGGATTAGAAATTGAATATTTCAAAGATAAGGAAGCTCATTACAAAAAGCTTCTAGAAGAAATGGACTACTTAGTATTAGGTCAACATTACATAGAAATCGACAATGAACTAATTTCAGTCTTTAGGATTCATTCAGTAAAAGAATTGACTGTTTACAAAAACATAGTAGTAGAAGCAATCAATTCAGGATACTTCAAATTTATTGCTCATCCGGATATTTTTCTATTTAGTCGTAAAGAACTTAATTCTGAAATTTTGGAATTAGCAGAAGAAATTATTATAGCTGCTAAAAAGAAAAACTTGCCACTGGAATTAAATGCCAATGGAATTCGTAAAGGTAAAATTTTAGTTAATGGAGAAGAAAGATATAGATATCCAAGATTAGAATTTTGGAAGTTAGTTAAAAAACACAATGCATCATGTATCATTTCTAGTGATGCACACAAACCAGAATACTTGTATGATGAAGCAGTTAAAGAGGCTATAAAATTTTCAAGGTCTCTGTCTCTAAAAGTAGAAGAAGAACTATCATTCAAATAAAAATAATCTCTCACAGAGTTATAATATGAATTCTTTTAGGTGGTGTTTTTATCTATTAGTGGGTATATTTATACTACTTATATAAAAAAAATTAAAAATTCGGCTGATTTTTCAGCTGATTTTTTAATGGAAGCGGATTAGTGCAAAGGAGCATATTTAATATACTCAAGCCCCGAATATGAACACGTTTAACCAATGGAAGTAGTAACTAGAAGCCTTGATAAATATGTATTCTATTTCATTTGACTTCTTTTTGTGGATAGATTGATAACTTTAACGATATCTAAATTGGTTCGTATAATGTATATTATGTTAACTAACTACAAATATCTACATCTCGCCATTTAGTAACAACTTGTTGATGCTGGGGAAAACAAGCCTTATGCTTTTTCTGCGAAAATTGGGGCTTGTTTTTGATGTACTAAAAATACCCCTTGAAAATTGTGAGACTTAGTACCTTGTTTTTGGATTTTAACTAATACGTTTTAAGCATAATATGATATAATACCTATTAGATAAGAGGTGATGTTACTTGAGTAAGATATATATGATTTTTACAGGTGGTACTATTTCTATGAAGATTGATGATGTGAGTCATACAGTTAAACCGGCTCTCTCTGCTAAGCAAATTATGCAAAGCCTTCTCGAATCGAAACTTTATAACGAATTAGAGATAGTTGAATATTCAGAAGTACCTTCTCCTTCAATTACTCCGAATATGATGTTAGATATTTCTCGTATCATTAAAAAGCATATTGAACAAGATGATGCAAAAGGTTTCGTAGTTGTTCATGGGACAGACACTTTAGAGGAGACAGCTTTTTTCTTAGATACAATTATTGACACACCTATTCCTATTGTAGTTACAGGATCAATGAAGTCAAGTTCTGAACTTGGATTTGATGGTATCAGTAATTTAGTATCTTCAATATTAGTTGCAAGAGCAACTAAATCTCGCAACCGTGGAGTGTTAGTTGTAATGAATGATCAGATTAATTCTGCTAGTGAAGTTACTAAAACAAACACATTATCTCTTGATACTTTTAAGTCTATGGATTATGGTCCATTAGGAATAGTTGATAACCGTGAAGTTATTTTTCATCGTCAAGTAAGTTACTCTCGTCACAAAGTTTTAGTTGATTCTGTATCTAATGATATTTATTTGTTAAAAGGATATGCTGGATCTGATTCTACTATAATTAAACATTTAATCTCAATAAAATGCAAAGGGATTGTTATTGAAGCATTAGGAAGAGGAAATTTGCCTCCTGCTATGCTGCCTGGTATCCAAGAAGCTATTAGCAACAATATTCCGGTTGTTATAACTTCAAGATGTCCATCAGGACGAGTTCTTGATTCTTATGGGTATATTGGAGGAGGTAAGTATCTTACTGATACTGGATGTATATTGGCTCCTTCATTGAACGGACAAAAGGCAAGACTGCTTCTCATGCTTGCACTTCAGAAATCATCTGATTATGATTATTTAAAGAATGTATTTACTATATAAAAAAATGCCTTTAATCAATTATTGATTTAAGGCTTTTTATTTTTTATTCTTCTAGATGATTATCATCCTTATCTATTAGTAAACGATTGAGTTCATTTACTTCAGATTTATATTTTTTTGATGCTACTAATAAGGCTATTCCATAGATGATACCAATCACCGCTATTAAGATATATATTAACCAAACAGTTTTAAATACATATGTTCCAAATATATATCTAAAGACAAACAGTGCAGGAATAATTATAATGTATCCTAAGATTGCGTTTATATAACCTTTGCCTTTATCAGACTTAAATACTGAGATAGCTATGCTAATGAATATTGATATCAATATAGTGCCTAATGTAATTCTTATGTATCCTAAATTGATATTTAATCTTCTATATATAATAAGGGCTAAAAGAATCATAGGGAGGCTTGTAAAGAAGAATGTTTTTACGAATGTATTAAAGTATTTTTTCATTTTCTTTTACCTCCTAGTATTTCTCTTAGAATTGGAACATATTTTCTCGATATTATAACTGCTTCATTGTTTTTAAGTATAGCTTCCATTTTTCCATTAAAGCTAGATCGGAAGGATTTAATCTTCTTAGTATTTAAGATTGTATTTTTATTAATTCTGATTAATGGAGTTTTCAAGAATATATCTTCAAGCTGATAAAGCTTAAGATTTACATCATAAACTTTATCTTTTGTATAAGCAAAAACTTTATTATCTATTGAATCAAAATAAAAGATTTGGTTTGGAGTAAGTGTGAAATTTCTACCATCAATCTTTCCGGTAATAACCTTGTTTAAATAAGTTAGAGATTTCTCTATCTCCAAAATAAACTTATCTCTTTCTTTACAATTGATTACTACTTCAATATCTTTGATTTTAGGATTTTCATTCACTCTTACAATCATATTATTCCTCCAAATATTCTAACAATAAATTATCAATAAATTCTAAATCAACAATACCTAATCTAAAAGCTTCTAAACGATACTCTAATACCTCTATAACTTCTTGGTATACTACAATAATACTTTCTAAGTTATCTCTAGTATAAGTGCCTCTTAAATCATATATTCTTTGATAAGCTTCTCCTTTAGTTTCAAGAACCTCTTCTCTAATGCTTTTGATATTTTGAATTCTTGATCTAATAACTTCCGTATCATCTTCTAATACAATGAAATTTAGTTCTTTCAAACTACTCACAGAATCCTTTATCGACATATAATTATTATAAATTAATTCTCTTTCTATTACTAGGGTTTCATGAATACTTATAATTTCTAATCTTAATTCATTAAATGTTCTTAGAGTGTTATCGGTATCAGATAATATCATTACTTGGTAATCATTATCTGAGTAATAGATTGTTTCAGTTCCACCATCTTCCGATTCCAATGTACTTGAACTGTAATCAACAGCTGAAACTTTGAAATCATTACCCACTCTCAAAATATCATTTAGAATTGAACTTGAATTACAACTTACTGTAGCGAATAATGTGAATGCTGTTAGAAAAACTAACAAGACTAACTTTTTGATTTTCATAATAATTCCTCCTTATTTTTATCTGAGTTGATAATAAGATAAAAAAAATGTTTATGCAAGCAAACAATAAGTAAGTTACATAAACATTAATATAAGTTGCGATTTTACTTAAGCATCATTGCTAATGCATCTTTAATTAAATCACTTGTTTTCTTGCTAGTATCAAGTTTAGGCAAAACCTTTTTAATTTCTTTTGCTTTATAACCTAAAGCTCTTAGTGCTTCCTCAACTTCAATGATGTTAGCTGTTTTAATTGCTTTATCTTCAAATTCTATTTTGCCTTTTAAATCAAGGATTATTTGTTGAGAAGC
>JAGLYJ010000019.1 GCA_023132365.1 Mycoplasmatota bacterium
TTCATTGGTAAAGAACCATTGTTCAAGATTATTGGGTTAAAGAACCTTTTACATGGATTAGGTAATCTACCACTCAATAAACATGCTAATAAAAGCGCGCTGGAAACAATTATACAAGCTATTAAGCAGGTAAAAGGCGGAATGCCTATGGGTGTTTTTCCTGAAGCAAAAAGAACTTATTCTGATAATCTAATTGAGTTCAAACCAGGAGCTTTTAAATTGGTGCAAAAAGCAAAAGCAGATATATCTCCTGTTTGTTTGTATAATATGCATGCTTTATCGAATAAGGTGCGCATATTGCCAACAAAAGTGTATTTAACGGTTTTGCCTGTAATTAAATATGAGGATTATAAAGACTTAGATTCAATTGCTTTATCAAAAAAAGTATTTAAAGTCATTAATGACCAAATGGAAATTTTTAAGAAAGAAAAGGAATAAGAATGTTAAAAATCTTTTTTACATTTTTTAAAATTGGCTTATTCACCTTTGGTGGGGGCTATTCAATGATTCCTTTAATCCATTTTTATGCTGTAGATAAGTATAAATGGGTTGGAGAAAAAGAATTTATTGATATTATAGCTATTGCAGAATCGACACCAGGGCCTATAGCTATTAATTCAGCTACATATATAGGATACAAAATTAAAAGAACATTAGGAAGTTTAATGGCAACTTTAGGTGTGGTATTACCTTCTCTAGTTATAATAATAATTATTTCAGCTTTCTTAATGCAATTTAAAGAAAATCAAATCGTTGAATATGCTTTTATGGGAATAAGGATTGGTGTTGCAGTATTAATACTAAATGCTTCAATTAGAATTTATAAGAAAGTTGATCGAAGTGTACTTACATATTTATTAGCCATGTTTGGGTTCTTTATGGCTGTATTCAATGTTATTCCAATTGTCTTAATCATACTGATAGGTGGAATAATTGGTATTTTAACAAATATCTTAATTCGCAATAAAGAGGTGAATGAAGATGTTTAGTTTATTGATTAAGTTATTTTATACTTTCTTTTATATAGGGATATTTACCTTTGGTGGTGGATATGCAATGATACCACTAATCACAGAAGAAGTAATAAATAATGGCTGGGTAGGTTCAACAGAGGTGTTAATTGACTTTATCGCTATTTCGGAATCAACACCTGGACCATTTGCAGTAAATATCGCTACCTTTATAGGTTTTGAACAAGCTGGGGTTATAGGGGCTATATTTGCAACATTAGGCGTTATCTTACCTTCATTTATTGTTATCCTGATTATTGCTAAGTTGTTTACAAAGTTTGCAACAAATAAATATGTTCAGGGGTTCTTAAAAGGAATAAGACCGGTAGTGCCAGGTATTATTCTTTCTGTAGCATTTATATTTATTCTTAGAAGTGTATTTCAAATTAAGGATTTACATTTTGGTGATTTCACTTTTGAGATTGGTAGTTTTATAATATTCACTGCTATATTTATCATTTCAAGATTTTGGAAAAAAGCACATCCAATCTATATTGTTGTAATTTCGGCTGTGCTTGGGTTAATAATTTATGGAATATTTTAGGAGGTAATTATGGGGTTTGAAATAGATATAATACATTGGCTTCAAAGCTTTAGTAATGCATTTTTAGATAATTTATTCCAAATATTTACAATTTTTGGAGAAGAAGAGACTATAATTGTTCTTCTTGGGTTTGTTTACTGGTGTTATGATAAGAAACTAGGTGAACTTCTAGGCTTAACAATATTTGTATCACTAGGCTTAAATAGTTTCATTAAATTAGTTGTTGCTAGACCAAGACCATTTATGGTTGATAGTACAATTACAAATATGCGCCCGTCTACAGCTGGAGGATACTCATTTCCTAGTGGACATACGCAAACAGCTTCAACTACATATTTTAGTTTGTTTTATCTTATGAAAAAGAAGTGGTTACTTATTATAGCGATTATTATAACTACTGTTGTCGCTGTGAGTAGAATGTACTTAGGTGTCCATTATTTGACTGATGTTTTAGTAGGAGCGCTGCTAGGTATTGGAATTGCATACTTTATAGCTAAAAAACTAAAAGACGATAAGAAAATGAAGAAAATATATATAATTTTATCTTATCTATCAATCTTTGTTCTAGTAGCTATGATTATATATAATTTCATAAGAAATAATGGCAGTTCATTCGCTGCAGAACAATTTTATTTTGATAGTGAGGCACTAGCTAAAATGCTGGGAACATTAGCAGGGTTTGGATTTGGTGTTTTATATGAACGAAAGAATATAAATTTCGCTAATCATAGGGATATTAAGAAGAATATTTTACGTTTTGTAATTGGGTTGGTAGTAATTCTTGCAATTAGATATGCATTAAAATTCTTTTTTGGTATAATAGTAGATGCAGAAAACTTAATTGATGGACAAGTATTTAAAGCTATATTAGCTATAATATTAGATTTCACAAGATATGGTTTAATGCTATTTATAGGTATTGGATTATATCCAATATTATTTAAGAAGCTCAAAATATAGGAGGACAAAATGGAAATACATAACAAAACGCTATATGATAAAGACTTAATAATGGCTTATAATAACTTTTATTTAACATCATATATAAAGAAAAATTTTCTGATTATATCAGGTATATCAGCGGTATTTATTATTTATATGATGGTAATACAAGAATGGCTGTATGCATTGTTGCTATTTGGAATATTATTATTTTATTTATTACTTACTTTCTTCATGCAAAAATTAACAACTAAAAGAATCTTAAAGAGGTCACCTCTAGTTAAAGAGCCAGTAATGCAAACATATGTATTTAGAGATAATGAATTTGAAGTTGCAAATGTGAATTCTATGGTAGTTCCATATTCAAATATTAGTAAGTTTAAAGAAGGAAAAAAATTCTATCTATTACAATCGAAAGATCGTAAAACGTATATAGTAGATTACAATGGTTTTGCTACACAACATGATAAAGAAAAATTTGATATATTTGCTAAGGAAACATTTACAAAGAAGAGACGATAATCTCTTCTTTTTTCTTGTTTTTTTGATATAAGTTGATTTATTAGACCAGTTGGTATATACTTTATAGTATAATACACAAATTTACCGGAGGTTTTGTCATGAAAATCAATGATAGAACTTATCTGTTAAGGCAGAATGAAGAGCTATTTATAGCGACATTACAGGAGTTTTCTCTTAAAAGTTATGTCCTCGCCTCAACAAATGAGATTATAAAAAAATCAAACTACAACAAAGGTAGTTTTTATTATCGTTTTAAAACTAAAGACGATATATACTTTGCGTTAATTGATTATGTTTATACTACTCAAATTTCTTTGTTTAATAATCAAAACTTCAAGGTTAATAACCTAGTGAGTTTGGAAGAGATAATTAGGTTAATGTTTGAACAACTAAAACAGTTATACATAATTGATAATCGATATATTGATTTGCTTAATATGATATATATTGAATCAGTCCAATTTAATGATTATATCAGACAAAATTGTATTGAATCTCAATTAGAAAGATTTATAATGCGTTTAGAAATAATTCTGAGAAGAAGTTATTCTCAACTTGAGACGGAGATATTCTTAGATTTACTTACATTTGCATATCATAATAAAAATATTGATTTTAATAATAATTATGATGAATACGTAGAAAATGTTATAAAGTTTTTAATTACAGGCCATAAGAAAGCAACTACCAATTTATCTAAAGCTGAATTTGATTTTGATGATATAGAAAATAATTTTACCGTATTGCTATCTAAATACGGTACTTTAGCTACATCAGATAGTGAAAATATAGTATATATATCTAGGATGATTACGGATCAACAAGAGTCAATAAAAGAAATTAAAGATAAGCTAAAGATTCAGAAGATTACTTTAGAAAATATTATAAGATCAGGAATTAAAAAGAATTTACAAGATTATGAGCATTTATTAGATCTATTGAGTTTAGATTATGCTCAAATCAGTTATCATAATCTCACAAATCTTCAAAAAATAATATTATTGACAACTTACAATGTTTTACTTGGTAAAGAGATGATTATAGTTGATTATCAAATCAAATTTATCTATTTTAACGATACTAAGGTATTATTTAACGAAATAGCGCCTATTCTTTGTAAAACTAGTAAAATTGTCGTCTTAGAAGAAGTTATTAATTTGATACCTTCTATATACAAAAACATCTATTATATCAATGCGGTTGGAATTATTAAAAAGCTTCAAAATAGTGAAGTAGTAGTTGATTTAATTAAGGACATTGTGATTGATTACTATGATGAGCAAGATAATTTAAAAACCGAGTATTTTGCTAGGAAAGATCCAATAATTTTAACTTATTTAAAAGACTACAAGATAATAAACATTAATACTTATACACGATTATCAATTGATGATTTAATTTAAAAGGAGTATTTATTATGAAAAATTTTTTACAAATTTTAAGGAACGATTTTAGGAATTACTTAAAATATAAAATTCTGCAAATAATTTTAGTGATCTCTTTTCTGTTTTCTGCTATTATGGCATTTTTTCCACAGATAGATTCATTAATTCTTGTCTATATAACAGTATTTGTGGTTCCTGTAGTAATTTTTTCAACTACGATATTTATTGAAAGTGAAGAAAAAACTCTATTTCCGCTTGCCTTAGGGAAATGTTCTGCCTTTACAATTATTGTTTCTAAAATTCTTAGTTCATTAATATTGTTATTAATACCACTAATCTTTTATTTGATTGTAATGATATCTATCCTTAACATGAATTTTAGTATTCTATTGTTTGTTCTTGTGTATATTTTATCGGCTATAATGCACATTACAATTGGAATTGTATTAGCGGTTAATTCTAAATCAACATCAATTATGTCGGTTTCATATATTGCTTACATAGTGATTTTTTCTGTAATGCCTATTTTTTATTCTCAAGGGTTAGTTCCAGATGCATTTCAATATGTATTAATTGTCTCTCCAGCATACTTATCAGGGGTTTTATTCCCAGAAATTATTTTAGGTTATGCATTTAGTCCTGAATGGTTGATTGTTATAGCGGTTGTACTACAAATTGTATATATTTTATTGTTAACATATTTTGTCGCAAGGCCATATTTTAAAAGTTATTTAATCTATAGATTATCTAAAGGAGAATAATTTTAAGAATGATATTTATTGATGATAAAAAACTAATATTTCATCTTCAAACAAATAAAACTTCATATATTCTCAAAGTTCTTCCTAGTGGTCATCTAGGACTTGTTTACTATGGTGATATTTTGGATGTCAATAATGATATAGATAATTTGGAGTTAAAACACCAAATAGAAGTTGGTGGTCAAGTTGTTTATCATGAAGATGATAAGACCTTCAATTTGAATTTAGCTTTCCTCGAAATGCCAACCTATGGTAAAGGTGATTTTCGTGAACCGATGGTACATATACGTTTAGATGATGGATCAAGAATAACTGATTTTAAATATCACAAATATAAAATAATTGATAAACCTATATATAAAGAAATGCCTGAAACAAAGGCTTATGGGAGTCAAATTCAAACCTTAGTAATCACATTAAAGGATGATGCAAATGATATTCTTATAGATTTACATTATTCAGTATTTATTGAAAGTGATGTATTTGTTAGAAGAGCCATTATTACTAATAAATCAAAGAATAATATCATTCTTGAAAAAGCTCTAAGTATGAATTTGGATTTCTATAATGATGATTATCACTTAACTACCTTTGATGGAGCTTGGATAAGAGAAAGAATGATTAATTCAAGAAAAATTGAACAGGGTATTTTAAAGATTGATTCTAAAAAAGGTGTATCCAGCTCAGATCATAATCCATTTATTGTTATAAGCACTGACCAGACAAATGAAGAATTTGGTAAGTGTTATGGCTTTGGATTGGTGTATTCTGGAAATTTTGAAGTAATTATTGAAAAGAGCCCATATGATATATTGAGAGTTCAGATGGGGATTAACTCTTTTGATTTTTATTGGAGCCTTTTACCAGAAGAAAGCTTTGTTACACCAGAAGTAGTTCTATCCTTTTCAAAAAAGGGTTTGAATGTTTTATCTCAAAATTTTCATTCATTAATTAAGAATAACGTTATAAAACCGGACTTTTCAGATAAAGAGCGTCCGGTTTTATTTAATAACTGGGAAGCAACTATGTTTGATTTTACTCAAAAGAAGTTATTGAAGCTTGCTAGAGCAGCCAAAAAATTAGGAATTGAATTATTCGTTTTAGATGATGGATGGTTTGGTGATCGTTCTAACGATACTAAGGGTCTTGGAGACTGGTTTGTTAATAAGAAAAAACTTCCTTTAGGTATTTCTAAACTTGCTAATAAAATTAATAATATAGGTATGGATTTTGGAATATGGGTTGAACCTGAAATGGTAAACAAGGACAGCAATTTATATCGCAACCATCCAGATTGGGTGATTTGTCATCCAAAGTTTCATCCTAGTTTAGGTAGAAATCAACTAATTCTTGATTTAACTAAAAAAGAGGTAAGAGATTATTTAGTTAAATCATTGAGTGAGTTAATTGATTCAGCAAATATTAAATATATTAAGTGGGATATGAATAGAAATTTCTCTGATATATATTCATCAGGACTTGAAAAGCAAAATCAAGGAAAATTAGTACATCTATATCAACTGGGTCTTTATGAAATCTTAGAAGTGTTAACTACTAAATACAAGAATATATTGTTCGAGTCTTGTGCATCTGGTGGAAACCGTTTTGACATGGGAATGTTACAATATATGCCTCAGACTTGGACAAGCGATAACACTGATGCATATTCTAGACAATTAATTCAATATGGAACAAGTTATCTCTACCCACAATCGGTAATGGGTGCTCATGTATCAGGAGCTCCAAGTGCACAAGTTGTAAGAAAAACACCACTTGAAACAAGATTCAATGTATCTGCATTTGGGTTGCTTGGATACGAGTTTGATATAACTCATCTAACTAATTTTGAGAAGAAAGTTATTAAGAAACAAATAAATTTTTATAAACAACACCGAAAGTTATTGCAATTTGGAACATTGAGCCGTTTAAAAAACCCATTCGAAACCAACAATATGTATTTGGCTGTTGTTTCAAAAGATAAAAAGGAATGTATTTTAGGTATTTTTCAAACTTTAGAACAACCAAATAGCGGGTTTGAAAAGATTTTACTACCGATGCTAAACACTAACTACAATTATGAAGTAAAAAATCGTAAACAGTATTTCAATTTAGATAAGTTTGGACATTTAACAAAACATGCTTTACCAATTAAGTTAAATGCAAATGGATTGTTATTTCATATATTGAAAAATAACTACTTATATGAAGCTGAAGTAGATGAACAAATTATTTCGGGAGATAAGTTGATTAATTCAGGATTTATTCCTAAACAGAATTTCATAGGTTCTGGTATTAATAAAGATGTAAGATTAATGGGAGACTTTGGTTCCAGAATGTACTACTTTAAAGCGATGGAGGAGAAATATGAGACAAATCACTAGCATAAACTTCGATTGGAAGTTTATTCCAGATTTTAAGGAAGAATATCTAAATCAGTTTGACATTGAAAATCAGATTGGCGTAATGATTCCTCATACAATGATGGAAACAACTTTAAATAACTTTAATGAATTAGATTATCAATTCATAGGTACTTATAATAAAAATCTTGAAATAACTGAGCAAATGAAGAATGAAAGAATATTTGTTGAGTTTGAAGGGATCATGAATGTTGCTAAAGTTTATCTAAATGGGACTCTTTTAATAATCCATGAGGGTGGGTATACACCATTTGAAGTGGATATTACTAAAAACGCTGTAGTAGGTCAAAATCTTTTACAGGTTATTGTGGACTCTACGGAAATTAAAGATGTGCCTCCATTTGGTAAAACAGTTGATTATCTTGGTTTTAGCGGTATATATAGAGAAGTAACACTTAAAGTTCTGCCAAAAACATATATTAAGAAATTTCACACCAATACAACTGAATCAGGTGGTCTTGAAAAGGATAAAGTTGTTTTAAATATTGATCTAGGAATCGTCCAAGAAGAAGAGCTTGAGTATGATATATATATAGTAATTACTCATGATGGAGTAGTGACACATCATCGTAAATTTGAAAAACCAATAGTTTCTGATGAAATCTTTAGTGCTAGACTTAATGATATTTTAAGATGGGATGTAGATAATCCAAATCTATATACATGCACTGTTCAAATACTTAAAGATGAAAAAGTCATTGATGAGACAAGTAAAACTATTGGGTTTAGAACAGCTAAGTTCACACCTGAAGGATTTTTGCTTAACAATGAACCACTAAAGCTAATAGGATTAAATCGTCATCAGTCGTATCCATTTGTAGGGTACGCTATGCCAAGAAGCATGCAAGAATTAGACGCAGACATCTTAAAAGATTTTGGTTGTAATATTGTAAGAACATCTCATTACATGCAAAGTGAACATTTCTTAAATCGTTGCGACGAAATTGGGTTGCTTGTTTTAGAAGAAACACCTGGATGGCAATATATAGGGAATGATCATTTCAAAGAACTTACATTCCAAAATATTGAAACAATGATTGAAAAGCATTTTAATCATCCATCAATTATTACCTGGGGTGTACGTATTAATGAGTCAATAGATGACCATGAGTTTTACTCAAAAACCAATGAACTAGCAAAAAAATGTGATCCAACAAGACAAACTTGTGGTGTGAGAAACATGAAAAAAAGTGAATTCTTAGAAGATATATACACCTACAATGATTTTAGTCATGTAGGGAACAATCCAGGGCTTGAAATGCCAAACAAAGTAGTTAGAGGATACATCCCTTACTTAGTTACTGAACATAATGGACATATTTTTCCAACAAAAAAATTCGATTCTGAAGTAAGAAGAATCGAACATTCACTAAGACATGCTAATGTTATAGATGCAGCTTTTTCTGAAAATCGAATATCAGGTGCTATAGGTTGGTGTTTAGCAGATTATAATACTCATTTTAACTTTGGATCTAATGATCGAGTTTGTTATCATGGTGTTATGGATATGTTTAGAATACCAAAATATGCTGCATATGCATATAAATCACAAAAAAGTACAGACCCTGTATTATTTATAGCTAATAATATTATACCTGGTGATTATAAAGAATTTAAATTACCAGAGATAGTAATTTATAGTAATTGTGATTATATTAAAATCTATAAAAATGACCAGTTTATTGGACAATTTTATAGCGAGTGGAAATTATATCCGGATATTCCATATGCACCATTCATTATCGATGATTTAATTGGTGATCTAATTATTGATAATGAAAAATATAAAGAAAAAGACGCTAAAAAAATAACGAATCTATTGTTGAGTTACAACCGTAATGGATTTAAATTATCTTTTAAAGATAAACTTAAATATCTAAGTTTAAGTTTAAGAAAAGTGCTTGATATTACGGATTTAATGAATCTTTATGAAGAATATCTAGCATTTCAAAGTAAGATACCTGTAGTATTTAAAGTTGAAGGCTATAAAGCCGATGAATTAGTAATAACTAAATACAAAGGACATGCTGAAAAGTTTGAATTGAAAGTGAACATAAACAATAAAGAGCTAATCCATGAAGACACTTATGATGTAGCTAGAGTTGTTATAAGTCTACAAGATCAATTTGATAATACAGTTACATACTCAAATGAGGTATTAAAGATTACAACTTCTAAGAATTTAGAAGTAATTGGTCCTAATAATATTTCTTTAATTGGTGGAAGTATTGGTGTCTACGTTAAAACACTTAGTAAGGGATTAAAGGAATGGATTCAAATTGAATCTAATGATTATGGAAAAGTGAAATTGAATCTAAAAATTAAATAAAAAAAAGGAGTATTGGATGGTTAATCTAATACTCCATTATTTATGAGAAATATATAAACAATATAGTTTGGAATTGCAAATGAAAATTCATCAGGGGATTCTAAGCCCCATGCATTAACACCAAGAAGATTTCCGTCGACATCAACCAAAGCACCTCCAGAGGATCCTTCATCAATGGTAGCATTATGGTAGATTACTTGGAAATCAGTATTATCAATGGACTGCATGCTATTGAATTCTCCAAATGTTACATTATTAGTTACACCTTGAGGATTACCAACAGCTAAAACTAATTCATTAGAATTAAATTTGGAATAGAGTCTTTCATAGATATCAATAATAGTTACATCATTTCTATCTCCAACTGCAAATTTCAATACCGCTAAATCATAATCTTCATTATATGCAACAAGGGTTGCTTCAACTGGCTCTTCATCACTATATGCTAAAATTGAATATCTTGCATTATAATCTTGTGGATCAACAACATGAAAATTTGTGATTGAATAGAAATATCCATCCTCTTCCAAAAACACAAACCCAGATCCACTAGAATTACCAACTATGTACTCTTGTTCTTCTTTAGAGAATGGGAATGGATATCTCATCTCATAAAGCACACTGTGAATAGATATATTCGCATGGCGGATATAATCTCTAGTACTAGCCAATACAGCATTATACTCAGTTACGCTGTCAATAGCGTAAGTTGCTGATGTATAAATCGAAAAACTGTTATAGTCTTCATCTTCAAATGTTAACGTGCCATCCACTGTTGCAGGTAAAGTAGTAATATTCAGCTCTTGAACCGTAGTTGTTTCAAAGGAGAAGAACTGATCACAGCCTACCAGAAATGTTGACAACATTATTACAAACACAACTAATAATTTTCTTAATATTTTCATAATAATCACCTATAATATATACGAATATTATACTATATTTATTGGAAAACAAAAGGAATATCATTAATTTTTCTACTATTTGAAGTTTATATTGTATATATATTAAGATATATTGTATAATTAATACTATAAAAAAATATAAAATAATTACCACTTCAGGAGGATTTAAGATGCCAGCAGATATGGATTTCGTATTATACTTTAATTTAGCATTCTTTTCAATGCTAGGAATGGGCATGCTATTTGGATTTTTAAGAGGATTGAAGAAATCGATTTGGAGTTTTTTTGTAACTCTAATCTTTTTTGTGATTTTCTTCTTAACCATCAATATGGCAGTCAACATATTATGGGATTTAAATATGTCTTTTTTAGGTGGATTGTTAGCTAATGTTTCACCAGCTTTATCTGATGCGACTAGTCTTTCATCCGCTGTACCACTGATGTTGGAAGAGTTTCTTGGAGCTGAACTACAAGATAGTCTAACAAACGTGCATTTTTTAGAATTAGTTACTTCTTTATCCTTATTTGTTGTTAAGATTGTTTATACTATTATTTATTTTACTGTATTCCAACTGATTTATCGTTTAATATTCTTTATTCTTAGATTAATTATATTTCCATCAAGGAAAAAAACTGATAAATATAGGTCGAAAAACCGTGGTCTTGGAGCTTTATTTGGTCTGTTATCGGGAGCAGTTAGTTTATATGTTTCTCTAATTGTATTTGGTGGCCTTATTAGTATTGCTGATAGTATTGTACAAGTATTACCAGATCCAGAAGGTATGCAGTTGTCAGCAGTTGAATTTAGAGATGGCTATTCAAAACCTGATGAATCACTGCTTGCATTACCTGGATTTGATTTTGATACTAGTAATCCGGATTTAGATGCAGCTATGGACATGATGAATGGTATGGTAGACGCATATAATACAAATATTATTGTTACTACTCAAAATCAGTTAACTATGGAAAGTGCGTATACTGGTGAAGAGATGCCAATGAACCTCTATCTATTTGATGAAGTATTGTCTGTAGATTACCAAGAAAATCAAATTGCAATTCGAGAAGAAATAGGAATATATGCAAATGTTGCTGGAAATCTAATGAACTCAGACTATATGGATTCAGGAGACTTAGCAGATATTTCTGGAGATGATATTAGAGGTGTATTTACAGATTTAGCAGCATCTAATTTATTTACTTCAATTATTCCAATTGCAGTAGAAGTTGGAGCTGATTTTGTTGGTGTAGATATTTCAATTCCATCTGCAGATTTATATGCTATTAATTGGGGCGATGAAGTTGCTCAATTAGGAGAAATTGCAGCTACAGCATTTGATTTAATTAATGCTGCTGGTGTTCTAGATGGTAATGTAGACTTAAACACCATAACCTTAGATGGTGATGATGTAGAAAGTCTTTTCGTTGCTTTAGGTGATTCAGACTTAGTCAATCTTGCTGCGTATGTTGCAATGGAACCAGTATTAGAGATGTTAGGTGAAGAGTTAGATTTACAAGCGATTATAACAGTTCCTGAAACTGTGGAAGACTGGGCAAGTGAATTTGTTGCTATTGGAGCTATTGCTAATGAAGTGCTAAGCACGGGGATTTCAATCGGTGATTTTTCTTCAGGAGATCCTTTTGCATTAATTGGTGTATTATCTGAAATTGATTTTACTGTTATTTTAGGTTCAAGTATAATTACAAACGCAATTATAAATATTCTTAGTGGAGAGACTGATTTAATAGATATTGCATTCTTAACTATTCCAGATGGACTTGATTGGGATGTGGAATTAGAAAATATTCTTATAGCAATAAATAGTTTAGCAACTCAATCTGATGTTATTGATTTCTCTGATTTTGAAAATTTAGATTTTAATTTAATAGCTGACTTGGATTTAGATGCAATTAATGCAATCTTTGATTCCAAGATTTTAGTTGCGACAATTACTACCCAGCTTCTAGCATTAGATTTAGGAGCGGATTTTCCAATTATTATTCCAGACTCAGCATTAGATGCTCAAGGGTATTTACTTAAGACAGAATTACAAGATGTAGTAACTGCTGCTGGTATGATAGTTTCTGAACTAGTATGTCCGGTTGGAGATGATAGTTGCGCTGATTTAGGGTTTGATATTGGAGCGATGTTAACTTTAGCAGATGAAGATATAGATGTATTGTTAGCGCCGATGATTTTATCGGCTACAGTTGGTAGTTTATTAATTGATATGGGTGGCGATGTATTAACAATACCTGGATCAGCACTTACAAGTATTGCTGTTGACGGTGTTGATCAAGATGTAGTAAGTAAAGCTGAAATTAAAGCTGCATTTTTGGCAATTACAACTCTAGGAATTACGGACATTGATAATATTGAGGTAGACGCGTCAATATTAACTAATTTGGCAACTGAAGCTGATTCAACGGTACTAGATCTAGATAAAGCTGATAACTTGTTTGCTTCATTAATTCTAAATGCAACATTATCACAATACCTTCTTGATTTTGCAACTGGTGCTGAAGCTATGGTGGTTGTTCCTTATAAGGATCAAGATGAAGTATTAATTAGATTAGAAGATCCAGTTGACCAAACTGAATATATATCACAAGCAGAATTAACTAATATCTTAGAAGCAATACTTGCTTTAGATATTACTGATTTTAATAATATAGAATCCATTGATTTAGGTTTGATGTTAGATAAAGTATCAATCTTACTTGAATCAGCTATTATGCATGCTACTGTTTCAAAACAATTAATGGACCTTACTGATGTAATTGTTGTTCCAGATGACAAATTAGATGGTAATCCATTGAAGTTAGAAATTGGAGATGTTGGTAAAACAACAATGTTTATTGACAAACTGGAACTTGAAGCAGCTTTTGATGCTCTAGACGTTTTAGGTATCACTGATATAACGAATGTAACTGTGGATGTATCAATTCTTAACAATTTGGGAACTATCGCAGATTCAACTATTTTGGATACTGCCAAATCTGACATTTTATTTGGTTCAACCATTATTAATGCTACACTATCAAAATTCCTTCTTGATTTTACTGAAGGAGCTGAAGCATTTGTAGTTGTTCCAATAAAAGATCAAGATAATGCAGATGTATTGATTACAGCTACAGATGGAACAGAATTCATTGAGCAAGCAGAATTGACAAATATATTAAAAGCAATTCTTGCTATAAATATTACAGACTTTAACAATGTGGAAACACTAGATTTAAATACCATCATTGATAATGTTAGTGTTCTATTAGATTCAGCCATCATGCATGCAACTGTTTCAAAACAGTTATTGGATTTAGATACTGTAATTGTTGTACCTACTAGTAATGAACTAGGAAATCCTGTTAAAATTGAAACTGGCCCAGTAGGTAATGAGACTACATTTATTGAGAGAACTGAATTAGAAGCTGTATTTGATGCCTTAGAAGTATTAGAAATGACAGACATCAATAATGTAGCTATAGATATATCAATTCTTAACAACCTTGCTGTAGAGGGACAACCTACAGTGTTAGATACTGCTAAAGCAGATGTATTATTCTCTTCAGCTGTAATTAACGCAACATTATCAAAGTATTTAATTGACTTCACTTCAGGTGATGATCCATTTATAGTAGTTCCATATGAAGCTCAAGATGGAACAACCATTAGAATAATTGATCCAGTAGACAGTGTTGAAGTAATTGCTGAAGTTGAATTAACTAATATTTTAGAAGCTATTCTAATATTAGATATTCAAGACTTTAACGCAGTAGATACAATGTCTTTGGATACAATTCTAGCCAATGTAGATGTATTATTAGATTCTTCAATACTACATGCATCAATTTCAAAACAATTAATTGGTTTAGATACAGTTATTGTTGTACCTACGAATAATGAATTAGGCAACCCAGTTAAAGTGACAACTGGTGATCCTGGTTTTGAAACTGTACTTATTGATAAAGATGAATTAGCATTTACCTTTGACGCCTTAGAAGTGCTAGGCATTACTGATATCGAAAATGTTGCAATAGATATGACCATACTTACTAATCTTGCTGAGGATGGCAATCCAACAGTCTTAGATTCAGTAAAAGCTGATACATTATTTGCGTCAGCCGTAATTAATGCGACTTTGTCAAAATATATACTTGATTTTTCAACTGGCACTGATCCTTTCTTAGTAGTTCCTAATAATTCACAAGATGGAACTGCAATAACAGTAACAGATCCAGTTGACAGTATAAAAGTAATAACTGAGGTAGAATTGACAAATGTCTTAGAAGCAATTCTCATTTTAGACTTAGATTCATTTGATTCAGTTGAAAGTTTAGGAATAGATACAATCCTAGGTAATGTTTCTGCTATTTTAGACTCAAGCATAATGCATGCGTCAATTTCAAAACAGTTCCTTGATTTAGGAACTGGAGTTGTAGTAGTGCCAACATACCATGAAAATGATACTCAATTAGTTATTACGCAAGGTACAGTTGATTTTATTGACCGTACAGAACTTGAAAATACCTTTAACGCTCTTGAAGTGTTAGGAATGAGTGATATTTCTACAATGACTGTAGATATAACCCAAATATTGAATAATTTAGGTGAAGATGCAGACCCAACTGTCTTAGATTCTACAAAAGCTAATACATTATTTAGCTCAACAATCCTAAAGGCAACTATTGCTAAATATATCCTTGACTTCTCATCAGGAGCCACACCTATATTACAGGTTCCTCAAAAAGATGAAAATGACTTATATATCAAAACACAAAACTCACATGATACTACAGTATTTATCGTTCAAGATGAATTATCAAATATTTTAGGAGCTATTTTAGCTCTTGGATTAAGTGATTTCGATAATGTTAGTGTGCTATCATTGGCTACAATAATTAGCAATAAAACAGCAATCCTTGACTCAACCATCTTACAAGCAACAGTTTCTAAACAGTTGATTGACTTAGGTGGAGGAGCAGTTATCATACCTGAATTTGAGGAAGATAATTCCACAGAAGTATTAGTTACTAGGGGTGATGTAGGTCAGGAATTGACTTATATAGCAAGACTAGAACTAGAAGAGTTATTTGATGCTTTAGAAATTTTAGGTATTGCTGACCTTGATGGTTTTGATGGAGGAGTAGATTTATCTATCCTTAATCAACCAGGAGCAGTAAATACTTTAGTTAAATCTGCTATTTTACAAGCAACAATTTCAGATCAAGTATTAGCTCTAGCTGGAGGAGGAGGCGCTACATTAGTAGTAATACCTTATGAAACTCCAGATGGATTAACAGATTTAAGAAGAATGATAGGTATTACTTCACCTGTTGAAATGATTAAACAAACAGAACTTGAAAACTTGATTGATGCATTCGTTGCATTAGGATTTACAGATGTAAACAATTTAGAAGCTGCAATATCAATTAGCACATTAACTGATAATTCTGTGGCTATCTTTGAATCATATACAATACAAGCAACTGTATCCAATCAAGTATTAGATTTAGAATCAGCTACTATAGTTATTCCTTTCTATAATGATGACTTAGTAACTCCTACTAAATTGAGAAATATATCTGGCCCAGCATTAACAGAAACCGAGTACATTGATAAGGATGAATTAATTGCATTAATGGCAGCCTTAGATGTATTAATTCCTGATGGGCAAGGAGTAAGCGGTTTTGATGGTTCAGTAGATCTTGCATTATTCTATGACTTAGGTCCAAGAACAATTTTATTAGACAGTTCAATTTTACAAGCAACAATCTCTAAGCAAATTATTGATTTAGGTACAGCTATTGAAGTGCCTACCGTTAGAGATGATTCAACTGTAGTAAGATTAACAGCTGGTATTATTTTAGCTGAACAAACCGAATACTTAGTAAATGATGAAATTCATGCATTATTTGAAGCTCTAGAAGTACTTGGTATGGGTGATATTAGCGAATTTGATAGTTCAACATTGAATTTTGATAAATTTATGCCTTCGTTCGGCGCTGGATATGAAGCAAATCAAGATGCATTATTTGGTTCAGCTTGTATTCAAGCAACAGTATCAGAACAAATCATTGATTTAAGAGTATCTGGTACAGTCGCTATACCTACAAATGACGCAGCTGATTTAGTTGTATCTAAAACAGTAGGTGGAACGGAATATATCTTAGTTAGCGAAATTAAGCATTTGTTTAACGCTCTTGATGTACTAGGATTCAGCGTTACTGATTTTGATGGTAGCTTAGGACTAACTGCATTATTTGCTTCAGCAAACCCAACAACTTATGATGCAAGTCAAGATACTATGTTAGAAAGTGCTATTATGCACGCAACAATGACTGATCAAATATCTGCTTTAGACGGTAGTGCTGTTACAATTCCATTAGCTGATTTTGATAGTGTATCTATTGAAAATATAGTTACAGGATTTACATATTTGAAAAAAGCAGAAATTAAGACATTAATTAACGGTATGGATTTACTAGGATTCTCTGGTGATCTTTCAAGCTTTGGAGGAAGTATTGATTTATCTACTTTATCTGATTCAGGAAATCAAGACACTGTCTTATTATCAAATATATTACATGCTACATTAAGTGATCAAATATTCGTGTTAGATGGAGGAGCTATCATTATTCCATCTACGAACGATTTAG
>JAGLYJ010000002.1 GCA_023132365.1 Mycoplasmatota bacterium
TCTAGTAAAACAGAATCCGGATGATTTTCCATTTTCTAACCCAAAAGACATTCCTGTTGATGATCCTGATGTTTATAAACTGTTATCAGGAACTGATATTATTAATTTAACAAAAGAAGATCTTGATAGTGATGTTGCTTCATTTGGTATTCCTGAGTTTGGTACTAACTTTGTTAGAAAAATGTTAAAAGAATCTAAACCAAAATCATTCGCAGAACTTGTTAAAATATCTGGGTTATCACATGGAACGGATGTTTGGATTGGTAATGCTCAATCATTAGTTACAGGACATAATAAGAAATTTGGAAAAGTAGACTTCAAAGACATCATTGGTTGTCGTGATGATATAATGGTAGACTTAATAGGATATGGACTTGAACCAACCTTAGCTTTTGAAATAATGGAATTTGTAAGAAGAGGAAAAGCTAGTAAGAGTACTGAAAAATGGGCGAGTTATGCTGATATAATGAGAAATAACAATGTACCGGAATGGTATATTTGGTCTTGTTCAAAAATTAAATACATGTTCCCAAAAGCTCATGCAACTGCTTATGTGTTAATGGCAATGAGAATTGCATGGTTTAAACTTTACAAACCAATACATTTCTATTCAGCATATTTTTCAAAGAGAGCTTCATATTTCGATTGTGATGCATTAAATAATAATTATGAAGGTATATCTAGAAAGATAAAAGAAATCAAAGACCAAGGAAATAAGGCTAGTGATAGGGACCAAAACTTGCAAACTGTTTTAGAAGTCGCTTTAGAAATGGTAAAAAGAGGATTTACCTTCAAACCAATTGATTTGTATAAATCAAGTGCTAAGAATTTCAATATCTCAGAAGATAATAAATCACTTATATTACCATTTATAGTTGTAGATTCGCTAGGTGAAAATGTAGCTGAAACAATTATTAATGCGAGAAGTGAAAAAGAATTTATTTCGAAACAAGATATTAAAAATAGAACAAAATTATCTACTACTTTATTTTCAAAGTTAGAAGATTTAGGCACATTTGAAGGAATGATTGAGAAAAATCAAATCTCACTATTTGATTTATAAAAATATAATTTCATCATAAAATCTTCAAAATTGTATAGTATAATACACATGTTTTAGGAGGCAAGATTATGAGGCCATTTAGAAGCACAAATCCTGTTATTAGAGGAGCTACAAGACAAACTACATATATTAGTGATACACCAGTTACATACAGTAATGTAGCTTTCAAATCACTATATTTAATAGCATTAGTGTTTATAAGTGCGTATCTAGCAATTACTTATGCATCTGCACTTCCATTAAATACAATGATTGGTGTATTAATTGGATCATTTGTTCTGGGATTTGTATCAGTAATAGTCGGGACAAGATCAGTTAGACTTTCTCACATATTTGCATCAATTTATGCATTGTGTGAAGGAGTAGTATTAGCATTTATTTCTGCTATCTATACAGTAGCGATAGATGATATGATTGTTCCCACAGCATTATTGACAACAGCAATTGTATTTGTAATTATGCTTATTCTTTATACAACAAGAGTAATTAAAGTAACTCATAAGTTCGCTTCAATTCTTGTGGTGGCTTTAATATCCGTTATTATAATGGCTTTGCTATCATTTATATTGCCTTTGGGAGGCGAGTTATTCTATATTGTGGTAATTATTTCCGCAATTCTATCAGCTTTCTTTTTATTACTTGATTTTAATGCGATTGAGACTTGTGTTGAATCAGGAACCGATGCAAAAGTTGGCTGGGTTTTATCTCTAGGGCTTCTAGTTACACTAGTTTGGATATATTTTGAAATGTTAAGATTATTAGCGATTTTCTCGAGGAGACGCTAAATATACTTGTATATTTAATAGATTATGTTATAATTAATTTATAAAACGATGAAGAAGAAATAGTAATCAGGTTTGACCTTTTAAAGAGAGAAATAGAGTTGCTGAAATATTTCAATTGGTTGCTGATGAATTCACCTTTAGAGTGGGATTAACAACCCCCGTTACCCGCGTTAAGGGTCAGAGTGCTAGTAAAAAACTAGAACTAAGGTGGTACCACGGTTTATAATCGTCCTTTCTTAAGGGCGATTTTTTTAATATAGGAGGATAGCAATGGAAAAGAAAATCAAAAGTCTTCAACTGGAAGTAGAAAAGAAAATTAAAGATCTAAAGTCGATTAGCGATTTAAATCAATTAAAATCAGAATATCTTGGGCGCAAGAGTGTGTTCAATAATTTCATGAAAGAGCTGAAAGATGTTGCAAAAGAAGACAAACCTAAGATAGGTCAAATGATTAATGAAGCTAAGCAGTCTATTGCTAAATTGTTTGACATAGCTAAAGGAACAATTGAAGTTAAAATAGTAGAGAAAAAATTAAAATCAGAGACAGTAGATGTTACTTTGCCAGGAAAATCATTTAACCAGGGATCTAAACATCTTATTTCTCAAGTTATAGAAGAAGTTGAAGACATATTTATTGGTTTAGGATATACCGTTAAGGAAGGTCCAGAAGTTGAAAGTGATGAGTATAATTTTGAGATGCTTAACTTACCGAAAAATCATCCTGCAAGAGATATGCAAGATTCATTATATATTTCGGAGGATAGATTATTAAGAACTCACACTTCGCCAGTTCAAGTAAGAAGCTTACTAGAAAATTCTAAACATGAACCCATGAAAATAATTTGTCCTGGGAAAGTATATCGAAAAGATGATGATGACCAAACTCATTCGCATCAATTTGTACAAATTGAGGCTTTGGTAGTTGATGAAAAGGCTAGTTTAGCTGATTTAAAAGGGACACTACTTTTCCTTGCCAGAAAATTATTTGGCGAGCAAAGAGAAATCAGATTAAGACCTTCATATTTTCCATTCACTGAACCTAGTGTAGAAGTAGACGTATCTTGTTACAAATGCAATGGAGTAGGATGTAGTATGTGTAAGGGGACTGGTTGGATTGAAATATTGGGAGCCGGAATGGTCAACAATAATGTCTTAGAATCTGCTGGTTATGATTCAAACAAATTCCAAGGTTTTGCCTTAGGAATGGGCGTTGAGAGAATTGCTATATTAAAATATGGTATTGATGATATTAGAGCGTTTTATACTAACGATTTACGCTTCAACAAACAATTTTAAGGGAGTGTTTTTATGAAAGTATCAATGAATTGGTTAAAAGAGTATATTGATATCGGAAACGATTATCAACTATTAGAAAAGAAATTCAACTTAATGAGTCAAGAAGTTGAATCTCTATATAAACTTGTTGACGCTACCAATCTTGTAATTGGTAAAGTTTTAACATGTGAAAAACATCCTGATGCAGATAAACTTAGTGTTACCACTGTTGATGTGGGACAAAGTGGACCTCTACAAATAATCTGTGGCGCGCCAAATGTAGCGGCTGAACAGTTAGTTATTGTTGCTTTAGTGGGCGCTGTGTTACCTGGAAATTTCAAAATCAAAAAAACAAAAATTAGAGGGATTGAATCAAAAGGTATGATTTGTTCTTTAGATGAATTAGGCGTTAAAGAGTTTGATATAAATGAAAACGGAATTTATGTTTTAGGCAATGATGCTGAAATTGGTAAAGATCCTTTAGAGTATTTAGGCTTAGATGATTATGTCTTGGAATTAGATTTAACTGCTAATAGACCTGACCTTTTATCGATGGAAGGTATTGCATATGATTGTGCATGTATGCTTGATAAAGATATTAATTTAAAAGAACATAATTACAAAACTACTCATAATGAAAATTGTCTTAAAGTTTTCACAGAGACATCAAAATGTTTAGCTTATTATGGGCAAGTGATTAACAATATTAAAATTCAAGAAAGTCCATATTGGATGAAATCAAGACTTATAGCTGCCGGTATTAGACCAATTAACAATGTTGTAGACATTACTAATTATGTAATGTTAGAATATGGTCAACCGCTTCATGCTTTTGATTTTGATAAATTAGATTCAGATACAGTACTAATTAGAACAGCAAGAAAAGGTGAAACTCTTAAAACTCTTGATGATCAAGAGAGAAAATTGTTACAACAAGATATAGTGATTTCAGATAATTTACAAGCAATTGCTATTGCTGGTGTTATGGGAGGGTTGAAAACAGAAGTTGAACCTTCTACAACAAATATTTTGCTTGAAGCTGCGTATTTTGATCCAATAAGTGTTAGAAAAACTTCTAAGAGATTAGATTTAAAAAGTGAATCATCTACAAGATTTGAAAAAGGTGTAGATTCTAATAAAATTATCAAGGCTTTAGACTATGCAACTGAATTATTCATAAAACTTGCTGGCGGTGAAGTAAAAGGACAATATAGTTTCTTTGATAACACGAATAAATTATCTCATGAAGTAAAACTACCACTTGAAAAACTTAACCAAGTTACTGGGCATAATTTTGATATTGAAGAAGTTGAAAAAGTATTAGATAAACTAAACTTTAAATATCGTTTTAGAAGTAATACTTTGATTGTAAATATTCCAACACGTAGACAAAATGTATATGGGTATCAAGATTTAATTGAAGAAATTGTTAGAATTTATGGATATGATAAAATTCCAACTACAATCCCTAGCACACCTACATTCGGATACCTAACTAAAAAACAAAAATCAAGAAGAATTATTAAAGATTATTTTATAAATATTGGATTTAATGAGACTGTCACTTATTCACTTGTAAAAGATGAACAAGTTAAAGAGTTTGATGTATCAGAAAAATCAATTGTTACAATTTTAAATCCTATAAATAAAGAAAAATCATCTTTAAGGCATTCTATAATTCCTTCTTTATTAGATATATTAACTTATAATAAATCTCGTAAAATTAGCGATGTAAGCTTATTTGAATTAGGTAAAGGCTATACCAATGAAAATGAAGTTGAACTTGTAAGTGGGTTAATGCATGGGGTTTTCACATCCAGTTTATGGCAAGGCAATAAAGAATCTGTTGATTTCTATTTACTAAAAGGAATCATTGAGGGATTACTCAAAAAATTAAAAATATCAGATTACGAAATAGTAAAAGCTAAGAAGAATATAGAAGTGATGCATCCTGGTATTTATGCGGAACTATATATTAAAGGGACATACGCAGGAATAATTGGTAAAATTCATCCTCAGAAGGAATATAAATTAGGGATTAATAAGACTTATGTATTCGAAATTTTGCTAGATGTGCTTATAGATAATTACGATTTAGACTTAGTAATGACTGACATACCAAAATATCCTTCTGTATCTAGAGATTTAGCAATTATTTTAGATAAAGAAGTAATGGTTGAAAGGTTAATAAGTGAAGTGAAAATTGCTGGTAAGAAAACATTAAAATCTGTTAATGTATTTGATGTTTATCAAGGTGAAAATATTGACAACAAGAAGAAATCTATTGCATTATCTTTGATCTTACAAAGCAATGAGAAAACCCTTGAATCAAAAGAAGTAGATATTGTTATTGAAAGGGTATTGAAACATTTAGAAAAAACATTGAATGCTACACTAAGATAAAACCTTAAGGCTAGGGTTACTTAGCCTTAAGGTTTGTTTTGTTTATTAAGGCGAATAATATGGTATAATTTTAGTTATGTAATAGGAGATAATATGGGAAATATCATAGAGGTAAAAGACTTATATAAAAACTATGGAACAGTGCAAGCTGTTAAAGGAATAGATTTTTATGTGGATGAGGGAACTTTGTTTGCATTTCTTGGACCAAATGGGGCTGGGAAAAGTACTACAATTAATATTTTGTCTACACTGTTATTTCATGATAGTGGATATGTAATGGTAAATGGGATTGAACTCGGCGAAAATGATGATTTTATTAGGAACTCAATTGGAATTGTTTTTCAGGATGGAATTCTAGACCCACTTCTAACTGTACGTGAAAATATAGCAACTAGAGGTAGTTTCTATAAATTATCTAAAACAGAATTAGAAGAGAGAATTGATTTTGCTCTTAATGTAACCGGTATATCAGAACTTGCTAATCGTAGATATAACAGTTTATCTGGTGGACAAAGAAGACGTTCTGACATTGCAAGGGCTTTAATAAACAGACCAAAAATTCTATTTTTGGATGAACCAACTACTGGACTTGATCCTCAAACAAGAAAGAGTGTATGGGACACTATCAAACAACTTCAAGAAGCAGAAAATATGACTGTTTTTCTAACTACACATTATATGGAAGAAGCTAATGAAGCTGATTATGTAGTTATTATAGATGAAGGCCTTATAGCCGCTAAAGGAACACCAACTGAGCTTAAGGATTTATATTCTAAAGATTCACTGAGAGTGAAACCTAAGAGTATTAAAAAACTAGAGACATATTTAAAAGGTAAGAATATAGAACACACAATTAAGAACGATCTATATTTGATTCGTTTGGAAAGTACACTAAAAAGTATTCCTATCCTAAATGATATAAGTGATAATATAAAATCATTTCAAGTATTGAATGGTACTATGGATGATGCATTTATTGAAATTACGGGAAAGGAGATCAGAGAATGATTCTAAGTTTGATTAAAAGAAGTTTAAAACTATATTTTAGAGATAAAATGTCTGTTTTCTTCTCAATGTTAGGAGTATTTATAATCATATTGCTTTACTTGGTTTTCTTAGGGGACCTAATGGCATCGAATGTAAGCTTTTCTCCTGAATCAGGAATTGATCCTGAATTCTTTATAAATAGTTGGATTATGGCAGGAGTAATTTCTGTGGCCACTGTTACTACAACACTGGGAGCTTATGGCGTTGCTGTAACCGATAAAGCTACTAAAGTTATCAATGATTTCAAGGTTTCCCCAATCAAAAGAAGTTCGCTTGTTTTATCATATATAATTAGCTCTTTTACTATCGGAGTAATTATGAGTGTTATTTCTCTTGCTTTTGCTGAGTTTTATATTATAATAGCTGGGGGAGAACTAGTAAGTTTTATTGGTTTACTTAAAACTTTGGGAGTAATTTTACTCTCTGTGTTCATGAGTTCTTCCATCGTATTCTTTTTGATTGCTTTTGTTAAAACTAACAATGCATTTGGTGCAATAAGTACTGTTTTTGGTTCTATGATAGGTTTTTTAATGGGCGTTTATGTGCCAATAGGAAATCTTGTGGGAGTTGACAGTCTAATCAAAGTTTTTCCATTTTCTCATTCATCAGTGCTATTAAGGAAAATCTTAATAGCTGAAAGCGTAGATGATTTATCAAGAATACCTGCTGAATATAGACAATTTTTGGGAATTGATTTTATTTATGGTGATACAGTATTACCCGTCTATGGACATATAATAATAATGATAGGAGTTACACTAGTTTTCTTTGCAATGGGAGTTCTAGTATTCTCTAAAAAGAAGGAAAGTATATAATGAAGAATTTTTATGGGTACACAATTGAAGAATTAAAAAAATACCTTGTGGAAATTGGTCAAAAACCTTATAACGCAGATCAACTGTTTAAGTGGGTTTACGAGCAAAAGGTTTTCGATTTCAACAAGATGACAAACATTTCAAAAGTTCTTAAGGTTGAGCTTGAGGCAAATATGAGTATTAATGACCTTGAAATTCATACAGTTCAAGAATCAACAGATGGAACAATAAAATATTTGTTTAAGCTTTATGATGGAAGTTTAATTGAAACCGTTGTAATGTCTAATGATTATGGTAAGAGCATTTGTATTACTAGCCAAGTCGGTTGTAATATGGGGTGTTCTTTTTGTGCGTCTGGATTATTGAAGAAGAAAAGAGATTTAGAAATATTTGAATTAGTGAGTCAAATCACAACGGCTGAAAATCATTTACAGAGCAAGATTAGCAATGTAGTTGTAATGGGGATTGGTGAGCCATTTGATAATTACGATAATGTTATAGATTTTATTAAAGTAATTAATTATAAACACGGATTACAAATAGGAGCTAGACATATATCGGTTTCAACTAGTGGTATAGTTCCAAGAATATATGACTATGCTAATGAAGAAATAAAAACTAATTTAGCAATTAGTTTGCATGCACCAAATGATAGATTGCGTACAAAAATTATGAAAATTAATAAGTCATATCCTTTGAACGATGTCATAAACGCATCAAAGGATTATTTCAGCAAAACAAAAAGAAGAATTACATTTGAATATATATTGTTGAAGGGTGTAAATGATGAAATTAAACACGCAAATGAGTTGAGTGATTTGATTAGAGGTATCAATGCATATGTTAATATTATTCCTTACAACCCAGTAAGTGAATTTGATTATAAGAAGACAGATGAAAGAAGAGCTTCGATATTTTATTCGCAGTTAATTAAACGCGGAATAAACGCTACACTACGAAGAGAACAAGGGTCTGATATAGACGCAGCTTGTGGTCAATTAAGATATAAAAATGAAAAGTCTTAATTGAGTTGGAATCATTGACTACATTCTATAAAAGTGGTAAAATGAGTATGTTAAATTTTGGAAGAATAGGTGAAAAATTTATGAAAACAGAAGTAAAAAGAATTGCACTTCTTACTGGTGGTGGAGATTGCTCGGGATTAAATGCAGTTATTAGAGCGATTGTTAAATCAGCTATATTAAAACATGGTCTTGAAGTCATTGGTTTTAAAGGCGGGTATCATGGTTTATATACTGATGATTATATTAAGATGGACTTATCTACAGTATCAGGAATATTCCATCAAGGTGGAACGATTTTGAAGATGTCTAATAAGGATAATTTATTTCATTATAAAACAACAAATGAAGATGGAAAAGTTGTTTATAAGGATGTTTCAGATGTAGCTGTTGAAAACCTTAAAAAGCATAAAATTGATGTGCTAATTATAATTGGTGGAGATGGAACGCTAACTTCAGCAAGAGATTTTGCTAGAAAAGGAGTTAATGTTATTGGTATTCCAAAAACAATTGACAATGATGTTCCGGCAACTGAAATCACATTTGGTTATAGGACCGCGTTAGATCATATAATGTTAAGCTTAGATGCATTACATACAACTGCATTTTCACACGATCGCGTGATGATTCTTGAAGTTATGGGTAGAAATGCAGGTTGGTTAGCTTTAGAAGGTGGCGTAGCAGGTTCTGCAGATGTTATTTTGATACCTGAAATTCCATATGATGTTAATTCAGTTGCAAAAACAATATTTGACAGGTATAACAGAGGATCTAGATTTACTATTATCTGTGTATCTGAAGGAGCAAAGCCAGTTGATGGGAGTGTAACTGTTAAGTCAATTGACAAAGACAGTCCTGATTCAGTTAAACTTGGTGGTTTTGGTAATTTCTTAGCTAAGCAATTAGAAAAAATAGTAAAACCTGTTACAGGTCAAGAAATTCGCGTTACTAATCTTGGATATATCCAAAGAGGCGGAGTTACAAATCAATATGACCGTGTACTTGGAACTAAATATGGAGCATATGCCGTTGATATGATTTGGCGTCAAGAATTTGGTAGAATGGTCATTATTAGAAATGATAGAATGGATTCAGTTAGAATTGAAGAAGTTGTTGGCTCAGGCAAAGTAGGTCAAACAAGTACTGGTGGAGCAAGAATTGTTAATCCACATGGCGACTTAGTTAACTCTGCTAGAGATATTGGAATCACTTTTGGTGAATAAAAATATTAAAATAAATTATAATATAGGAGGCTATTCATGGAATTAAAAGGAAGTAAGACAGAACAAAATTTGTGGTCAGCTTTTGCTGGGGAATCACAAGCAAGAAATAAGTATACTTATTATGCTTCAGCTGCTAAAAAAGAAGGATTTAACGAAATATCTGATTTCTTTTTAGAAACTGCTGGTAATGAAAAAGAACATGCAGAAATCTGGTTTAAATTGCTTCATGGGGGTAAAGTGCCTTCAACTGATGTTAATTTAAAAGATGGTGCTGCTGGTGAGCATTACGAGTGGACTGAAATGTATAAAGAATTTGCGGAAACTGCAAAAGAAGAAGGATTCAAGAAAATTGCATTCTTATTCGAAAAAGTTGCAGAAATTGAAAAAAGACATGAAGAAAGATATTTAAAATTATTAGCTAGATTAGAAGGAGACTTAGTATTTAATTCTGATAATAATGAAACAATCTGGATTTGTACAAATTGCGGACATATACACGTTGGGAAAAATGCACCTAAAATTTGCCCGGTTTGTGATCATGCTCAAGGATACTTCCGCAGACATGTAGAATCAGTTTAAAAGAATTTTGAAGGCGTAAGCCTTCTTTTTTTCTATTTTTGGTATAATGTTAGTGGAACGATTTTTAGGAGGGCTTATTTGAAAAAAGGAAGAATTATCAAATTAGTTGGTGGTTTATATACAGTGGTAGATCAAGAAAAGCATTTATTTGTCTTGAAACCATTAGGTGTGTTTAGATATAGAAAAATATCTCCTAAAGTAGGAGATATCGTAGACTTTGATAATGATAATATTCTTAAAGTATATGAACGAGTAAATGAACTATATAGACCAACTATCAGTAATGTTGATCAAGTGTTATTAGTTAATTCAGCTAAAAAACCAAATTTTAGTTTTTTATTACTAGATAAATTTCTAGCGATGATTGAAGCTTATAATATTTTACCTATAATTATAGTAACAAAAGTAGATTTGATGAATGAAGAAGAATTACAAGTGTTAAAATCAAATCTAAGTTATTATGAAAAATATTTCAAAGTAATATATTTTAGTAAAGTAACTAGAGTTGGAGTGCAAGATGTTTTAGACATAACTAAGAATAAGGTAAATGTTTTAGCTGGACAGACCGGTGCAGGAAAATCTTCCTTATTAAACACAATAGACCCAAATTTAAACTTAGAAACAAATGAGATTTCTAAAGCTTTAGGTAGGGGGAAACATACAACAAGACATGTGGAACTCTTTGAATTTGGTTCAGGTTATATAGCTGACACTCCAGGATTCTCAAAACTAGAATTTCAAGATTTTCAATCGGATCAGTTGAAATATTATTATCCAGATTTCTTTAAATTAAGTGATAAATGTAAATTTCATGAATGCACTCATATTCATGAACCAAAATGTGAAGTGAGACGCTTAGTTGAAATAGGAGAAATTCCAAAATTTAGATATGATAATTATGTAACGATATTCCATGAAATACAAGCAATTAAACCAATGTACAGGAGGGATTTAAAATGATTTGTTCACCATCTTTTTTAAGTTGTAATTTTAATAAGTTAGAATCTGAAATAAAATCAGTTTCGATTTCAAAATGGCTTCATTTTGATGTAATGGATGGTAAGTTCGTAAATAATTCAACTTATGACTATAATATGGTTAAACTTCTAAAACATATTTCGAATCAGTTCTTTGATGTGCATTTAATGATTGAAAAACCTGAAAGAATATATGATAAATATATTATTGCTGGAGCTGATCTAATTACATTTCATTATGAAGCAACAAAACAGCCTAAAGCATTAATTAGAGCAATAAAAAGCAAGGGAGTTAAAGTTGGGTTGTCAATTAAACCAGGCACAGATATTACTGCAATTGAGTCACTTCTTCCTAAACTAGATTTGGTCTTAGTAATGAGTGTTGTGCCAGGAAAAGGCGGGCAAAAATTTATTGAGAATTCACTAGACAAAATTAAGTATCTTGAAGATAAGAGAACGGTGAATGGATATAATTATCTAATAGAGGTTGATGGTGGTATTAACTTTGAAACCGCTAAGCAAGTTAAGAATGCTGGGTGTGATGTAATAGTTGCAGGATCATTCATCTTTAATTCAAACGAAAGAGAGCAGTTAATTGTGAGGCTTGAAAATGTATGATAAAGTCAAAATATTTTGTGGGCCAAATGATTACGATTTTAAGCATTTATACTTCGAGGAAATTAATGAATTTATTATTGGAGTTGACTCAGGTTTAGAGTATCTAACGAACCTTGATAAACCTGTAGATTTAGCTGTTGGCGATTTTGATTCTATTAATAAAGATATTTATAATAATGTAAAGAGCAAGTGTAAAGAGATTATCAGATTAGACAAGGATAAGAACATGACTGACTTAGCCTTTACATTAGATCATATTTATAATAACCTTGATTATAATGAAATAGAAGTTTATGGTGGAATTAGTGGCAGAGTTGATCACTTTTTAGCAAATGTTAATCTAATAAAAAAATATAACTTTTCAATGAGAGATGATTTACATTACATATACATGTTGTCTAAAGGCAAACATATAGTAAACAATTACAAAAAATATATATCATTTTTCGCAATTGAAGATTGTTATAATTTATCCATTAAGGGATTTAAATTTCAAGTAAATAATTATTACTTAAGTACTAATGATTCATTATGTGTATCTAATGAAGGTAATGGCGAAGTAGATTTTACTAAAGGTAAAATTCTTGTTATATGTAGTGATGATAAATCCTTCACATAAACACCATTTATTCTTCATATAAAATTTATTATCTACTTGTATAATATTGTAGAGAGGATGATTGCATGAAAAAAATAATATTAAGTTTAAGTCTGTTGGTTGTGACTTTCGGGTTTGTTGGTTGTAATATTGGTACATTTACTGATGAACCAACAACTACTGCAACTAGTACAGAGGCGCCAACAACTTATACAACAACGATACCAGCAATAACTTCAACAACTTTAGATGAAAACATGATTATCTCTGAAATTTATAACTTGATTTACGAGGATTTATATGATGAAATCAAAGCTGAAGTTATAGAAAATATATCTCAAGAAAGATTTGATCAAATTTATCAACAGGTTTTATCAGATTTGAGAAGTGATATTGAAAGTGGTTCAATAACATTGACTGCAGAAACAGTTGTAGAAATGATTTTAAACATCGAACAAAACTCAGCCAACTCTGTAGTTGGTATTATAGCTTATGACGCTACTGGAGCTGGTTTGCAAACTGGTTCAGGTGTGGTATACAAACATGTCGGTGATAAATACTATGTAGTAACTAATGAACATGTTGTACGTGACGGAATCTCTATTGATATATATTTTGAAGATGGCTCAACAATAAGTGCTAACCTTATAGGCGTAGATGATCTAGTTGATGTTGCAGTACTATCGTTTATTTCTAGCGAAACATATGAAGTAAGTAATTTTGCTGATAGCTCTCAAGTTGCCAAAGGTGATATAATTTTAGCGGTTGGGCATCCACAAGGGTTTGATTTTTATGGGAGTATTACAATGGGAATCGTGTCCGGATTAGATAGATATTTTGATATTGATGGCGATGACATAAATGATATGTTCGTTAATTATATTCAACATGACGCAGCAATAAACAGTGGCAATAGTGGTGGTGCGTTATTTGATATTTACGGCGATGTTATAGGGCTTAATGTTATTAAAATTAGCGCTACAGATGTTGAAGGAATGGGTTTTGCTATTCCAAGCAACTTAGTTGCTGCTATATGCAGTGATATTGAGGTATATGGCGTTTCTTTACAGAAACCCGTACTTGGTATCAATTTCTTAGAGCTAAGGGGACACATCGATTATTTAGTTAATACTATTGGGGCATCAATACCTAATGGGGTGACAGACGGATTTTATATATATTCAGTTGTTGCAGGTGCAAGTTTTGATGGTTATGTAGAAGCGGAAGATATAATTGTTAGAATTGGTGATGTTGATTTAACTACAGCTGAAGATTTTGTACTTTATTTTTCCAAATATTTAGTGGGTGATACTATTTCTATATCGCTTTATAGAAACGGTACACTATTAACATTTGAAGATATTGAATTAAAAGCAAAGGTGGATGATTAATATGAAGAAAGCTTATATATTTATTGGATTTCTTTTATCTATTTTTACCATCTTAGGTATAAACAATTTATTGAGTAATAATAGTTTAGAAGCAGTTGAAACAACGACAATAACTGCAACTACAACTACAACCGTAACGCCTACAACTGACTATAGTGAATTAGTAAGTCAAATATATGAAAGCATTTATGAAGATATTTATGAAGACATTTATCAAGATGTATTGAATGAATTAAATGATGAATTTTATAATCAAATCTATTTGCAAGTTCAAAATGATCTTGTGAATCTTATTGATCAAGCTGAATTTAGTATATATCTAGATAAATTCCAACAAGATATTTATGGTGTTGTGGATTTATCTGAAAATAGTGTATTTGGAATAACTGCTTTTAATGATATAGAAGGAAGTGTTGGTACTGGAGTTGTATATAAATACGACAGTATTAATGAACTTTATTACATCGTTACAAACTATCATGTTGTTGAAGGTGCTACAAATTACAAAATTCAATTTGAAGATAATTCAAATGTAGAAGCAAATTTGATTGGGTATGATGCAGTAGTTGACATTGCTGTATTAACATTTAGTAGTGTAGATTTACCTGCAGTTGTAAATGTAGCTGCTTTAGGTGATTCAAGTGCAATTAATGTTGGTGAATTTGTAGTAGCTGTAGGAAATCCACAAGGATATGATTTCTATGGATCAGTATCGCTAGGAATAGCTTCTGGGTTAGCAAGAGAAGTTGATTCTAATAGATACATAAAGTATATTCAGCATGATGCCGCAATTAATAGTGGCAATAGTGGTGGACCAATATATAATTTGTCCGGTGAAGTTATCGGAATCAATGTTTTGAAATATGCTACTGTAGATATAGAAGGAATGGGATTTGCAATTCCTATTGATCTAGTAAAAGAAGTAACAGAGAGAATCGAAAATGATCAGATTCCTTTAGATACAATTATGCCTAGATTAGGTAGTAGCTTTTATTCAGTTAGTGATATAATTGCAGGTGATGAAATTTCAATTAGCGATATGACAATTGATGGTATCCTAGTTGAAAATAAACAAGTTTCTTTACCTACTGGGATAACTGAAGGAATTGTCGTAAGAACTGTTGATGATAATTTAGCTTTAGATACAGTCCTTAAAGGTGGAGATTTAATAGTAAGAATATATGATGCTGAATTAACCAATTTAAGCAGTATGGAAGATTATCTATATGATAATTTCTTTGCTGGAGATTCTGTAACATTATATTATTACGATTATCGTTTATTAACAAATTCATATGAATCATCATTATCTTCAGTTACAATAACATTAAAATAAACAAAAGAAAAAGCAGAGTTCACTCTGCTTTTCTATCTTTTTAATCGGTTAAAATCTAAGCTCTATTTACTTTTCCGCTTTTTAAAGCTCTTGCAGAAACGTATGCTTTTTTAACAAGACCATTTTCGTCTATAACTTTAACTTTTTGAAGATTAACTTTCCATTTTCGTTTAGTCGCGTGCATTGAATGGGAACGTGCATTTCCTGACATAGACTTTTTACCTGTAACACTGCATTCTCTTGGCATAATTATCACTCCGTTTCTGTAAAGATTTCAGCAATAGATATTTTACCATAAATACAAAAAAATGCAAGTAAAAAAGCATAATATCTCCAACAACTTCGTTTCGTAGGCAAAAATTTTGCTTTTTATAATCTAATATGATATAATTGCATTGCTTTTTTTGAGTAAAAATAACTTTAAGAAATATCTTATAAAAATAAAAAAAAAATACAAAAAAACAGGAGATTATTATATGTCAACTCATCAAATTGATGGTTCAACATTCAGAACTATTATCAAAAACGGTACCATTCGATTAAAAAATAATATGGATTATATTAACGATTTAAATGTATTTCCAGTACCAGATGGAGACACTGGTTCTAATATGTCTGCAACTATGTCTGCTGGAGCAAAAGCAATTGAAAACGTAGAAGATTTATCGATTGGTAATGTTTCTAAAGTTTTAGCTAGAGGAATGTTAATGGGAGCTAGAGGAAACTCTGGGGTTATATTATCACAATTATTTAGCGGAATTGCTAAAGGACTAAAAGGTTACGATGTAGCTGATTGCAAAGTTTTTTCTGAATCATTAAGAAAAGGTGTAGAACAAGCTTATGCTGCAGTTATTAATCCAGTTGAAGGAACTATGTTAACAGTTTCTAGAGAAGCGGCTGATAGGGCTGTATCTGTATGTAAATCTTGTACAGATTTTGAGCAACTATTTGTTGAATATGTAGAAGAACTAGATGCTTCTTTGGAAAGAACACCTGATTTATTACCTGTGTTAAAAGAGGTAGGGGTTGTTGATGCTGGAGCGGCTGGATATATTGAAGTTGTTAAAGGAATGGTTGATAGTCTTCAAGGTGTTGTTTATGAATACAAAACAGAAGACACTGATTATAAAGTTGACCTAACTCATATCCAACCTAAAACTGGAGAAGATTTTGGTTATTGTACTGAATTCATTATGCAAATTGAAAAGATGAATGAATTTAATCAAGCTGATTTTACATCAATGATAAATCCTCTTGGAGATTCACTTGTAGTTGTTCAAGATGAAAATATATTAAAAGTACATATTCATACTAAAACACCTGGTGATGCACTTAATTTAGCACAGTATTATGGATTCTTTATTAATTTAAAAATTGAAAATATGAATTTACAACATACAGAAGTGTTATTACACCAAACTATGGAAGAACAAGAAGACTGCGATTGTGGTCATGATCACAGCCATAGCGTAGCTCCTAATCTAAAGAAAAAATATGCATTAGTAGCTGTTGTTACGGGGAATGGATTAAAAGAAACGTTTATTGAAATGGGATGTGACTATATAATTGAGGGTGGACAAACAATGAACCCTTCAGTTGAAGACTTTGTTAAAGCAGTAGAACAAATAAACGCAAATCATATTATATTGATACCAAATAACAAAAATGTTTTATTCTCAGCTGAAACTGCAGCGGGAATGTTAGAAGACCTTGATGTTAGAGTGTTAAAAGCTAAAACAATCTCACAAGGTTACGCAGCACTAACAATGTTTGATGCAACTCAAGATATAGATGCAAATCTTGATGAAATGTCAGAATACATTAAAAATGTTAAAAGTGGTGAAGTTACCTATGCAATTAGAGATAGTGTTTTCAATGGAATTGAAATTAAAAAAGACCACTTTATGGGAATCGTAAATGGTGACTTAATAACAAGCAATCATACTAGATTAGATACTTGTGAAGAATTATTGAAGAATATGGTAGATGAAGATTCAGAAATCGTCACCGTTATGTATGGTGAAGATGTAACTAAAGAAGAAGTTGCTACTCTAGAAGAGTATGTATCAAAAACTTTCCAGGTTGAAGTCGAAGTTATTCGTGGAGACCAAAAAGTTTACTCTTATATCATTACAGTTGAATAGAAACTAAAGGGGTATTGTTCGATACCTCTTTTTTTTGTATAATATTAATGGTAACTAAATGAGGTTTGCATGGGACGTTTAATTGATATAAAAGGAATTGGTCCAAAGACTGTCCAAAAATTAAATAGATTAAATATTAAAACAACGAATGATTTGTTGTTTTCTTTTCCATCAAAATATGAAACCCATAAAATAAATGACTTCTCATCTAAAGAGTTAGATAAGGAATTAACCCTAGTAGCTAAGGTATATAAAAAACCAAGAATATTTTTCATTAGAAGAAATCTTGATAAATTATCTGTTCAAGTAGAAATAGATAAAGTTATATTTTATGTTCATATATTTAATCGAAGATTTCTTTCAAAATCATTAATTCCTGATACTGAAATTGTTATAACGGGTAGATTCTTAAAGAATTTCGCTAGTTTTACTGCCAGTAATATAGTGTTGAAGAAAAACTACAAACTAGGGATCATTCCTATTTATGGGTTTAAAGAGATTAAAGAATCTACTTCTAATAAAATAATAAAACAGATTCTGTCTTTTGATTACAGCATAAGTGAAACCTTGCCAGGATGGGCATTAGATAAACATAAAATACCTAATATAAATAGCCTTATCGATATTATTCATAATCCGAAAACAGAAGAAGATATTTATATTTCAAAAAAAAGAATAATCTATGAGGAATTACTGAATTTTGCAGTAAAAATTCAGGCTTTAAAGAAATTAAATAAATCAATAATTACAATAAACAAGAAATATGATATAACTATTGTTAAAGATTTTATTAAAACATTACCATTTGTTTTAACTAAAGACCAGCAATTAGCCACAAATGATATTTTTAAAGACTTAAAGAGTAACCAACAAATGAATCGTTTATTGCAAGGTGATGTGGGTTCTGGAAAAACCATTGTAAGTATTATTGCTAGTTTAGCTGTTGTTACAGCTAAATTTCAAGTAGCTATAATGGCGCCTACTCTTGTGTTAGCTAAACAACATTTTGCCACATTCTCTAAGTATTTATCCTCTTATGGTATAAGAATAGGATTGCTTACATCAGAGATGAAAATAAGTGAAAAAAATGCGGTTGCTGAAGCAATAAGAAATAATCAAATCGATATAATTATTGGAACTCATTCATTAATCCAAGAAAGCATTGATTTTCATAATTTAGGTTTCGCAGTTATCGATGAGCAACACCGATTTGGAGTTAAACAAAGACGTGAATTAAGGTTAAAGGGGGCTACACCTGATATTCTTCTTATGAGTGCCACTCCGATTCCAAGAACATTGGCTATATCAATTTATCAAGATATAGATCTATCATTTATAAAAGAAAAGCCAGTTGGAAGATTACCAATTTCTACTGATGTTGTTGCTTATGAGGATTTAGATTTATTATTAGAAAACATTAAAACAGAATTAGATAAGAATCATCAAGCATATTTTATCTGTCCTAAAATTTTAAATAGTGAAACATCAACTAAGATTTCAGTTAATGAATTATATAATATTTTGAACACAGAATTAGGAAATCAATATAAAATAGGTGTTCTGCACGGAAAAATGATTGAACCAGAAAAAACTTCCGTATTAGACAAATTCTACAATAATGAAATTGATATTCTTATATCTACTACCGTAGTGGAAGTTGGAGTAAATATAAAGAATGCAACTGTAATGGTTATATTGAGCGCAGATTCATTTGGTTTAGCTCAGCTTCATCAGCTAAGAGGAAGAATTGGTAGAGATAGTTTTCAGTCATATTGTTACTTAGTTGTTGATGATATATTAGAAGCTAAAGACAGATTAAAAATATTAAAAGAAACAAACGATGGATTTCTAATAAGTGAGTATGATTTAACAATAAGAGGACCAGGAGAAGTGTTTGGAAGTATTCAATCTGGAATTCCAATATTTAAGATGGCTAATCTGATAAATGATCAAGAAATTTTAGCACAAGCATTTGAAGATGCAACTATTATTATGGATGCTTTAGATGTCCAATCTAAAAGGCTTAGAAATAAAGCAATAAAATCAATTGAATCTTATAATTTAGATTAAGATGTGATATACTATTTTATTATAGAGGTGAACAAAATGATTAGAATTGCAGTTGACGCAATGGGTGGAGATTACGCTCCAAAAGAACAAGTTGAAGGGGCAATGCTAGCTATAAAAAAAATAAAAGATATTGAGATTATTCTTTATGGTGATGAATTGCAAATCAAACAATTATTAACAGATGATGAAAGAATTACGATTGTCCATGCTCCTTATCAAATTCCAATGGGAGAGAAGAATCCTATTTCAGCAATCAAAACTAATAAAAAAACTTCATCAATGGCAAGAGCATTATCAAGCCTTAGAGAAGGAACTGCGGATTCTGTTGTATCAAGTGGGGCTACACAAGCTTTAATTGCTGGCGCTCATATTTTAGTGCGTAGAATGAAAGGTTTCAAGAGAACTGCTATTGCACCAGTCATTCCTTCTGTCAGTGGGCTACCAAAAATATTATTAGATGCAGGTGGCAATTTAACAATTAAACCAGAATATATGCTTCAACAAGCATTTTTTGCCAAGATTTACGCTCAAGAAGTTTTAAATAGACCAAATCCAGTGGTTGGACTCATAAATATTGGTACTGAACCTGGAAAAGGAAGAGAATTAGACCATGAAGTTTTTGAATTATTCTCTAAAACAGATCTTTTTGAATTTTACGGAAATATTGAACCAAAAACAATTCTAACTTCACCATGTGATATCTTCATAAGTGATGGTTTCACTGCGAATATAGTAATGAAAACTATGGAAGGAACCGCAAAAGGAATGGGTGAAATACTCAAGAAGAGTTTAACTAGTACATTCTTTGGCAAAATAGGAGCATTACTAGCTAGAAAAAATTTAAAGCAGTTCAAAAAAGCTTTGAATGCTTCTGAAATAGGTGGAGCTGTTATATATGGATTATATAAGCCAGTAATAAAAGCACAAGGATCTTCTAATGCTTATGGTTTTTATAACGGGATAAGACAAGCAGCAGAAATATGTAGAAAAGATGTATTTGGTAAAGTAAAAGCATATATCGATTCAACTAAGGAAACCGCTAATGAGTAAAGAGATATTAGAATTAGAAAAGTTTTTCAATTTAAAATTTAATGATTTTAGTTTATTAGAAAGAGCTATGATGCATTCATCTTATGCAAATGAAAATAATGTTAGAAGTAATGAAAGATTAGAGTTTATTGGTGATGCAGTTTTAGATTTAGCGGTAGCTAAATATCTTTTTGATAATATAAAAGAAGCTGAAGGTGTTCTTACAAAGAAACGTGCTCAAGAAGTTTGTGAACAATCCTTATATGAGTATGCTAAAAGTTTCGACCTTGGTAGTTATTTATTGCTCGGAAAAGGCGAAGAGATGTCAGGTGGCAGAGAAAAACCTGCACTACTTGCAGATGCTTTCGAGGCACTACTTGGCGCTATATATGTCGATAAAGGGTATCAAGAAACCTATAAAGTATTAAATAAAATTGTTTTTCCAATGATTAAACAGAATTTATTCGAAGAAGACAACGACTATAAGAGTAAGTTACAAGAATTAGTTCAATCAGATAAAAGAACATTAGAATATCGTATTATTTCAGAAACAGGACCAGCTCATGAAAAAGTATTTACCGCAAGAGTATATATGGATGATGTTATCATAATGGGTGAAGGTGTTGGAAAATCTAAAAAAGAGGCTGAACAAAATGCAGCTTCGGCTACCTTGGATAAGTTAGCTAAAAATAAATAGGAAGTGTAATTATGGATTATGCAGTTATTAAAAAGTTAATTGAAGAAGACATCATCGATTTTGATAAGATGCTTATTAAAAACTATAAAAAAATTGGCTTGTCAGAAATAGAAGCATTTTTACTAATTGAATTACACAATCAGAGGAAAAAAGGCATCACATTTATATCTCCCACAAAATTAGTGAAAAAATTAACAGTATCAGAAGAAAAGCTTCTACAGACTTTAGATGGTTTGATTAAGAAGAAATATTTAGTAATTCGGTTAGTTAAACAAGACAAAAATAAAGAAACTGAAGATTTCTCTTTAGATAATACAGTTTCGAAGTTAATCGAAGTATACAAAAACCAAATTAAGCAAGAAGTTACTAAGTCCGATAAAATATTCGAATCAATTGAAGAAGAAGTTGTAGATTTATTAGAAAATCAATTTCAAAAACAACTTAAACCATTAGAAATAGAATTAATCCAGAAGTGGATTAGTGAAGATAACTATACTGTAGATGAAATAAAAAGAGCGACCCTAGATGCTATTAAAGCTAATAAATCATCAATTAGCTATGTGGATGGTGTCTTAATGAAACGTTCTAAGAATAAAGGCAAGCCCAAAAAAACCAAATATAACACAGAAAAATCAGAGGCTCTAAAAACTTTCTTTGATTCATGGGAAAAGAAATAACTAAACAAGAGTTCATCTACACAGAAGTATCTAAACTATTTCCTAATGCAAAATGTGAACTAAACTATTATCAAGACTATGAATTATTAATTGCAATTATGTTAAGTGCTCAAACAACAGATATATCTGTTAATAAAGTTACAGAAACACTATTTGCTAAATATCACTCTATTAAAGATTTTGCTCAAGCTGACATAAGCGACCTTGAACAAGATATTAAGAGTATTGGTCTATTTAGAAATAAATCAAAGAACTTAAAAAAAATGGCAGAAATTGTAGTAGAAGATCATAATTCAAAAATACCTAATACTCAAGAAGAATTAGAACAGCTTCCAGGCGTTGGTCGAAAAACTGCAAATGTATTCCTAGCTGAATATTATCATATACCAAGAATAGCGGTTGATACTCATGTCTCAAGAGTTTCAAAACGATTAGGACTTGTAAGTGATAATGATAATCCTACAAAAATTGAAGAAAAACTTAAAAAATTGTACGACGAATCCGTTTGGATAAGTCTGCATCATAAATTTATTTTTTTTGGTAGATATTTCTGCAAAGCGAAAAAACCAAATTGCAAGGAATGTCCCGTTAAAAAATATTGTAAAAAACCATGTCTATAAAAAGGCATGGTTTTCGTCTATATTTAGGCTATTATATCTGTTTCGTGAAAAATATGCCATAAATATTCAAAATAAATATCTTGCAAAATATTTTATTATTGAATATAATGAATGGGACAAAATATTTCGCATAGGACTGATAAAATGAATATAAACATTAAAGCATCAATAATTAAGAGACGAGAAGAAATGCATGATTTTTATTATCAAGGATTTGGAGATCGTATTAAAAGAAAAAGGCAAGAACTTAATTTGACTCAAGAGACAATAGCAAAAGGAATTTGTTCTAACACTTATGTATCTAAAATGGAGAACAACAAAATCATTGTTAATAAGGAACATCTATTCTTAATTATGGAAAGAATGGGCATGCCTACCGATAACATAAGTCTACCAGAAGAAATGATTGATATCTTAAAGAAATCTATCAAATATTTTTTTTATAAAGATATTGAGTCTTATAAAAAACTATATTTGGAAATTGAAAAATATGATTTTGGTATATTGCTATATGTAGCTAGATTTGGTTACTATATACTAACAAAAGATGCATATAATGCAAAGATACTACATAATGATATGTATAAATATCTTAATCACCTAGAAGATTTTGGGTTTACTACATTTCTAATATACAGTGGATTCTATAATGTTATGATTAATGATTACCAAAGCGCTAGGATGATTATAGAAACGATTCAGAATAAGATTCAAAATGATGAAATGATATATGCACTATATTCATATTTGAAATTCGATGTGTATGGAAATCTCTATCTATTCAATATGTCAAGAGATGGTCTTGTCATTGCTGAGAATTTATTCTTGAACTATAAAAATATTGAAAGAATGAGAGATATATTTATTAAATTAGAAATCTTTTACTTGTATGAAGAAACAAATAGGAGATCTAGTAATTTTAAGCAAAATATACAAGGGTTAAATGATAGCGACAAAAATGAATTTTTACTCTTTTCAGCTATTAAAGCGAATAATCCATTGGAATATTTGGAACATTTATCTAAGAATGGAGATTACTATTTAGCTGGAAAGTTTATAGTAGCTAAGCACTATTTCAGCAAGGGTAAAATTAAGGAATTCAAAAAAGTTAAGAAGGAAATAAATGACTTACATTATCTTCAGAAATCTGAAATAGACTACGGCAATTTACTTAAATTATATGAGGAAGATAAGAAACTTTATATCAAAGATTATTTAATTAATTATGTTTTACCGATTGTGTTAAAAAAACAAAACTTATATCTTCTAAAAATAGTATTAGAGGAAATATCATTTCTCTTGAAAGAAAAAAATCGTTATAAAGACGCATTAATCTATCTTGAAAAGTTTCAAGAAATAAAAAATAAGTTACAATTTCAACAAAAAATAACTGCAGAGTAGATTTGGGATATATAGTTTTAGTTAATTAGAATAAACAAATCCAAAAAAAAACACTTCAATTTTGAAGTGTTTTACTTAATTAACTTAACAATTTTATGAGCTAGATTTAGATACTGTATACCTGCAATATCACTTTCTGTATAAACTGAATTATCACTAGGAACAATTGGTAATTGCGCTAGCAGTTCAACTAATAATTCATCAGCGACTTGCTTGCCACCATTTTTACCGAAAATGTAATGTTTTTCACCATTTACTTCATAGTATGACATATTTTCAACAACACCAATTACTTCTTGGTTTAAATCCTTAGCTGCATAGCCAGCTTTTATTGCTATGTGAGCTGCATTTGCTTGAGGAGTAGTTACTAAAATCATTTTTGGGTCATTACAAAAATCTTTAAGATCCATCATTACATCACCAGTTCCTGGTGGTAAATCTACTATAAAGTAATCAATTTCACCATTCCATATAGTATCTTCGAAAAATAATTTAAGAACTTTATTTAACATTGGACCTCTTAACATTAATGCACGGTTCTTATCTACTAAATACTCAGTTGAAATCATTTGAATACCATCTTTTTCAAATGGATAAAGTTTTCCATCTTGATTCCCCATAATTGTATGCTCTGTAGCGTTTAAGATTTTAGGCATATTAGCTCCATAGACATCTGCGTCGATTATAGCTACTCTTTTGTTTAAACGCATTAAGGCATAAGCTAAGTTAGCTGTAACAGTTGATTTACCCACTCCACCTTTGCCTGAAGCTACTAGTATTGTTTTCGATTTGCTATTGGCTGATTTTCCTTGAACAAAATCAACTTTGATACCTTTATAACCCATTTGTAATTTTACTATTTTTGCGATGTCTCTAGTTAGTTGTTTTATTACTTCTGGAGTTTTTTCTTTAACTTCAATTACGAAAACTACAGTGTCGTTTTCTTCATCTATACCAACATGCTTAATCGCTTTATACTCATGAAAAGCTAGGTTAGTTGTTGGATCTTTTAAGTTTTGAATATTTTGTTCTATTTCATTAATTTTACTCATTATACTTCCTCTTTTCTATAAACCATTTACATTATAACTCAAATACTTCATTATGCAAATTATTTTGATTTATTTTTATATATATTAATATATATACGCGCGATATTTTTCTTGACAATGATTATAAAAAAAAGTATAATTGATTTGCTGTGATGAGGTGATGAAATTGAAGTGGACAATTCATGAACTTATTAAAAAAGAAAAAAACCAGAATGACTTATTTTTTCTACTAGATTTAAGCCGTTTTATAACTGAAAAACAAGAAGATTTAGTAAGCGTGAGCGAGACAGAAGTTTCAGGTTATTATGATTATTATAAAGATGAGGATTTAATAGTATTTGATCTAAATATTAAGACAGTTATTACTATGTTATGTTCACTTACATTAAAAGAAGTAAATGTTAGTCTTGACTTCAATGCAGTGTTTAATTTTTCTACTGTTTATATCGACGATGCTACACATCTGTTAGATGGAATTACAATCGATATTGATCAATATATATTCTCAGAGATTTTGATAGAAAAGCCAATGAAGGTTTATGCTCCAAAAGCTTTGAAAAATTACAAAGAAGATATTTTTGAAGCAACAGAAGAAGAATTAACAACAAATAGCCCATTTGCAAAATTAAAGAAATAGAGGAGGAAACATAATGGCAGTACCTTTCAGAAAAATTAGTAAATCTGTAAAAAGAAAAAGAAGAACTCATTTTAAATTACAAGCTCCTACTATGGCAGTATGCCCTAATTGTGGTGAATTAACATTGAGCCATACAGTTTGTAGAAAATGTGGATACTACAAAGGAAAATTAGTTGTAGAACCAAAACCTGAAAAAGAAGACAAAGAATAAAAGAAAAAGACGCGTTGAGTAATCAGCGTTTTTCTTTTGTCAAATTATGATATAATAATATAGGTGAATAATATGGAAAAACACATACCAGTTCTATTGAATGAGGTAATTGAAAATCTTAATATTCGTGATGGATTAACTTATGTAGATATGACTCTAGGTGGCGGTGGTCACTCAAAAGAAATATTGAAAAGAATACCTAATGGTTATTTATATGGGTTTGATCAAGATGATTTTGCGATTAGCAAGGCTAAAGAGAAATTAGCTGATTTTTCTAATTACACAATCATTAAGGATAATTTCGTAAATGCTAAAATTAGATTACAAGAATTAGGTATCGACAAAGTAGATGGTATCTTATTTGATTTAGGTGTTTCATCTTTTCATTTTGATATACCTGAAAGAGGCTTCTCATATAAATACGATAACTTTTTGGATATGAGAATGAATCAAGACGGGGACTTAACCGCTAGGGATATAATTAATGATTATACAAGTGAGGAAATTGCAAATATTCTTTTTAAATACGGAGAAGAAAGATATTCAAGAAGCATAGCCAAGAATATCGTAAAATTCAGAAATGAAACTCCAATTAATACAACTTTTGAGTTAGTTGATGTAATTAAAAAATCCTTGCCTAATAAAGTTTTAAATAAGAAGGGTCATCCTGCTAAAAAAACATTTCAAGCGTTAAGAATAGCTGTTAATGATGAATTAGGCGTATTTAAAAAAGCTTTAGAGGATGCTATTGAATTATTAGCACCTAAAGGAAGATTAGCTGTAATAACTTTCCATTCATTAGAAGATAGAATCTGTAAACAAATATTTAGAGCACATTCTACAATAGATATTCCTAAAGGCGTACCTATTATTGTAGATTATGATCCCGAATTAAGATTAATTAACCGAAAAGTGATAATTGCTAATGAAGAAGAATTAGCAGTTAATAATCGCGCACATAGCGCAAAGCTTAGGGTTGTAGAAAAAAATTAAAAGAAATATCTGTTGACATATGATAGTGTTTCATGATATCATAATTTTGCGTCAAAACGCAGGTGTAGTTCAACGGTAGAACTTCAGCCTTCCAAGCTGACTATGAGAGTTCGATTCTCTTCACCTGCTCCATTTATACATGAAATAGCTTCCAAAAGTTGGAGACATGGTATACTAAAAATACCACTCTGATGAAGGAAGCTATTTTTTTTTGATCTCTAAATTAGTTTTGATCAAGCGATATAAAGCAGAAGGGTGAATATTTATAATATTATAAGCGCTATAATTTAAAGAAATCAGTTTATAAATCTTAAGTAAATCTTCGTAATCTAATCTTGACATAACTGCCTCCTTTCTTTGACTAGAACACATATATATTATGACATATATTTCTTCCTTAACTAAATGCAACATTTATTATTACTCATTGCGTTTATTTTGGAAACTAACACAGTTCAAATATATACTTATTCCACATTGACATTAACAAAACAAAATGCTATACTTACCATATGTTAATCTAACGGCTAAGAGCAAAAGAGCAAAAGCAAATATGATGTTATTTGTTTTTGCCCTTTTTTTATTTATAGGAAATTGTATTTAAAAAGTTAGAATAATTCAAAATTAGAAAAAGCCTACATAGTAGGCTAAGGAATATAGCAGAAAAACTATTTAGTATTTTTTAGACGGGTATAAATATCTAAAGGAGCCACATCAAATTTACCACATGAGGCTAAATAAGATTCAGGGTAGTCACTTTTAAGCTTATCCTAACATTCACTACAATATCGTAATCAACTTTTTCTTAAAAACCACATTCACAAAGAAGAGGTTTATACTTATAAGTAAGAATAAGAAATTCTCCAAAAAAATTGTTTTTCATTTTTTTATTAGTTAAGGTTATTAAGATTTTAAAAATAGAATAGAGAAAGGAAAAAATTATGTTTAAAAAGAAATTTGCAATAATTGTTTTACTTGTAGCGATTTTATTGTGTTTGATTAGCGGAATCGGTGCAAGAGCTGTTAAAACTGATGGCAACAATGTTGATATTCATGACATTAGGGTTGTCACTGATGTTGGTGTACTTACAGGACAACTTTATGTACCTAAAACTGCAACTCCAAGTTCTCCTAAACCTGCAGTTGTCTTATCACATGGGTACTTGAACAGTTCTGAAATGCAAGATTCAAATGCAGTTGAACTTGCGAGAAGAGATTTTGTCGTGTTATCTGTAAACATGTATGCACATGGAGCATCAACGTTGCACGACTATATCAATGAGTTCGTGGATGGACCTTTTGTACCACTTTTTACTGCCAATGCATATGGCCTATATGATGCGGTAAATTATGTCTATAATCTTGAATTTGTTGACAAAACAAAAGTGGGTCTGGCAGGACATTCATTAGGTGGCTTATCAGCAAATCTGGCAGTTTATCTTGATGATTTATGGGTTCAAGCACAAAGAGATTCAGGGAACATAGTAAATTCGAAAATTGCATCCGTCTTGTTGATGGGAGCAGATGCGAATTATACGGCTTCAAATGTTATGGATGGGACTGACCCAATTAGTACAAATTATTATGGTGCGAGACATGTTGGTATTATCGCCGCTCAATATGATGAGTTTTTCTTCATGGGGGCAGACTATCCGGCACCAAGAGATTTCTTGAATGGTGAAAATGCACATATTTTTGTGAATTCAATTGATTTGAGTTCTCAAGTTCTGGCAACAACACCAATTATCAATGCACTCGCTGATAATGTTAATGGCTACTACTATGGAACTGTGGATTATTTCGGTTCGACATCAGCACAGCAATACATGAGAGTTATCTATAACCCAAGCGAAATACACCCTGCAAATCATTTTTCAATAGCATCCACTGGGGCTGTTGTGGAATTTTTTAGCAAAGCAGCATCAAGCAATGTAACTTTATTGCCAGTTGATTCTGCAAGTGGTTTATTTGCACAAACATGGTGGATTAAGGAAATGTTTAACTTTATTGGTCTCATCGGTTTCTTTATGTTCATTATTCCGTTTGCATTGTTGCTGACCAAAACTTCATTCTTTGCTCCACTTCGTGTCAGTGAAGAACCAAAGCTTCATAATAAGCCTGTTGGCAAGGTATCACTATTCACCTACTGGGGCGGATATGCGCTGACAATAATCTTATCTGCAGTGACGTTCTTATATGTCACTCAGTGGATTAATCGAGTCGGGGAAGCAGGATTTCCAGGTGTATCTGCATCGGTGACATCCTATTTTACTCAACCGACGACCAACGAATTCGTTGCTTGGGCAGTCGCTAATGCAATTATCGTAATAGGCATTTATTTGATATCAAACTTGATTAACAATAAATTCAAAAAGGTTGATCAGTCAATGACTATTGGCCAACTTGATGGCGTTAAGATTAGCCCAGTTAAACTAGGCAAGACGTTATTGCTTGCATTACTTACATTGTATGCAGCCTTCAATCTAGTATTTTTCAATGAATTCTTTTTCAATACAGACTTCAGAATCTGGACGCTTGCTGTCAAGGTATTTGAACAATACCACTTAATTACAGCCGCTAAATATGTCTTGTTGTTTGCAACATTCTTTATTGCTAGTTCATTTGTCATCAATAAGTCGATTGCAAGAGCAAATCGTAAAGAATGGTTAAATATCCTAATTAGCGTTGTTGGAATTACAGGTGGTCTATTGATCATTGTGATTGTACAATATTTAGGATTCAGAATTACTGGAGAACGCACTTTTATGGATCAAAACTTAAGACCGATTCTTGCATTTGCAACAATTCCTTTGTTAGCAATTACTGCAATAATATCTAGAATTCTATATCGCAAGACAGGTTCAATCTGGTTAGGCGCATTCATCAATACAATGTTGATTACGATGATAACAGTTGCAAATACTGCTACTTTCCTAGCTTAATTACAACATGTTGATATCTTTATTTCGAAGACAAAGTGTGAGTTTTAGTAGATTTAATTTTACTTAATTTATGAGTGATACATTTAATAAATATTTAAGTGTGACTTTACGTCTTATAAAAGGACTGAATGTCAAGGGTAGGGGTATTGAATAAATAAATTAGTTAATAGGTGTTATTCCAATAGGAGTAATACCTATTTTTTAATATGAGTAAGAAGGAGGTAAATCATTAGTAGTAAGGGAAAATATTCTTGATTTGAAGTTATGAAAGTTATTAAAACCAAAATTAATTCTTTTAATAGCTTTGATCTTATTGTTTAAGCCTTCAATGAAACCATTCGTATATCTTGAATCAATAAAAGAATTACATATTTCTATAAACCAATTGTCATAAGTTTTAACTACTATAAAGTATTCAGGGATTCTTGAATTTTAAGCTGCTCAATAAATGCTTTTAAAGTATTAGGTGCTTCTTTAGAACCGCAAGTATGAATCATTTCGTAGAACTCATCTTTTAAATCCATAGCGATTTTTAATTCAGGACTAAAAGATCTAACCATGTCGACTAATTCTCTAGGCGAAACGTGGATTGGTATGGTTTTTAAACAGTGTGAATAAGAGAACATTCATGGAGCTGAGCGAGTGGGATTCACAAGAATTTTGCTCCTTATCTTGTCTTAGAAAATCAACTCTGTATGAAAACATACAATTTTCCATATAAAAAGAATGAAACTCCGTAATGACAAAACGGATTAACTATATTGAGTTTATTTCTGAAAAGAAGCAAACTTTTTTATTAGAAAAAAACATAATGTTTGTAATATTAAAACTACAGGTTATTTGAATAGTTTCCAGTGTAAACATTCTTTTGGAAATCTATAATAAATAAGTTGAATTAAATGTATATCTCATTATAATAAATATCCTAAATATGTTATTTCACTACTTTCAATATATGTTATACTATGTATGTGTAAACATATTTTGCTTATTTTATATATTACTTGGCAACATTTAACGAGCAATTATGTAAAATATGAAAGCAATTATCAATAGACGATGCCCGTAGTATGTGGTAACATAAAGCAAGCAACATAGTAATGACTGCCCAGAATGATTATTCTAAGTTTATTTCTGAAAAGAAGTAAACTTTTTTATTTGCGCATTATTACTATTTATTTGCATTAGTTACTATATTGTATATAATATTAGTTATAAGTTGTTGTTTTAAGTATTGAGTTTAATTACTTAAAAATTAGAAAGAAGGAAAAGTATGTTTTTATTTAGTGCAGCGTTAAATATAATATTCACTGTTATACTGTTAATTGTTTATGTAGGATTAGCATTCATCATAAATAAAGCAATAGCCAAAAGGCAAGAAACAAATAAAAAGGGAATTTTTTGGTTCTACATATTGTTGTTTTTTGTTTTTGTAGGATTTGCAGGACTAATTCTTTGGTTCTTTGGATTAGATTACTCTTCACAAATCAATAATATTTGGACTAGTATTAGTGATAATATTGGATCTAAGATTGGTGCAATTGCAGGAACAATCATTACATTTTTTATTGCAACTCTAATTATTAAAGTTTCTACAATTTTATTAAAAAGGGCAAGTTTAAAAGAAGGTCCAAACAAAAAACGCATGACAACGATGCTGAAAGTAGTTAAAAGTATTATTAGGTATAGTATTGAAATAGTAGCTATCTTAATTACATTAGCTTTATGGGGAGTCGATGTTTTACCAGCGATTGCAGGACTAGGAATTTTAGGCTTAGTAGTTGGTTTAGGCGCACAAAGTATGATTAATGACTTTATAGCTGGTTTCTTTATCATTTTCGAGCATCAGTTTGATGTGGGAGATGTTGTTGAAATTAATGGATTTAAAGGAGAAGTAATAGACATTGGACTTAAAAGTTCCCGGTTCAGGAACTGGAAAGGTGACGTAAAAATCATGACCAATGGAACTATCAAAAATGTAACAAATTATTCATTAACAAATTCAGTTGCGGTTATTGAGTTTGGAATCAGTTACTCTGAAGATATTGAAAAAACAATTTCAATATTGAATAAAGAATTGCCTAAGTATAGAGAAATATTCCCTGAGATAATAGAAAATCCTGTTATTCTAGGAGTTACAGCTCTAGCAGATAGTTCAGTAAATATAACAGTTATTGTTAAAACCGATACAGAGAAGCATTATGCTATTGAAAGAGCTATTAGAAAAGGAATTAAAGAGATACTAGATAAAAACAATATTGAGATACCATTTCCACAAATTGTGGTTCATAAATCTGAATAAATAAAACGGACTCTATTTAGATTAGAGTCCGTTCTTAAATATTATTAGTAAATATAACAATTTTGTTATGTATATTTTAATCAATATTTTAATATTTTACCAGTATGTTTATCAAAAGCACTAAAACACGTTATATTAATTTTTAATCAATTGAAAACCTTATGTTATTATGCTATAATAATTTGACTATTTATGAACAGGTGATAATATGGAAAAAATATATTTTGAAGATTTACAAAACTATTTTAATCAAGAAATCAGTATTAGTGGATTTGTTGATAAAGTTAGAGATTTACAATATGTTCAATTCTTAATAATTAGAGATTCTTCAGCTAAAGTGCAACTTACAATTGAGAAGAATGAAGAGAATAAAGCTTTGAATGAAATTGTAAGTGCTTTAACTAAGGAAAGTACAATTAAAGCTCAGGGTGTAATTTTAGACGCTCCTAAAGTAAAGCTTAGAGGTATGGAATTTATTCCAACCGCTATTGAAGTTACTTCAGCTAGCGAAGAAGAGCTACCGATTGACATTAATGACTATAATAACAAATCGAAACAAGATTTACGTCTTGATAATCGTTTTTTAGATTTGAGAACTGACCGAAATTATCTGATTTTCAAAGCTCAAACAATTGCAGAAATGTCAATGAGAAAATATTGGATAGATCATAATTTCATTGAAATACATTCTCCAAAGATACTAGGCACAGCCTCAGAATCAGGAGCGGAAGTATTCAAACTTGATTATTTTGGAAAAACAGTTTATTTAGCTCAGTCTCCTCAATTCTATAAACAAATGGCGATGGCAGCTGGGTTTAATAATGTTTTTGAAATTGGACCAGTATTTCGAGCTGAAAAATCTCATACAGCTTATCATGCAACGGAATTTACATCTGTAGATTGTGAAATGAGCTGGATCAACTCACATCATGATGTAATGGATTTAGAAGAAGCAATCATGGTTGAAGTAATGAAAGATTTAAAGAATAGCATAGGTGAGGAATTCCAAAAAACATTCAAAAAAGAAATTACTGTACCAGAAGTTGCTTTTCCAAGAATTCCTTTTAGTGAAGCTAAAAAAATAATTCAAGAAAACTATAAATATATCGGTGAAAAAGAATTTGATTTTGATCGTAGAGAAGAAGAACTTATATGCTTATACGCAAGAAAGAAATTGAATTCTGATTTTGTCTTCATTATTGATTATCCATTTGAAGCTAGACCTTTTTACCATATGTTAGATGAAAGAGGGCTTACTAAAAGTTTTGACTTATTATATAAAGGTATAGAAACTACTACAGGTGCACAAAGAGAACATCGTATTGATGTATTAAAAGAACAAGCTAAAATGAAAGATATTCCATTAGAATCACTAGATTTCTATTTCAATTTCTTCAAATTCGGAGTTCCACCACACGGTGGATATGGATTTGGATTAAACAGGTTTATGATGCGATTATTTAATATTGATAATATTAGAGATGTAACATTCTTGTATAGAGGTCCAAATAGAGTTAATCCTTAAAATTTAAACTAAGCCAAAAAGGTTTAGTTTTTCTTTTTGTTTTGTGGTAAAATAATAGTAATAAAACCAAGAAAGAGATAACAATGAATCTTAAGATTATATTTGAAGATAACCATATAATTGTCGTACTTAAACCAAGGGGTGTTTTGTCTCAAGCGGGAGACATAGCACAACCTGATATGGTTAATATTTTAAAAGAATATATAAAAGATAAGTACAATAAGCCAGGGAATGTTTACCTTGGTTTAGTTCACCGTTTAGATATCAATGTAGCTGGTTTAATGGTGTTTGCAAAAACATCAAAAGCAGCTAAAAGACTTTCTGAACAAATCAGAAATCATGATTTTACAAAGAAGTATTTGGCCATTGTTAAAGGATCACTAAATAATGATAATGGATTATTGGAAGATTACATTGTAAAAGATGAAGTTAAGAGACAAGCAAGACTTGGAGATATAACAAATGGTAAACTTGCAAAGTTAGAGTATGAAACTCTTGATAAGGCAATGATTTTTGATGAAAAGTATTCGTTAATTAAAATTAACTTAATCACAGGCAGGTTTCATCAAATAAGATTTCAATTATCTAATGCAGAGCATCCAATACTCGGAGACTCTAAATATGGTGGATTTAAACCAAACAGAGAATTTTTCCTAGGGTTATATGCTTATCAAATAGAATTTGAACACCCTACAAAAAAAGAACAAATGATTTTTAATTTAAAACCAGAACATAAGTTTTTCATTCAATTTGCTAAATTGAATGATATTAGTTGGAGGTAGACATGAATTTATTAGTATTAGGTGGCGCAGGATATATTGGCAGTCACTTTGTAAAACTATCAATAGAATTAGAACATTCAGTTATCGTAGTTGATAACTTACTTACTGGTCATAAAGAATCTTTGCCTAAACAAGCTAAATTTTATGAAGGAGACATTAGAGACCGTGATTTCCTTAATAAAGTATTTAAGGACAATACTATTGACGCATGTATTCATTTTGCAGCGTCTAGTTTAGTTGGTGAATCAATGAAAGATCCAATTAAATACTTTGATAATAATGTAAACGGAACAATTGTCTTACTAGAAATGATGGCTAAATATGATGTTAAAAAAATTGTTTTCTCATCAAGTGCAGCTACCTATGGTTCACACGAAAAAATGCCAATAACTGAAGACTATGAAACAAATCCAACAAATCCATATGGTGAAACTAAGCTGTTTATGGAAAAAATGATGAAATGGGCTGATAAAGCTTATGATATTAAATATGTTAGTTTAAGATATTTTAATGTAGCTGGAGCTTCGAGTGACTCAAGTATAGGAGAAGATCATTTTCCAGAGACACATTTAATCCCTATTGTTTTACAAGTTCCACTTGAAAAACGCGAGTATATAACTATATTTGGTAATGATTATTTAACATTTGATGGAACTTGTATAAGAGATTATATTCATGTAGAAGATTTGGTAGATGCTCATATAAAAGCTTTAAAATACCTAGAAGAAGGAAATAGTTCTGAAATATTTAATTTAGGAACAGAGACTGGTTTTTCAAATCTTCAAATAGTTGAAACTTCTAGAAAAGTTACAGGGCATAAATTGCCTATGAAGATTGGAAGTAGAAGATTAGGAGACCCAGATAAACTAGTTGCCACATATAAAAAGGCTGAAAAAATCTTAGGCTGGAAACCAACTAAGAATATTGAAGATATAATTTCATCTGCTTGGAGTTTTCATAAAAAACATCCTAATGGATATAAGGAGTAATTATGATTAATCAAAAAATCAATGAACTTATTGTTTATGCTAAGAAAAACCTTTATCTAGGACTCGATGACGAGTATTACGCAGCTAATAGGTTACTGTATTTACTCAAATTAAATAAATTTAATAAAGAAGTCGTAAGTGAAGAATTAGATTTTTTTGAAATCATTAATTCTATTCTTGACTATGCATATGAAAATAAGATTATTGAATCGAATACAGTAATATCAAGAGATGCATTTGAGGCGAAAATTGTTGATTGTGTATTGCCACGTCCTAGTGAACTAACAAGAATATTTAAAACAAAATATAAAACTGGGCCTTTAACAGCTACAACTTTTTTCCATGATTTTTCGAAAGCAACTAATTATATTAAAACAAAGAGAAATGAAAAAAATATTCAATACACTTATGATGGGAAATATGTTCCTTTAGAAATTACTATTAATTTATCAAAACCGGAAAAAGATCCAAAAGATATTAAAAAGCAAGCTCTAAACAAAGATAAGTACCCAACTTGTCCATTATGTATGGAAAATGTAGGTGTATATCAATCTACGAGTTTAGCTCCGAGATCAAATCATAGAGTTGTATCAATTACTCTAAATCATGAAAAAGAAGAATGGGGTATCCAATATTCCCCATATGCTTACTTTAATGAGCATATGATTATCTTAAAAAAAGAGCACTCACCAATGTATGTTAATGAAAGGACTTTTGCTGAATTAGTTGATTTCATTAATAAGTTTCCTCAATATCTAGTTGGTTCAAATGCTGGACTTCCAATAGTTGGAGGATCAATTCTGGGTCATCATCATTTTCAAGGAGGAAGATATGATTTTCCAATTGAAAAAGCTCGAGTTTTACGAAAATATAAAAGACGAAAAGTAGAAGTAGAAATATTAGATTGGCCAATGGCTGCTATTAAAGTTAGTTCTAATAACGAAAATGCGTTACTCGACATGGTTTCAGATATTTATAAAGCTTGGTACAAGTATGAAAATCAAAACATCAAAATATATTCTCATACTGATGAAGACCATAACACTGTAACGCCGATACTTAAACTTGATGGAGCTAAGTATAATTTCTATATAATATTAAGAAATAATTATTCTACCGAAGAACAGCCTTACGGGTTGTACCATCCTAGAGAAGAATTATTTCACATTAAGAAAGAAAATATTGGTCTTATAGAGGTAATGGGGTTAGCTATTCTACCTGGAAGATTAGTAGAGGAACTTAATCTAATAGAAGATTGTCTTCTTAACAATAAAGATCCAAAGGAATATAAAGAATTGGAAAAACATCTTACTTGGATAGAATCTCTAAAAGAAATGAAAATAAACAAAGATGAAATTCAAGCTGTTATGAAGCAAGATATAGGTCACATATTTGAACAAGTACTTGAAGACTGTAATGTCTTTAAATACGGCACAAAAGAAGATTTATTGAGATTTATTGAAAAAGTTGTTTAGTTATTTAAATGTAACTATATTATGTTATAATACTTAAAACAAAGGAGTGATATTATGGCAAAGAAATTAGTAAAAGAGATTACTGATAGAAATTCAGATTTTGCTAAATGGTATACAGATGTATGCCGTAAAGCAGAATTAATGGATTATTCAGACGCTAAAGGGTTTATTATCTATAGACCTTATGGTTATGCATTATGGGAGGGAATTAAAGGATATTTAGATGATTTATTTAAGAAAACTGGTCATCAAAATGTTTATATGCCGCTTGTCATTCCAGAATCATTATTTATGAAAGAAGCTGAACATGTTGAAGGGTTTGCTCCTGAAACTGCAATTATAACAATTGGTGGAAATGAGAAACTAGCTGAACGATTGATTATAAGACCAACTTCTGAAACCTTATTCTGTAATCACTATTCAAGAATCATTACATCTTATCGTGATTTGCCAAAGAAATATAATCAATGGTGTTCTGTTGTAAGATGGGAAAAAACAACTAGACCATTCTTAAGAGGAAGTGAATTTCTATGGCAAGAAGGTCACACTGTACACAGAGATGAAGAAGAAGCTAGAAAAGAAGCATTTGATATATTAGAAATATATGAAAAACTAGGAAAAGATTTTCTAGCAATTCCATTTATTATTGGTACAAAAACAGAAAAAGAGAAATTCGCCGGTGCGGTAAATACCTATACAATTGAAGCCTTAATGCATGATGGAAAAGCTTTGCAAAGTGGAACTACTCATTATCTTGGCACTGGTTTTGCAGAAGCGTTCAATATAAGCTTTCAAGATAAAGATGGAAAAGTTAAAAATCCTTATCAAACTTCTTGGGGGTTATCAACAAGATTAATTGGAGCGGTTATTATGGTTCATGGAGATGATTCTGGGCTTGTACTGCCACCATATTTAGCGCCAACACAAGTAATAATAATACCAATTCAACAGAAAAAACCTGGTGTCTTAGAGGCTTGTGTTGAATTGAAAGAAGAAATAGAAAAACAAGGAGTAAGAGTAGAAATTGATGACTCTGATAAGTCTCCAGGGTGGAAATTTGCTGAATCTGAAATGAAGGGAATTCCATTAAGAATCGAAATTGGACCAAGAGATTTAGAAAATAATCAGTGTGTTGTTGTGAAAAGATATAATGGGGAAAAAACTACTCATGAAATTTCAATTGTAGATGAATCTATTCCACCATTATTGCAGACAATTCATGATGAAATGTATCAAAGAGCATTAATGAATGTCTTAGATAACACTAAATCTACTGAAGATTACGAAGAGTTTAAGAAAATGATTAAAGAAAAACCAGGATATATTAAAATGATGTGGTGTGGAGATCGAGACTGTGAATTAAAAGTGAAAAATGATACCCAAGCAACATCAAGGTGTATGCCTTTTGATCAAACGCCAATTGGTAAGAAATGCCCAATTTGTGGTGAGGATGCAAAACACTTAGTCTACTGGGCTAAAGCATACTAAAAAAAAATGAACTCGAATATTTCGAGTTCTTTTTATTAGAAAATTGTATTTCCCTTTGAATCAATAGCTACGATTGCTGGAAAGTTTTCAACAGTTAATTTTCTTATTGCTTCAGCACCAAGTTCAGAATATGCAATAACCTCACTTGATTTTACCGTTTTCGATAGTAAGGCACCAATACCACCAATTGCCATTAAGTAAACAGCTTTATGCTTCTTTACTTCAGCAACTAATTCATTTGATCTTTCACCTTTTCCAATCATTACTTTTAAACCTTTTGCCATTAACTTAGGACTAAATTTATCCATTCTGTAACTTGAAGTTGGTCCGCAACTTCCAATTGCCTTGCCAGGTCTAGCTGGAGTTGGTCCAACATAATACACAATCTGTCCCTCTAATTCAAATGGAAGTTTTTGAGATGTATCTAAAGCTTCAACTAAGTTTTTATGAGCGGCATCTCTTGCAGTATATATAGTTCCTGATATTAATACTTCATCACCAATAGTTAAGCTTTCTCTAGTTAAATCATCTATAGGTGTATTAAGCTTCTTTTCCAATTAAAGTCACCTCTTTTTTTCTCGCACTATGACATTGTAAATTTACAGCTACAGGAAGTGATGCTATATGGCAAGCTGCTGAATTAACTTTTACAGCTAAAGCAGTAGTATTTCCACCCAAGCCCATAGGACCGACATTTAGTTTATTGATTCTTTCTAGCAACTCTACTTCCAAAAGTCTATCTTCATCAATTTTAGCGTTATCATCTATTGGTCTAAATATAGCTTTTTTTGCTAAATAGGTTACATGTTCAAAATTACCCCCAATACCAATTCCTACTATGAGTGGTGGGCAAGGTTTTCCACCAGCGTTCTCGATTGTTTCAAGCACAAAGTTTATAATGCCTTCTCTACCATCAGCTGGAGTCAGCATTTTCAATGTTGACATGTTTTCGCTACCCCCACCTTTAGGAGCTAAATGAATAATCATTTTGTTTCCTGGAATAAAATCATAGTGAATGACGGCTGGAGTATTATCTTTAGTATTTATACGGTTTAGAGGATGTTTTACTACAGATTTTCTTAAGAAACCTTCAGTATAACCAACACTTACTCCTTCATTAATAGCTTCAGTTAAATCATAATCAAAAATCAAATTTCTACCTATTTCAATGAAACAGACACAAACACCTGTATCTTGACACAAAGGAATGTTCTCTTCTTTAGCAATCCTTTGGTTTTCAATAATTTTACTTAATACATTTTTTGCGATATTGTTTTTTTCATTGCCAAAAGCTGATTCAAGACTTTTAATTACTTCTGAACCTAGAGTGCGTGTGGTTTCCATAATCATTTCTTTAATTGTATTTACGATAAGGTTCCTGTCAATTTTATACATTTTGCCACCTCTAGAAATATTATAACATTATTCATAATATTTTAAAGTAGAAAATCTATAGCATGATTTATTTATTATAAAATTAATATAATATTATAGTTGACAACGCAACTAAATCGAGTTATACTTTTAACTATAACTAGTTGACAATGCAACTAAACCGAAAGGAGCAAATATATGCAAAGAAATGAGTATGATCACGCCATACACAAGTATCGACATCGTTTTTTTAGAGAAAAATCAAGCGGGTTCGAATTATCGGGTGTTGAAATACCTTATTTAAGAAAAATCTATAAAGCTAATGAAAGTATCAAAATGAATGATATAGTAGGAGAATCTGTATATCATAAATCTCATGCGACAAGAGCTATCAATAGATTAGTTAAAGATGGGCTTGTAATTAAAGAGAAGAATCCTAATGATTTAAGAGCCTATGTATTGTCTGTAACCGAAAAAGGAAAAAATATGGCAATACAAGTAGGAAAAGTAGTTAAGGAATGGGACGATTTAGTAGATACTGTAATAACTAATGAAGAAAGAGAAGTATTACGGAATATTACAAAGAAAATTTATCATTTACTTAGAGAGTATTACAATGAGGAGGATATAATTAATGAAGCTAATATTTAGACATATGAAACCATATTTGAAAGAAGTTATTCTAATTTCAATATTGGTTGTTTTAACATCACTTAGTGTTTTATTATTGCCTGACTTTATGAGTCGATTAATTGGTGAAGGTATATGGGCAGAATACCGACTAGATGGAGTACTAGTTGATTCTTGTGATTTATCAGCGGTAGGCTGTACTTTGACTCAAGTTTCTGACTTTGGAGTAATTTCTAAATACTCATTAATCATGCTTGGTGTGACTTTAGGTTCATCATTGTCAGCAATAGGATTAATGTATTTTTCAAGTCACTTAGCAACTCATGTAAGTAGAGATATAAGAAGTCATTTATATAAAAAAGTAAATTCATTATCAATTTTAGAAACATCAAAGTTTGGAACATCATCATTAATAACAAGAGCAACAAATGATGTTACTCAAATTCAGAATTTCATTATGATGGGATCAAGAATGATTTTAAGAATACCAGTTATTTTCATTGGTAGTATGATTTTTGCATTAAGAAAAAGCGCAGAATTAACTGGTGTATTAGGTTACTCAATACCTATCTTAGTTGTTATAATTGTTATAGTATTTATTATTGCTATACCATTATTTAAGCAACAACAAAAGAAAATTGATAGATTAACACTTGTAACAAGAGAAAGCATCAATGGCGTAAGAGTAATTAGAGCCTTTGGTCAAGGTCATAAAGAAGTTGAAAGATTTGATGAAGCTAACAAAGATTTATCTAACTTACAATATAAAGTTGGTAAAATCATGGCTATACTAAATCCAACTATTAATTTAATTTTTAACCTAGCTATGGTAGGGATATTGTTCACAGGCTATTTGATGATGACTGGTGGAACTATTACAGATTATCAAGGTTTAGCTAATGTATCAGCGGTATTTCAATATGCTGGGCAAATAATGTTTAGTATACTTATGTTGACAATGACATTTATTATGTATCCAAGAGCTCAAGTTTCAGCTAATAGGCTTAAAGAAATATTTGAAACTGAAGCAACTATTAAAGATGAAGCTTCAGATGAATATGATAATTTTGATTTTAAAGGGGAAGTAAAATTTGAAGATGTTTGCTTCAAATTTCCTGAAGCCGATACAAATGTTTTAGAAGATGTATCTTTTGTAGCAAAACCAGGAGAGACTGTAGCTATTATTGGTTCAACCGGTTCGGGAAAATCAACTATTGTTAACATGATTCCTAGGTTGCTAGATATTAGTTGTGGTAGCTTAACGATTGATGGAGTGCCTATTAGAGATATAAAACTAAAAAAATTAAGAGAACAAATAGGTTATATTACTCAAAAAGCTCAATTATTCTCAGGTACAATTAAAGAAAATATAGCTTTTGGTAAAATAGATGCAAGCCAAGAAAATGTTGAGGAAGCTGCTGAAATAGCACAAGCAAAAGAATTCATAGATTCATTAGATGAAAAATATGAGACTTATGTTGAACAAGGTGGAGTTAACTTTTCAGGTGGTCAAAAACAAAGAATATCAATTGCTAGAAGTTTAGTAAGAAAACCAAAAATATATATTTTTGATGATAGTTTTTCAGCTCTAGACTTTAAAACAGATGCGAATCTTAGAAAAGCAATGAAAGAACAAGTTAAGGATTCAACAGTTTTAATAGTTGCACAAAGAATTGGAACTATTATGGATGCTGATAAAATCATAGTTCTACAAGAAGGAAAAATGGTTGGTTATGGCAAACATAAAGAACTACTGAAAGATTGCAAGGTATATCGTGAAATTGCCTTATCTCAAATGGAAGAGGAGGAATTACAATGAGCGATAAAAAAGATAGAAAAATAAAAGAAATGAATAATCAACCTCAGGAAAGAGACCCTTCTAACAAATATCAAAGACCACAAGGTGGTCCTAGAAGAGGTAGAGGTCATACCCCTGGGGGATGGGCAATGCCAGCTGAAAAAGCCAAGGATTTTAAAGGCACTGTTAGAAGATTAATAACGTTTTTTAAGCCTTACAAAGCTCAATTAATTATCATAAGTGTTTTTACATTACTAACAATAGCGATTATGGTAATTGGACCTAACTTCATAAGATTGATTATGAATGATATGCAAAAATTTATTAACGGAGAGTTAGATAGCGCTACAGTTGCTAAAAATGTAGCAAAATTCTTTATTATTATCTTATCTTTATTTGCATTAAGGTACGTTGTTGAAACAACAAGTCATGTTTTAAGTAATAAAGTTTCAATCCAACTAGGAAGAAACTTAAGAAATACAATGCGAGAAAAATTAGAAAAATTACCAATTAAATATTTTGATGGAGAACAAACCGGAAATATTTTATCAATTTTTTCTAATGATGTTGATACGGTAATCAATTCGCTTCAACAGAGTTTGTTGCAAATAATATCATCTTTCTTCTCAATTGTTGGATTCTTCGTAATGATGTTTATAATATCTTGGCAATTAACAATTATAGCAATTATTACTTTGCCACTATATGTTATATTTACTAAACAGATTGCAAAGAAATCTCAAACTAAATTTATTAAAAGACAACGCTTCTTAGGTAGTTTAAATGGTAATATTGAGGAAGTGTTTAGTGGAAATGTTATTGTTAAATTATTTGGAAAGCAAGAAGAATCTTATGAAAAATTCCAAGCTATAAATAATGATTTAACAGGTGTTGCAAAAGCCGCTGCATTCTTATCTGGTCTAATTCGACCAATCTTAGAGTTTATTACTAACATAGGTTATGTAGCAGTTGTATTCGTAGGTGGAATACTTGCAGGAGCAGCTAATCCGTTATTAATTGGAGATATAGCAGTTTTCATTACTTATCAAAAAGGATTTGCAAATCCAATATTGAATATTGCTAGTATTGTTAACCAATTACAATCAACAGTTGCAGGAGCTGAAAGAATTTTTGGGTTGCTAAATGAAGTAGAGGAAATTAAGGAAAGCAATGTAAAAGATTTCTCAGACAAAGTATTCTCAGGAAGTGTTCAGTTCAAAGACATTGATTTCTCTTATGAAGAAGATAAAGAATTAATTAAAGGGCTTAATTTAGAGATTTACCCAGGAAGACAAATCGCAATAGTTGGTCCAACAGGCGCTGGTAAAACCACACTTGTTAATTTGCTTATGAGATTCTACGAAGTTAGTGATGGGAACATCTACATTGATGGAATTAAATCAACTGATGTTACTAGAAATAACTTAAGAGGATTATTCGGAATGGTTCTTCAAGACACCTGGTTATTCTCAGGTTCAATTAAAGAAAATGTTGCATATGGTAAAGACGGAGCTACGGATGAAGAAATTATTCAAGCATGTAAACAAGCTCATGTCCATCACTTTATTGAAACATTATCAGAAGGATATGACACTGTATTAAAAGAAGATGCTTCAAATATTTCACAAGGGCAAAAGCAGTTACTAACAATTGCAAGAGCAATTTTATGTAATCCAAAAATCCTAATCCTAGATGAAGCAACGAGTTCAGTAGATACCAGAACTGAAAGTTATATTCAAAATGCAATGGATTATATGATGGAAGGAAAAACTAGTTTTGTAATTGCGCATAGATTATCAACAATTAAAAATGCAAATATGATCTTAGTTATGGATCAAGGTAGTATCGTTGAGCAAGGAAACCATAAAGAATTACTAGCTAAAAATGGTGTTTATGCAGATTTGTATAATTCACAATTCCTTAACCAACCAACATAATATTAATAAAAAGAGGATTTTTTCCTCTTTTTTCTTTTATTGCCTTCAAAACTATATTATAATATCTATTAAGAGAAAACGAGGTAATTATGAAAATAGGATTTATTAGTCTTGGATGTGCTAAGAATTTGGTCGATTCAGAGATGATATTAAGTATATTAACAAATGCTGGCTGTATAGTAGTAAATGATCCAGCTGAAGCAGATGTAATATTTATAAACACATGTGGATTTATCGAGGCAGCTAAGCAAGAAACTATAGAAACAATTAGAGAGATGAAAACATTTGGTAAGAAACTTATAGTTACTGGATGTTATGCGTTGAGATATAAAGAAAAATTAATGCGTGAAATGCCATTTATAGACAGAATTATTCCTTTAACAGATTATCCAAAAATTCACTTGATACTTCAAGAGGTTTTAAAAGATTACAACTTAAAATTTGGACCATTAAAATATGAAAGCAGATTATTAACAGGATCTATCTATACTCCATATATTAAAATCAGTGAAGGTTGTGACAATAATTGTACTTATTGTGCGATTCCGTTAATCAGAGGAAAATTTCGTTCAAGAACAATTCAAGATATTGTTAGTGAATGTGAGATTCTTGTTAAAAAAGGTGCTAAAGAACTGAATCTAATCTCTCAAGATACAACTAGATTCGGATACGATTGGAGTAGTGATGGTAAAAGTAAATTGCCAGAGCTTCTAAGGGAAGTATCTAAAATTGATGGAGTTAAGATGATTAGAATTTTATATTTGTATCCTGATGAAATAACAGATGAATTGATTCAAGAGATTAAACAAAATGATTTAGTTGCTAATTACTTTGACATTCCAATTCAACATATATCTTCGAAAATTCTAAAAAGAATGAATCGTAGAGGAAATAAGGAGTTTTTAGTTAAATTACTAAGCAAGATAAGAACAGAAATACCTGATAGTATTATAAGAACAACATATATAGTTGGATTTCCAGGAGAAACAGAAGAGGATTTTAATCAACTATATGAATTTACTAAAGAGTACGAATTTGATAGATTAGGTGTTTTCTCATACTCCAAAGAAGAAGATACTGCGTCTTATAACTTTGCTGATCAAGTCGATGAAATTGATAAGGCAGAGCGTTTAAATAAAATAATGAAGCTTCAAAAACAAATATCTAGAAAGAGAAATCGCAAATTAAGAAATACAAAACATCTTACAATAGTAGAATCTTTTGATCCAGAAAGTAGTTTTTACTATGGTAGAAGCTATGCATTCGCACCGGATGATATTGATGGAATGATTGTTTTTCAATCAAAAAAACCTTTAAGTATCGGTGATTTTGTAGATGTTATGATTAAATCAAATTTTGAATATGATTTAATTGGTGATGCGATTTTTGAACAGGTGGACTAATGGTTTTCTTCGAACTTATTTTGAAAGGATTTTTTATTGGTATTGCTTTTATAATTCCTGGATTAAGTGGTGGAACACTTGCTATTTACCTAGGTGTATATGAAAAATTACTTCACTCAATCGGTAATATTTTCAAGGAATTCAAAAAAAGTATTAAGTTTTTGTTTCCAGTATTTTTGGGAATAGGGATATCGGTGATATTATTAGCTAAACTTTTTAGCATTCTTATTGAATGGAATTCATTTATAGTATTATTATTCTTTATCGGTCTAATAATAGGTGGGGTTAAACCAATATACAAAAAAGCATCAACTAATAAACTGACTCTAAGTAGTAGTTTATCTTTTTTAATATCATTTAGTTTAATTATTTTACTAGTAGTATTTGAAAAAACAGGAGAAGCTACTGGAATTGATTATATCAATATAAATTTTAAAAATCTTTTACTAGTATTTTTTATAGGGATGGCAGCTTCAATGACAATGATTGTGCCTGGCATTTCAGGCTCAGCACTATTATTGGTGTTAGGGTATTATACAGCCATTGTATCTAATGTTGTAGGGAATATTTTTGATTTTTCTAGTATTTTATATAACTTAGAAGTTATTATTCCTTTTACTTTAGGTGCAGCAGTTAGTATTATACTGTTCAGTAAAATTATTGAGTACTGTTTTAAAAGATTTCATTCGCAATCATATTATGCTGTCTTAGGATTTATACTTGCTAGCTGTATAGCTATTTTCTTTGAAATAAAAGATCCAAGTACAGCTGCAAGTTTTGAATTTCAAATACCAGTTTATAAAGACATATTTGGTTATATAAGCAATAACATATTCTCTCTTTTAGGAGGATTATTTGCGGGGGTTACAGGATATTTCTTAACAAAATTATTGATTAGAAAAGAACAAAAACTTAAAGAAGCTAGTAATGAATAGAAACATAATAAGAGTATTGAATTAATAGAATAGGAGAAGAAGAATGTATTTAATCAAAAACGCGAATTTAATAAGTATGGCTGGTATCAATTATGAAATATGTGATATCTTAATGGAAAACGGGAAGATTACAAAAATAGGCAAAATCAATCCTTCTGATTATCCACAGGCAGAAGTTATTGATGCATTAGAGAATTTTGTTACACCAGGTATTGTAGATCCTCATTGCCATATTGGTGTTTATGAAGAATCAATTGGATTCGAGGGAGCTGACGGGAATGAAGCAACTTCTCCAATCACACCTGAATTAAGGGCAATAGACGCAGTTAAACCTCAAGATGTTGCATTCCGAGAGTCTCTAGAGGCTGGAGTCACAACTGTATGTACTGGTCCAGGTAGTGCTAATTTAATAGGTGGTACTTTCTGTGTTTTAAAAACATATGGGAAAACTATGGATGATATGATTGTTGTTGCTGAATCATCTATGAAGATGGCTTTAGGTGAAAATCCTAAACGAGTATATGGAAATAGAACTCAATCTCCATCTACAAGAATGGCATCTGCAGCTATCATAAGAGAAGCATTAACAAAAGCAAAAGAATATAAAGATAAATTAAGAGATTATGAAAAAGGTGTAGCAACTAATAAAAAAGGTGTTAAGAAACCTGATTATGATGCTAAAAATCATTCATTGTCAAGAGTTTTTGACGGTTTTCCTGTTAAAATCCATGCGCATCAACAAGATGATATAGTTACAGCAATTAGAATCAGTGAAGAATTTGGTTTGAACATGACAATTGAACATGCTACTGAAGGATATCTTATTTCAGATTATTTAAAAGCTCACAATCAAAGAGTTATCATTGGTCCAACTTTAGGATCGAAATCAAAATATGAATTAAGAAATATGACATTCAAATCGGCTAAGATTTTAAAAGATGCAGGAATTGATTTCGCTATTATGACAGATCATCCCGTAATTCACTTAGCTAATGCAATTACTCAAGTTTCAATATTTGTGAGAGAAGGGTTATCTGAGTTAGATGGATTTAAATCAGTTACTATAAATGCAGCTCGATTGAATAATGTCGATGATAGAGTAGGATCTATTGAAGTTGGTAAAGATGCTGATGTTGTAATTTGGGATGGACATCCTTATCACTACATGACCAAAACTAACTATGTATTTGTAAATGGAGAAGTAGCATACAAAAAATAATTCAAAAATATATAAACAAATCTATGAAGAAAAAGTTTAGCAAATTTTGCTAAACTTTTTATTATTTGCACTTATCAATATAATTCATAGATTATGATTCTCGATGCATTCTGAAATTTATATATGATGACTAATTCAAGATTTTTCCCGTTATTTACTTCATACTTTTATTGAGTTTCAATTGTGATTTAAATAATTGTTTTTACAATTTATTTCATTTTATATCGTTCCTTTTCATGAAATTGTCTAATATGTATCTAAAATTTACAACATTTATGTATTATTATTGGCTTTTTTTCTTATTAAGCATACAAATCCTGCGATTTTGTGGTAAAATAATTTAGAGGTGGTGGAAGATGATATTCTTATTTTTTGATGAGCCAACCTACTTAGACTGGTTAAATAAAAATTTTTGGTGGCCAGTTATTCTTTGTGTGCTAATAGTGCTTATTGGTTTTTACTTTATTTATGTTCATAGGCCAAAACCAAAACTTAAACCATTATCTGAAGAGGAAATAAGTCTTATTATAAACTTATTTGGTGGTGAAGCTAACATTAAGGGTGTAAGTAAAGAAGGATCACGATATAGTTTTATATTAAAAAATGTAGAAAAATGTAATTTAGAAAAGATTAAAGATTTGGGTGCAACCGGAGTCTTTGTTTCAGGAAACGCTGTTAAATTAATTTTTCCTTTTAATGGTGATGTAATAATGAATAAATTTAGTTTGTAGAACGGAGGAATTTATATGATTGTTGGAAAATACAAGATTACTTATGAAAATGGGTTACATGCTAGACCAGCAACAAGACTTGTCTCTAAAGCAAATAGTTTTCAGTCTGAGATGATTTTAGAGTTTAACGATAGAAAAGTAAATCTAAAATCTATTATGGGAGTTATGTCGCTTGGAGTACCTGCAAACAAGAATATAAAGATTTCTTTCAACGGCAAGGATGAAGAGGATGCTTATAAAGCAATCTCTAGAGTGATTAATGATATTAATGATATGAAGTAAGTTATAGTAATATAAAACCATATTATATACTTTTTTTAAGAGTGCAGTATGGTTTTTTTTATTGCTTTGAGGTGAAAAGATGGATATTACAAAAAAACAGATAACTAAATTTGGTTTTTATGGATTTCTAAAGAACTTAAGATTCTTTGAGCCATACCTTTTATATTACCTTACTGTAATTTCTGGTTTAACTTTATTTCAAGTTGGAATATTGTATTCTATAAGAGAAATAATAATTTATATATTCGAAATTCCGTCAGGAGTAATTGCTGATAAATATGGTAAAAAAACAGAATTAGTCTTTTGTTTTATTTTCTACATTATGTCTTTTGTAATATTCTTTATAGCAACTGACTATTATATGTTTGTAATAGCAATGATATTCTTTGGATTTGGAGAAGCTTTTAGATCAGGAACACATAAAGCAATGATAATGCAATTTCTAGATAGAAATGAGATAAAGGCTTCGAAAAGTAAAATTTATGGGAAAACAAGAAGTATGTCACTCATTGGTTCAATGACGATGAGCATTATATCAATAATCTTCATTATCTGGTTGCCAGAAGTAAGATACTTATTTTTATTATCAATTATTCCATACTTGTTAGATTTAATGTTGATTATTAGTTATCCTAAATACCTTAACAGTAGAACGACGGAAAAATTTGCTTTAAAAGATTTTTTGAAGGAGAATGTTAAAGCTGTTAAATACTCATTAACAACTGTCCCGGTGAGAAAACTATTATTTGGAGCATCATCTTATCAGGCTGCTTTTAAGAGTTTGAAGGATTATATTCAGCCAATTATTATTTCAATTACTATGGGTGTAATTATATTCTCTAAGTATTCATTAGAAGATAATTTAAAAATATATATAGGAGCAATTTATGCAATAATATATTTAGTTAGTAGTATTGCATCTAAGAATGCCCATGTAGTCGTTGAAAAATTCAACAATAAAATGATTATAAACCTTATGTGGGCTTTTACAGGAATAATTATGATTGTACTAAGTTTCTTCTTAGATAAGATAATAATTGTATTTATTATATTCTTACTCTTCTACATTTTTTTAAATATAAGAAGACCTTTGATGGTAGAACTTGTTGGGGACGCAACTGATCCTAAAAAACGGGCGAGTGTACTAAGTGTTGAAAGTCAGTTAACTTCGCTTTTAGTTGCAATATTTGCACCTATTCTAGGATACATTGCTGATCGCAATATGTCGTTGATGTTTATTTTAGTTGGAGTTACAATGATTACAATATATATGTTAAGTTATGTTTTAGATAGAAAAACAAAAAAACGACTAATAATTTAGTCGTTTTATTTTCTTCCTAATCCAATTTTCCTTTTACATTTACGCATTTTCTTAAACGCATAGTTAGAAGCAGTTTCTCTACCGCGATCTAAAATGTCTTGAAGTTCTTGGGATTTGATTAATTGTCCATAGTTTTCTTGAATTGGTGATAAAACTTTAACAATTTCATTACCTAGGTCTTCTTTAAATTGCTTATAATTTTGTCCAGCATATTGTGTGACAATGTCCTCAATGTTCCTATCTGCAATACTTGCATAGATAGTCAACAGATTAGCTAATCCTTTTTGATTTATAGGATCATATTTTACAATACCGATAGAATCAGTTACTGCTGATTTTATTTTTCTTTTTATGGCAGCTTCATCATCGAATAAAGAAATATATCCTTTATCATTTTCATCTGATTTAGACATTTTCCTGTCGGGATTTTGTAAATCCATAATTCTAGCACCAACTTCAGGAATAATTGGGTCAGGAACTATAAAGAAATCGCCATAAGAATTATTGAATCTATTTGCAATGGTTCTACTTAATTCTAAATGTTGTTTTTGATCATCACCAACTGGTACATAATCAGCATCATAAAGTATGATATCAGCTGCCATTAATGCAGGATAAGTAAATAAAGAAGCAGTAATTGATTTCTCCTGTTTACTCACTTTATCTTTAAACTGGGTCATTCTTTCTAATTCTCCCATATATACATTTGATTGCAATATATATCCTAGCTCAACATTTTGAGGAATCTCAGATTGAATATATAAAACTGTTCTATCTTTATCTAACCCGCAGGCAATATACATAGCTGCAATATCCAATGTTCTTTTTCTTAATTCACTAGGTACTTGACGTACAGTAATTGCATGCAAATCAGCAACAAATAAGTAAAACTCACAATCAGACATTTTCTTCTGAAGTTTTACAAATTGTTTTATTGCACCTAGATAATTTCCTAGGGTTAATGTTCCTGTAGGTTTAATACCTGAAAGTATTCTTTTCATTTCCATCATTCCTTTCAAAAAAAAATCGCCCTTATAAAAGGACGATTATTAACCGTGGTACCACCTTAGTTCTAGTAATATACTAGCACTTAAGCCCTTAACGCAGGCAACGGGTGTGATTAACACCACTCAATGGTCCATTCATATAGTTTGTTTTAGAGTTCACACCAGCCACTCTATCTCTTGATTTTAAAACTATATTACTATTCCAAATCATCGTTTTACTAAATAAAATTATATCATGAATTTAAAACTTCTTCAAGTTCCTTCACTAATTCTTCTAATCTATTTACTACAGCTTTAAAAGTATCTTCAGTTGTTAAATCAACTCCAGCATCTTTTAATTGCTGAACAGGGAAGTCTGATCCACCTGATTTTAGTAAGTTAATATAGTTTTTAAAAGCATTAGGTTTATTATTTTTAACATCTTCATATATTTTTAATGAAGCAGCAAAACTAGTTGCATATTGGTATACATAGAAAGGCGTATAGAATAAATGAGGTATATAAGCCCAAACAAATTCTTTAACTTCCTCTTTTTTGATATCTAAACCATAAAATT
>JAGLYJ010000020.1 GCA_023132365.1 Mycoplasmatota bacterium
TTGTGGTGAAAGAGGAAATGAAATGACTCAAACTCTTGAAGAGTTTAAAGAGTTAATTGATCCTAAATCAAATAAACCGTTGATTGATAGAACCATTCTAATCGCAAATACATCTAACATGCCTGTAGCTGCACGTGAAGCAAGTATTTATACCGGCATTACCATGGCAGAGTACTACCGTGACATGGGATACCATGTAGCAGTAATGGCAGATTCAACATCGAGATGGGCTGAAGCTTTAAGAGAAATTAGTGGACGTTTAGAAGAAATGCCAGCTGAAGAAGGATTCCCAGCATACTTGCCTAGTAGATTATCTCAATTCTATGAACGTGCTGGTTATGTAGAAACGATTAATCACGAACAAGGGTCAGTTTCTATTATTGGCGCTATATCTCCTCAAGGTGCAGATTTCTCTGAACCAGTTACCCAAAACACTAAAAGATTTGTTCGTTGTTTTTGGGCTTTGGATAAAGAACTTGCATATACAAGACATTACTCAGCTATAAACTGGAATTTAAGTTATTCTGAATATATAAATGATTTATCAAAATGGTATAACAAGAACATTGGTGTTAATTTCTTACAAGACAGACAAAAATTTATTGCTTTACTAGCTGAAGAAAATAAATTAATGGAAATTGTTAAATTGATAGGTAAAGATATCTTGCCGGACGATCAGAAACTAGTATTAGAAATTAGTAAAGTAATTAGAGTTGGATATTTACAGCAAAACGCATTTCATCAGCATGACACTTTTGTTCCATTAAAAAAACAGTTAAAAATGATGGAAATTATTTTGTACTTATACAGAGCTGCGAAACATATTCTTGAGCAGGGGAAAGCATTTAGTTTATTAGCAGATACAAATTTGTTTGATAAAGTTATTAAGATTAAGTATGATGTTCCAAATGACAAATTAGAGATGTTTGATGATTATTATAAGTTAATTGACGAAACCCTACAAAGCATTAGATAATAGGAGTTTATATTATGGATTTGCAATATATTGGACTGAAAGGAATTAATGGACCTCTTATATTTATAGACCACGTAAGAGACATTGGTTTTGAAGAAGTAGTAGAAATAAAATTAAATAATGGAGAAATCCGCCACGGAAGAGTTGTTGAAATAAGTGGCGATTTAGCAGCGGTTTTAGTATTTGAAGGAACTAGAGGTTTATCTTTAAACAATAGCACCGTTAAATTCTTAGGACACCCAATGGAAATTGGGTTATCAGAAGAAGTTTTAGGAAGAATGTTTAATGGATTAGGAAAACCGATTGATGGATTAGGACCTATTTATGTTGATAAATATTACGATATTAATGGCCTGCCTCTAAACCCTGTTTCAAGAAAGTATCCTAGAAACTATATTAAAACTGGTATTTCTAGTATTGATGGATTAACAACATTAATTAGAGGACAAAAACTTCCAATTTTCTCTGGTGCTGGTCTTCCTCATAATGAACTAGCTGTTCAAATTGTGAAACAAGCACAAATTGCCGATAAAAAAGGTGAATCTTTTGGTGTGGTTTTTGCGGCAATGGGTGTTAAAAATGATGTGGCTGATTATTTTAAAAGATCGTTTGAAGAAGCTGGTGTTTTAGAAAAGGTTGTAATGTTTTTGAATCTTTCAAATGACCCTATTATTGAAAGACTTATTACTCCAAGATGTGCATTATCAACAGCTGAATATCTTGCTTATAATCACAACATGCATATTCTAGTTGTTTTAACAGATATGACAAGTTATTGTGAAGCATTAAGAGAATTCTCTTCTAGTAAAGGCGAAATACCTGGTAGAAAAGGGTACCCTGGATATTTATATTCAGAACTTGCATCTTTGTATGAACGTGCTGGTATTGTAGAAAACGCAACAGGTTCAGTTACTCAAATACCTATTTTAACAATGCCAAATGATGATATTACTCATCCTATTCCAGACCTTACAGGATATATTACAGAAGGTCAAATTGTACTTGATAGAGAATTACATCAAAAAGGAGTTTATCCACCAATAGGTGTATTGCCTTCCTTATCAAGGCTTATGAAAGATGGAATTGGTCAAGGATATACTAGAGAAGATCATCAAGGATTGATGAATCAACTCTATGCATCATATGCTAGAGTTATGGATGCCAGAAGTTTAGCTTCTGTAATTGGTGAAGATGAACTTGGTCCAGTTGATAAGAAATATATTCAATTTGGTAATCTATTTGAAGAACACTATTTATCGCAAGGGATTACTAGAAGTAGATCTATTGAAGAAACTCTAGATTTAGGTTGGAAATTATTATCTGTTTTACCAAAATCAGAATTAGACCGAGTTGATGAAAAATTACTAGATAAACATTTTGATCCAGATAAAGCAATAAAGGAATTTATGATTGATAATAGAATATTAATTAGAGAATTGAACAAAGAGGCGAAATAATATGCCAGAAAAACAAGTATTCCCTACGAAGGGAAATTTGTTAGCTTTAAATAAGTCCGTCAAATTAGCCAGATTAGGCTATGATTTAATGGATCGAAAAAGAAATATTTTAATTCGAGAGATGATGGCTATTTTTGCTAATGTTAAAGACCTTCGTGAAAAAATTACAGTTACATATAAGAAAGCATATTTTGCTTTGCAAGAAGCTAATATTACTTTAGGTGTGGTTAATGATATAACTAAATCAATACCTATAGATAATGGATTAGATATTACATACAGATCTGTAATGGGTGTTGAGATTCCTAAAGTGATTTATCTAAAAGAGGATGTTAAGATACAATATGGAATCTCAAGTACAAATACTAAGTTTGATTTCGCATATAAAATGTTTCAAAAGGTTAGAGATTTAACAATAACATTAGCTGAGATAGATAACGCTTTATATAAACTGGCAAATGCGATTAGAAAAGCTAGAAAAAGAGCAAATGCATTAAAGAATATTGTAATCCCAGATTATCAAAAGAAGATTAAGTATATTAGTGAAACTCTTGAAGAAAGAGAACGCGAGGAGTTCAGCAGAAGAAAAATTATTAAACATAATCAAGAGAGATAGTTTATAAAACTTCAAATAGTTTGATGTCTAGTAAAAAATTACTTGACTATTTCAGGTAAATGTATAATAATATTAATTGACTCATTTTTTAGGGGCGTAGCAAAATGGTTATGCAGCGGTCTCCAAAACCGTCTACGTGAGTTCGATCCTCTCCGCCCCTGCCATATATTAATAAAAGCACCTTAAACCCTTAGTGGTCTAGTTGCTTTTTTATTTTATCTGGTTTTATTACATAAGTGGATTTGAGAACTATTTACTATCTTTAAAATATATGATAAAATCAAGCATAAGAAAATGATTTAAGACTAAAAAAGCTAATCAGAAATAACAAATAAGTCAATAGATTATACGGAGGAAAATAATGAATACAATTGATATTTATAAAGTTGATGAACTGGTTAATATTAAGAAAACTTTAATTGAAATTGCATCAACTCTAAATAGCAATAATATTAATTGGGGTCTTGGAGGATCATTGCTTCTATTTCTTTATGGGATTAATACTACTGTAGCCGACATTGATATAGTAATTGATGAGAAAGATATCGATAAAGTGGAATCATTTATTTCTAGTTATAACAAGATTGAAATAAAAAAATCTGATATCTATTTAACCGATAGATTATACACAATAAATCTTAATAGTGTTGATATAGATTTAATGATTGGATTCAAAATACTGACTGAAAAAGGTGTTTATATTTTTCCTAAAGGTGGAGATTTAGCCTATAAAACTGTTCTATTGGATAATACAAAAATTAATATTTGTTCTCTTGAGGATTGGCTTGATGCATATACAGCTATGAAGAGAATTGATAAGGTTGAGTTGATTAATAAATTAATGAAATGATAATCATGCAAATAACATGGGTTTTAGATTTCAAAATTAGTTAGTACTGATTCAAATTCTATCACCTACTATAATGTAGATATAACAATCTATCTGTTATAAGATTTTTCCGCTCTATTTAAGGTGCATTTTTATTTAAAAACATATATTTTTTGATATATTTACCAAATTGTGTTTGTGTGATATAATTATATTAGCGCTCGGTATATTCACTAAAGGAGATGTTCTAATCATGCTTATTGGTATAGTTACTCATGAAAATATGAAACCTCGTCCATTACTTATGTTAGTATTAAGTTTCATCATGCTTGTTTTAACTGTATATTTTAATACTTTTATTATGTTTTTAGTTCTAAATGTTAGTTTGCTTACTTTTTGCGTGGTCAACCTCACTATTAAATTAAATCATTTCTTTATTGCTACAGTGTTTATTGTTCTATCTGGGATTACTAAAGATTTGTATTTTTTCTTTACTGGTGGAATCAATCTTGATATCATTTGGAATGGATTATTAGTTATTGGCGTATTAATGAATTTATTAGTTTTTGGAAATGGAATTTATAGAATATTTAAAAAGAAAGAATATGTATCAAACTTGTTATATTTATTGTTTAATATTATGGTATATATTTCTGTAACATTTATTTCAAAAACCTATATAATAAATTTTAATTCTATAACTAGGGGAAGCTTTGAAAGAACATCACTACACTTTTTTTATACATTTTTGACATATCTAATATTTATAGCTATGATTTTATTATTTCGCAAATTGACTCACAAGAAGAAGGATATTAAAGATACATATATAGAAACAATATAGCATTTTGACAACTATTCTATGCAAAATCTATTTAAGCCCGTTTGGGCTTTTTTTATTGTGAATGATTATTGTAATGATATAGTGGATCATTAGGAATTAACACTTAGTTTTATTCGATTTAATAAAAACTTAATATTTTAAATATATTGAGCTAATAAGTAAAGGATATAATGTAGTTGTAAAAAGAGGGGTGTTTATTATGAAAAAGATATTAGAAAGCAAGAACTTATGTAAAACATATTATAGTAACGATGTAGAGTTTCATGCATTAAAAAATGTTGATTTAACTATAAATCAAGGGGAGTTTGTAGCGATAATGGGTCAATCTGGTTCTGGTAAATCAACCTTATTATATACACTAAGTGGAATGGATGACATTACTGGAGGAGAAGTATATATTAAAGATAAGAAGGTTAATAATTTAAAAGCTAAAGAGATAACTAGAATTCGTAGAGAAAATATAGGTTTCATTTTCCAAGGAATTAATCTAGTTTCTAATCTAACATTAAAAGAAAATGTTGTGGTACCAGGATATTTAGCTACTAAATCAAAAGATATTATTAATAAAAGAGCAAAAGACTTATTAAGCAAGATGGAAATTATGGATCAAATAAACAAATTACCATCTCAAGTTTCTGGTGGACAAAAGCAAAGAGCAGCAATAGCTAGAGCGATGATTAATAGTCCAGATATATTATTTGCTGATGAGCCAACTGGCGCATTAAATTCAAGCAGTGGTAAAGCTGTTCTTGATTTAATTAAAAACTTTAATGAAGACGGACAAACAATCGTTATGGTTACACATGATATAAAATCAGCGTCATATGCGAACAGAGTAGTCTTCTTAAAAGATGGACGCATAGAAGGCGAGCTTGATTTAAAGAAATATCAAACCGACAACCAAGAAAAAGTAATCTTTGATTTTCTAAGTGAAAAGGGTTGGTAGTATGAGAACTATATTGTTGATGGTTAGGGCAAATATAAAATCAAAAATATTGCAAAGCATTGCGCTTGCGGCTGTGTTTATAGCTGTAAGTATCTTATTCTTTTTATCAGTTAGATTATTCGGGACAGTTGGGGCATATGAAGATATGTATATAGAGTCTAAAACTAGCCAGTGTCTGATTTATGTAGAAGGTGAAGATTCAAAAGATATCATAGTTAATTATTTAGAAAACAATGAGGAAGTATTAAATATAAATGTGTTATCAAATTTTAATAATATTATTGAATCAAACATAGTACAAGGTGACGAGTTAATATCCATACCTGATGCAATGTTTACTGAGTATTCAACCAGCGAATTTGATCAAATTAAATGGGTTGAAGGTAAAACAGTAAATGAACTTTTAGATAATGAAGTAATATATAGTTATGGAAAAAGTAAGCTTAAAAATATATCCGTTGGCGATACAATAGTTATTAACACAGAACAAGGAACAAGAGAAATGATTATTGCTGGAATTGGAATAGATCTTACTTATAATTTTGATACTATTACTTTAAATAGGTTCTGGACAACAAAGTCAAATGTTGAAAGTTTAGAAAATGGAGAGAAAGAATATTCCATTGGAATTAGCTATTACAACTACTCAGGAGAATCAGAACAAGTGATTCTTGATGAAATAAACGCTGTTCTTGGTGATAAAACAGCGAATATATTAACGGTTTCTCATGAATTGATTTTAACCGCAAATTCATTTTTTCAAATGATTATGGGATCAATATTTACTCTAATAGGAGTTATATTAATTTTTGTAGGTCTATTTATAATAAGGAGTATTGTATTTAATAATATAGTAGCTGATAGTAAAAAAATAGCTACTTTAAAAAGCACAGGTTTTTCATCAAAAAATATCGTATCAATTTATGTGTTAGAGTATGGAGTCATTGCATTTCTCAGTATAATAATTGGTGGCCTTGTCAGCTTACTATTAAGTAATGTTGTTTTAGGGGATTTAAATGAGTTATCTAATTTATTTGGTTCATCCAATAGTGTTAATATTATTCAAATGGTTTCAGTATTAATAGTTATGTTGTTAGTAATTGAATTTACAGTATATTTAGCAGCTAGAGATGTTTCAAAAATAAATCCTGCAGTAGCACTTAGCAGAGGGGAACAAGTCAACGAAACAAAATCAACTTTTTCTTTAATTCAACATAAGAGACTGCCGATTAGTTTAGTTCTAGCAATTAAGGATATCTTCTATAATAAGAAAATGATTATTACTTTGATTCTATTTATTGTCGCAACATCATTTACAATTGTTACTTTATCATCAGCTTCGTATTCATTAAATACTCAAAAAGATAACAATGAGTTGTGGTTAGGATATGATATAGATGCAAAAGTTGTTAGTTCAACGCCTCTAGATTTAGAAGCACATGATAATATGATACTAGAACTAGAAGCATCAGAATATATAGAAGGAACAGTGACCGTATATCTAGATTTGAACAGTCAAATATTTGATGATAATCAAGAAAAATATTTATCATCGATAAGTGAAGTGTTTGTAACTGAAAACAAAGAACCTATTGATTTTAGTGTATTAGATGGCAGGCTTCCAGATAATGAAGATGAAATTATGATAGCGCATAACTTACTAGTAATGCTAAAAAAAGAAATAGGTGATTATACAACTGTAAGATCACTTGGCGAAGAAAAAGAGTTGCTTATTGTTGGAGAGTATCAAAGCATGGCGAATCAGGGGACAACATTCAGATTGTTCTTAGACGAAATAGATGATGAGTTTCTTAACACTTCATTAATCAAAGTTAACTTTGTAGAGGGATTTAGCGAAGAACAGATGTTTGCTGAAGTTGATAACCTATTTGGTTCTGATGTAACATTAGTAATTGAATACTCTAATGCTTCAATGGTATCAATGATCGATGTTTTAGGTTTAGTAACAGGTGGAGTAATTGGTATATTTGCTGTAATTTGTTTAGTAGTATTACTGAATTTGAATCTGACAAACGTTTATAAGGAAAGATATAATTATGGTATTTACAAATCGATTGGAATGGATGATAAAAAAATAATAAATATATACTTATTTAAAAATAGTATCATTAACATTATTGGTTTAATAATAGGTGGAGCAATTGCGATATTGATAGTGCCTAGCGTTATGAATGTTATTACTGGGATTTTAGGTATTGTTGAATTCCCTACGAATATTGACTACTTAAGTATTTTAGTTTCAACGTTGATAGTATTTGCAGTCACATTTATAAATGCATTAATTATAAAACGAAATGTTTCATTAATTACACCAAAAGAATTGTTAGTCGAATAAAGCATAATAGAGCGCTTTCGCTCTATTTGTTTTATATGATATAATGTTTATGTGAATGGAGTGATATCATGGATAAAATATTATTGGTTGATGACGAAATTGAATTAGCGAATATGATAAAAGAGTATTTAAAAAACGAAGGTTTTGAGGTTTTAACAAAGTATACTCTAGCTGATGGCAAAGAATCATTTGATAATAATTCTTTTAGTGCTGTAGTTCTTGATATTAATTTACCTGATGGCTCGGGACTTGATTTATGTAAATACGTAAGGGACAAATCAGACATCCCAATATTAATGCTTAGCGCAAGGAGCGGTGATGTTGATAAAATAATGGGGCTAGGCCTTGGAAGTGATGATTATATTACAAAACCATTTAGTGCAAGTGAATTATCTGCTAGAATTAGAGCACATATTAATAGATATAATCGATTATCAAATAATCAAAATGAAAATAAAGGAATTAAAAGATTTAAAGATTTAGTAATTGATGAAGAATCATATGAAGTGTTTTATAATAATGAAAAAATTGAACTTACTGCTAAGGAATTTCAAATATTGAACTATCTTTCAAGTCATCCAAATAGAGTCTATACAAAAGAGCAACTGTTTAATCACGTGTGGGGATTTGATTATTATGGAGATATGAATACGGTAACTGTTCATATTAGAAAAATAAGAGAAAAAATCGAAATTAATTCAAAGAAACCTAGATATATCAAAACTGTATGGGGAGTAGGTTATAAGTTTGAAAACCCGGAGTAGCATAAAAGTAATATTCTCTTTAATTATTATTACTGTATTATTTACAGTTGGAACCCTTTTTGTTTATTTCACTCAAAGAGAGAATGATATAAATGACTCACACAATATTAATGCACTTAGAGCGTATACATCACCGATCATGAATCTGGTTAATGATGATTTTCCTAGTCTAGATGATGTTACATTAAGTGCTCGCCTTGATGAGCTGGAAACAAATGCATTAATTGCTGATTTAAGCAATAACATTATATTCAATAATTCATCCTTCACCACCACTGATGTTGCCCATGAGTTATACCAAGACCAAGATTATTCGTTGAATAATCCGGACATGATAAAAGTGGCTTTTCTAGTTGAGAATGAGAGTAGTATAGTGGGGCTTGTAATATTTGAGATATCTAAAGCAGAATTGATTGATAATAACTACACACTATTCTTTGTAATTATTATTATTGAAGTTTTCCTCTTAATTACATTAGTGGCATTCATGGTTATAAATTATAGAACTATTATTATAAATCCAATTAAGAAATTAAATAAAGCGTTGCTTGATATTTCTAATGGAGTTTATAATAAGTTGAGTTCAAGTAAAGGAGTTTCTATAAAGAGTTTTTCAAACTATAATATTATGCTTGATAAAATGGAAAACACATTGAGTAATCAAGCAGACTATGAGAAATCAAGGAAACAACTGATAGCGAATATCTCTCATGAAATTAGAACACCACTATCATATGTTAAAATGAGTGCTGAGATTCTTTCTAATGATGAATGTATAAATAAAGGAAATAAGAAACACATCAGTACTATATTAAATAAAATAACTTCTATTGATGGCATTATTGAAGACTTATTCAGATATTCAAAACAAGATTTAGATAAGTTGTTAGTAGAACTAAAAGAAATATATGCGCATGACATGTTTGGAAGAATATTCAGTGAAATAAAGCCAAAAGATAAACACAAAAATATTAGTATTAACATTAGTAATGATATTCCAAACGTTCTAATTAATGCTGATGAAAATCGTCTAGTACAAGTTGTTAGTAATATGGTTGATAATGCTGAAAAGCATATTGAAAAAGAAGGTTTTATAAACATAAAAACAGAGATTGATGAGAATTATTTAGTTCTTACAATTGAAGATTCTGGAGAAGGAATCGAACCAAAAGATTTGCCATATATCTTTGAAGCTTTCTATCAAGGCGAACAGGATGTAAATACAAAGAAAAAAGGAGCAGGTCTTGGACTTGCAATATGTGAGTATATTATTAAAAAGCACAGTGGAGAAATATTTGTTTATAGCGAAAAGAATAAAGGAACTAAATTTGTTATTAAACTTCAAGAAATATTGTAATAGGAATTTCTTAAACCTCTCAAGGCTTATGTATATAAAAAAAGATGAGGAATCCTCATCTTTTTCTTATGTTTTAAAGTAAAAAGTATTGCTTAGTTTTATTTCTCATTTCACTTCCTTTAAGTAGGGCATAGAAGTTTGTGCTCCTAGTTTTTGAATAGTAAAAGAAGCAACTTTATTTCCATATATTATTGCTTCAGATAATGTAAGCCCATTATCTATTCCTACACAAAACGCTGCGGCGAAAGAATCTCCTGCACCAGTAGTATCAATAACATCAACATCGAATGCTTTTATTGTAACGATTTCTTCACCGTTAAAATAATCAGCACCTTTTGCACCTCTTGTCACTATTAATTTATTTGGGTATTTTATTAACCCGTCTGTATATATTCCATCAAAAAGCAAATCATATTCTGTTTCATTTGCAATAATATAGGTTGCTTTGTCTATTATATCACTTGATAGTTTCATAGCTGGAGCTGGATTTAGCACTGTAGATATACCATTTTTATGACAGAAAGCAATAATATATTCAACGGTTTCTAGTGGTATTTCTAGCTGCAGTAGAATTAAATCAGCTCTAAGTATTATATCTGAATTTTGATCAATAATATTTTTAGTTAATTTAGAATTTGCACCTTTGATAGTAATAATTGAATTATCATCCTCTGCAATAGTAATTTGAGCGACGCCAGTAGAGATGCCTTCTACTTTATTAATAGCTTTAACTCCGACATTGTTGTTAGATAAATTAGTAATTGCTTCTTGGCCATGGGTATCTTTACCTACACAACCAATAAATTGAACATTTGAACCTAATCTAGAAGCGCAAACGGCTTGATTAGAACCTTTACCACCAAAAAATGTATTGAAGCTATTACCAACTACTGTTTCTCCTTTTTTAGGGAACCTCTTGGTTTCTGTTACAAAATCAATATTTATGCTTCCAATGACAACAATACTCATTACATTCACTCCAATCAATTAATATATTATTTAATACATTCTTAATGCTTCTTCGATAATATTCCAAAACTTATCAACATCAATATTTTTTGCAACAAATGTATTTTTTTTCAATTTCAAATAATCAAAAATATCACAATTTGTTCTTCCATAACTTGATCCATTTGAAATATCAATTTCACAATGAACAAAATCAACATCTATAACTGTTGGGTCTATTAAATATGCAATTGTTACTGGATCATGAAGTGGAGCACCATCAAATCCAAACACTCTTTTTTGATTCTCATTGAATACAATCATTAATTTTGTAAATAACTTTGAGGCGTTATTATCAATTTTTGTCATTCTATCTACTATTTCTGGTAATACAAGCACTTTTCTCGTTACATCTAGTCCAACCATTGTTACTTTTAAGCCGCTGTTAAAAACGATATGTGCAGCTTCAGGATCACAGTAAATATTGAATTCTGCTGCGGGGGTAACATTACCGTTAGAATATGAACCACCCATTATAACAACTTCTTCAATATTATTTAAAATATTTGGTTCTATTCTAATCGCAAGTGCGAGGTTAGTCATTGGACCAGTTGTTACCATTGTCACTTTTTTATCACTTTTCAGTATTGTTTCAATAATAAAATCAACAGCATGTCTAGGATCATAGGATATTTCTAAATTTGGAAAATCAAACCCGTCTAAACCAGTTTCTCCATGTATTGCTTCACATACTTCAACTTCTTTGATAATTGGATTAGAAGCACCTAAACATACAGGAACATCAATATTTAAATATTGACATAAATTCAACGCGTTAAGTCCTGTTTTTTCTAATGTCTGATTTCCTGACTCTACAGTAATTCCTAATAACTCCAATTTAGAATTTTTACCAGCGAGCATTATAGCAATTGCATCATCGTGACCTGGATCACAGTCTAATATTATTTTTCTATTTGCTTCAATCATCATTATCACTCCTGAATAAATTATATCATATTATATAGTAATCAGATCGAAGTGGCATGTTTTTATTTAGAGTTCTAATAGTGCTGATTTGCAAATGTTTTTTTAAAATTATAAAATATAGATATAAACAAAATATATTTTTAAGAAGGATGGAATATGAAGAAACTACTTATATTATTTTTATTTGCTCTTTTACTTATGTCTTGTGGACCTGAAGTAATAGAGATACCTGACGATGCTGTAGTTGCAGTGTGTCCTCAAGGCAACACGTTTAAATATATCTACAAAGATGATGTAGTTTATGAGTTTTATTCAGATGGTGTACTTCAAGATGACAGTATGCTAGATATTGTTCAAAATTCTGTAGATAGTGCCGGTACGGCTAGAGCATATTTGGATGCTACATTCCAAGAAGGTGTTTGCACATTCTCAACTTATGAGCCTGAGTAAATAATTTTATCTAGACCATTGAAGCAATTACTTCAATAGTTTTTCGGTTGCATTTTAAATATTCAATATCATATAAATAAAAAGAATTATGTGAGTTTTAAAAGAAAATTTTCAATTGTATTTAATAACATATGTGATATTTTAAATGCTAGAAGAAATCGTCCTGAATAATTAATATGATTATTATTAAATACTTAATTATTATTTAATTTGATGAAATTGAATTAGCCTGTATATTTTCAGTCGATTTTTAAGTATAATGTTAATAAATAACGCTATTATAAGGAGAGAAACATGAAAACCATTCACAGAATTAAAGAACTTAAAGGATTTGATGAATTACAAGACACGGTTGTAGATTCTGTTCTTGAAGCTTATTATTACTTCAGGAGAGATGATGAAATTGAAACAATTGATGCTACTTTAGCGATTATCAATGAATACAAAGATATGACTAGTGTATTTTGTGCCAATTGTAACAAACCAAATTTTTGTGAAGATTGCATGCCAATGAAGAAACGTGAATATTTTGAAAAAGTTGAAGAACTTCTGATTAATCAAAAAGAAAATTTACCTGAGATTTATAGGTAATATTTATTGTGAATAAAGGACAAGACATTAAAAAATGTTTTGTTTTTTATTTTTGCAAAAACTTAACAAAAATATCACATTTAAAAATCTTTATTTTTTTCCTTATTATGATATAATATTATAGAATGAAAGCGTTTTATGAGAGGAGATATTAATTTTTATGAACGAATATAAAGCAAATGAAATAAAAAATGTTGTTCTATTAGGGCATTTAGGGAGTGGTAAAACATCACTAGCTGAATCGCTTGCTTTTATATCTGGAAGTATAGAAAAGAAAGGCTCTGTAGAGAAGAAAAATACTATTTCTGACTTTACAACTGAAGAACATAATAAACAAAGTTCACTTTCAAGTGGATTAATACCTCTAGAATTCAAAGGTATTAAAATTAATGTAATAGACGCACCTGGCGCCGATGAAATGATTGGGGATATCAATCATGTTTTATCTGTTGCAACTGCAGCTATTTTAGTTATTGATGCATCAAGTGGTGTACAAGTTGGTACAGAAAAAATGTGGTTAGAAATTAGAAAACACAAATTACCTTCTTTAATTTACATTAATAAAATGGATAAAGAAAATGTTAAGTTTGAAGAAATATTAGCTGAAATTAGAACGAAGCTTGGTAAAGAAGCAGTACCTTTCTGCTTGCCATTAGGTAAAAGCGAAAGCTTTAATGGATTTGCGGATATCGTCGAATTAAAAGCTAGAATTTATGATGGCGATAAATGTATTGACGGTGACATATTCGAAGATAAAATGGATAGAGTTTTAACACTCCGTGAACAACTAATCGAAACAGTTGCTGGTGCTGATGAAGAATTATTAGAAAAATATTTTGAAGGCGAAGAACTTACAATGGATGAAATTCATAAGGGATTACATGCAAGTGTAAAAATTGGTGAAGCAATACCTGTAATGGTGGGTTCTGCTACAAAAGATATTGGAGCATTAACGTTACTACATATGATTAATAGATATATGCCAAGTGTTTCTGAAGGCGAGCCAGTCAAAGGATTAGATGACGAAGAAAAAGAAGTTGTAAGAAATTTTTCTGAGGAAGAACCATTTAGTGCATTAGTATTTAAAACAATGATTGATCCATTCATTGGAACAATCAATATTATGCAAATTAAATCTGGTACATTAAAAAAAGATCAAGATATATATGTATCAAATTCTGAAAATACAGAAAGAGCAGCTCCGGTATTTACTTTACTAGGAAAAACTCAAGTTCCATTAGAGATTGGACATGCTGGTGATATCGTTGCTATGGCAAAGGTATCGCATGTGAAAACAGGAACAACTTTATCTGAAAAGAAAAATATTGTTGTTTACCCACAAGTATCTACACCTACACCTACAATGTATGTTGCTGTTCATGCAGAAAATAAAAAAGATGAAGATAAATTATCAAATGCATTATCTAAACTACAATTAGAAGATAATACTATTGAAGTTAAAAGAAACAAGGAAACTTCTCAACTTCTAATTGGTGGTCAAGGTACGATTCATATTGGTTATATCATTGATAAAATGAAAAACATGTTTAAAGTTGCTCTTGGGACTGAAGAACAAAGAATCGTTTATCGTGAAACAATTAAAGCTACAGCTACAGCTGAAGGTAGATATATTAAACAATCAGGTGGATCTGGATATTATGGTGTTGTTGTAATGAGATTCGAACCTATGGAAGGTGAAGGATATGAATTCGCTCAAGAAGTATTTGGTGGATCTGTTCCTAGAGGATATTTCCCTGCAGTTGATAAGGGGTTACAAGACACATTAGAACATGGTGTTCTAGCTGGGTTCCCAGTTATTGGTATTAGAGGCGTTCTTACAGATGGTAAATATCACGCTGTTGACTCTAATGAATTAGCATTTAAACTAGCTGCGGGAATTGCATTTAAAGAAGCTTGTAAAACTGCTAAACCTACTATTTTAGAACCTATTTATAGAGTTGAAGTTACAATTAAAGATGAATATCTTGGAGATGTTTTAGGTGATATGAACAAACGTAGAGGTAGAGTGTTAGGAATGGAACCAGCAATAACTGGATATCAAAAAGTTGTAGCAGAAGCTCCTGAACATGAAATTTCTAAATATACAATTGACCTTAAAGCTATGACTCAAGGATCTGGAACTTTCTCAAGAGAGTTTATAAGATATGAAGAAGTACCAGGAAACCTAATTAATAAAATTATTGAAGAACAAAAAAGATTCGTTGAGGAACACAAAAAATAATATAAAATAAAGCGACTTTTCTGAAGTCGCTTTTATTTATCACGAAACACTCATTGTAAAGTAATTGACTTTACTCGATATATTGTGGTAAAGTATTATGTGTGATATAGTAATTTAATAAACATATATTTTAAAAGGAGTGAAGTTATGGAAAAAATAGGTATTCTCATAGATAGTACATCGATTACAAGGGATGACATCGCTAAATTTGAATTTGTTAAGGTAGCTCAATTACAAGTTGAAATTGATAAAGTAACTTATAAGGAAAATCAATTAACAGACGAACAAATGATAAAATATATTGATGAAGGAAAGCATTTTCTGACATCACAACCATCGCCAAGCGACTTTTTAGATTTGTATAAAGAATTCGCTGATGAAGGTTATACACATGTTATTGCTATTGTTATATCTCACAAATTAAGTGGAACATATCAATCAGCTATGATAGCTAAATCAATGATCGATTTTGATATTGAAATTAGTGTTCATTCAGCTATAGTTGCTTCATATGGATTAGCTCTAGGCATAGAAAAACTAGCGCAATATGTTAAAGCTGGAGCTAAACATTCTGATGTGATTAAGAAATATGAAATATTGTTTAAAGAACCACTAGTTTTATTTACTTTAGGAGATCTTAAAAACCTATTAAGGGGCGGGAGATTAAGTAGAGTTCAAGCTTTTGTAGGTAAAATCCTACGTGTCAAGCCAATAATTGAAATGATTAATGGTAAATTGGAATTAGTAAGAAAAGAACGAACAAATGCTGGTTGCATCAAACACTTTTTAGAAAAGATAGATTATTACTCTAAAAAATATAAAAAAGTATACTTAGATGTTGTTAATATTAACATGGATGAATTAACTCAAAAACTGATTGAATCAGTTAAAGAGAAGT
>JAGLYJ010000021.1 GCA_023132365.1 Mycoplasmatota bacterium
TCTATCAACCACTGGACCGCCCGGGTAAGATAACCCCAACACTCTAGCGATTTTGTCATATGCTTCACCAACAGCGTCATCCTGGGTTTCTCCTAATTTTTCAAATGAAAAATGTTCTTTCATAAGAATTAATTCAGTATGTCCTCCTGAAACGACTAAAGCTATTAATGGGAATTTCATATCCTCTTGAATATGGCTAGCATAAATATGACCGCTAATGTGATGCACTCCAATAATTGGTATGCCATAATTTAAGCTTACTACTTTGGCGGCATTCACCCCAATTAGCAATGACCCAATTAGTCCTGGTCCCTTTGTTACAGCTATTAAATCAATATCTGTATATTCAATCTTGGCATCCTTAATTGCTCGCTCAAAAACGTGTGTAATTCCTTTAATATGCTCTCTAGAAGCTATTTCTGGAACAACACCACCATATTCTTTATGTATATTTATCTGAGATAATACAACATTAGATAAAACCTTTTTTCCATCCAAAGTTACACTAACGCTTGTTTCATCACAACTTGTTTCTACTCCTAAGACATACATTTAATCACTTCCAATTCTTAAATACATTAGTAATGCATTTTCTCCATCGGGATAATAGTTATTTCTATTTACAATGGCTTTAAATCCATACGATTGATATAAATTTATTGCGATCTGATTTAATTTACGAACTTCTAATGTAACTTCTTTAATTTTTATAGACTCAAAGTATCCAATTATAAAATCCATGAATTTATGACCAAATTTCTTACCTTGGAAATCTTTTACAATATATAAATTATTTATCTGTGCCTTGTCTTCGTCTATCCATAAACTTACCTGACCAATAAAATGTTTTTCTTCTTTGGTTTCCATAACAAAGTACTTCATTAAATCGCTATTCTCAATATGTTTCTTTATTAAATCATCACCCAAAGTTTCGCCCAACATAATTAAGTCATATTTCGTTATTTTAGGTACGTCAGATATTCTCATATTTCTTATAATAACGTCCATGATTCACCCCTTATTTCTTTCGGCCTCTGTTATGCGCAAATAATTAGGTTTTAAATTATGAATATTATCTACTTCTTCAAATAAATCAGAATTTAATATTTTTATAACATCAGGCTTTCCTTCGGAAATAAAAACAAAATTGTGTTTCTGTCTATAGTCTTCTATGTTTTTTAAACAATCTTCTTCTATTCTCTCTAAAGATTTCTCTTTATTATTAAAAACTGACATAAAAGCATTCCCTCTTCTTGCATCAACAAATGGCACAACCATTTTTTCGCTTGAAGCGGATGCTATAAGGGCTAACGATGAAATAGTTCTAACTCTGATTTTATTAAGGTAGCCTATCATTTTGGCCACTGTAACACCAATTCTTACTCCGGTATAACTACCTGGACCAATGCCGATTATTATTTCATTCAAATCTCTTAATGTCAATTTTTCTTTCTGCAACATTTCATCCAATAAAGGTATAATTGTCACAGAATGATTGTTAATTCCTTGCTGATAAATATAACTTTTCTCAACACCATCTATAACCAAACTTAAAAATATATACTTAGTTGCTGTATCTATAACTAATATCTTTGACAATTTTCTCATACCTTCCTTCTCCATTTATTGTAATAACTCTTTCTCCAGAGTTATTTACATTAATGGCTATTTTTAATAGCTCTTTTGGTAACATATTTAATATATACTGATACCATTCTATAACGCTAACGCCCTCACCATATATATAGTCATCCAACTCATAATCATATCCGATATTCTCTAATCGATATACATCCATATGATAAAGGTCTAAGTTGCTATTATAGATTTTAAGTATTGTAAAAGTAGGCGAATTTATAATATCCAAAATCCCCATATTTTTAGCTAAATATTTTGTAAATGTAGTTTTGCCTGATCCTAAATCTCCAGTTAATCCCAATATGAAACCCGGAAACAAATTGCCAGAAATGATCTTTGCCAATTTCTCTGTATCTTGCAAAGATTTAATAAATATAGTAACTTCCACGTAGCTCTCCAATACTTAATTTTTTTATAGTAAAATTATATCACATATTTATTAAAAGGATAGAATTTTTAGTCAGATTATATAATCCTCAGTAAAAATATATAAATCTACATAATATTATATGTTATAATATATTATAAATATATACAAATTTTATAGATTAATAGGGGTAATAGTTATGTTTTTGATTGTTCATAATCCACTTTCAAATAATAGAAGATCAAAGATTTCGACAAACAGAATGGTTAAGTTTTTTAGAAGAAATTCTATTCCATTTATGCTGAGATCTACGCTTAAAATTGAAAATTTATATGTATATTTGGATAACAATCCACGAATAACAGATATCTTATATTTGGGCGGAGATGGATCAATAAACTATTTAATAAATAATGTAGATGTTTCTAAAATTAAACAAAATATCTACTTAGCAAAATCTGGTTCAGGAAATGATTTTTTAAGAAGTTTAAATAGAATTCATAAAGGAAATATAACAATAGGTGAAGCCAAAACCAATGTAGGTAATATCAAATTTATCAACGGAATCGGAATTGGTATAGATTCTCTAATCTGTCATTATGTCGATAGCGATGCTAATAAAAGTAAATTATCTTATTTCTTACATTTTTTTAGATCGATTATTAAATATAGAAGAAGAGATTTTGATGTAATCGTTGATGGAGAAACACATCATTTCGCTAAAGGTTACTCTGTCTTTGTTCAAAACGGAAAATTTTTTGGAGGCGGTATGATGGGCGCTCCATTTGGAGATATAACAAGCGATGATTTTGATGTTTACGTTCTCCATAATTTAAACAATTTTGGTATTCAACTTCTATTTATTACAGTTTATCTAGGTTGGCATCGTTTCTTTAAGAAAAGAGTTTCTTTCTTTAAAGGTAAAGAAATACAAATCAAAGTCAAGGAACCATACTACTTTCAAACTGACGGAGAAGTTTCTGAAGGTGTAAATGAGATTTTTATTAAAAAGGCTATTTCAAAAGAATTTACTGCCTTTAAGAAAAAAGATTTTAAATCAAATGTCGCAAAAAAATTCCACTCATAACAATGAGTGGATTTTTTATTATAATTTTTCTTCTAGTTCTTTTTTTAGTTCTTCGTAACCTGGCTTGCCTAATAAAGCAAACATATTCTTTTTATACGCCTCTACTCCTGGTTGATTAAATGGATTCACTCCAAGTAAGTATCCAGACACACCGCATGCTAATTCAAAGAAATATACTAAATATCCAAAGCTAAATGCATTTATTTCCGGAATATTTATAAGTAAATTAGGAACCCCTCCATCTTTATGAGCTAATAATGTACCTTTTAAAGCTTGTTTATTAACATAGTCCAATGTTTTACCAGATAAATAATTTAAACCATCTAAATTTAAATCATCTGCTTCTATCATGATTTCTTTATTTGGTTTTTCTATATTTAATACCGTTTCAAATAATATTCTTTCTCCATCTTGAATATATTGGCCAAGAGAATGTAAATCAGTACTAAACGAACCACTTGCTGGAAATATGCCTAAGTGGTTCTTTCCTTCTGATTCTCCGAATAGTTGTTTCCACCACTCGGCGAAGTAATTTAATTTTTGTTCATAATTAACTAACATTTCTATTGCTTTATTATTTCTATAAAGTAGATTTCTTATAGCAACGTACATATGAACATCATTCTTATAGATATTGTTGCTTGTATAGGCTGATTTTGCGGCTCTAGCGCCTCTTAACATGGATTTGATGTTAACCCCCGCAGCAGCTATTGGCAACAAACCTACGGGTGTAAAAACAGAGTACCTACCACCAATGTCATCTGGTACGATGAATGTTTCATAACCTTTTTTATCTGCAAGTTTCCTTAATGCACCTTTTGCTTTATCTGTTGTTGCATATATTCTATTTTTAGATTCTTCTACTCCATATTTGTTTTCTAATAGTTTTTTCAAAACTCTAAAAGCTATTGCTGGTTCTGTGGTTGTTCCTGATTTAGATATTACATTGATTGAAAAATCTCTTTTATTTAAATATTCAACCAGTTCATTTAGGTATGTAGATGACATGTTGTGCCCCGCAAACAAAACTTCAATATTTCTTCTCTTAGGATAATAAGGCAATAAATATTCTAAAGCAGCTTTTGTTCCTAAATATGATCCACCTATACCAATAACAACTAATACTTGGGATTGTTTTCTTATTCTTCTAGATGCAAGTATAATTCTATCAAACTCATCTCTATCAAAGTCTTTTGGCAAATTAATCCAGCCTAAAAAATCTTTACCTGGACCATTCATTTCATTCAACATTTTCCTTGCTTTTGTTACTTCTGATTGTATTTTTTTAAGCTCCGCATCTTTAACAAATGGAAGTGCATAACTATAATCTAAATTTAAATATTTTTCCATATTATCCTCCATAACTCTTACTAATAAATTATATCATAAATGTTCTTCATTATAAAAAAAAAAAACGATAATAATTATCGCTTTTCAAAATAGTCCTTCACCCATTTGTCTAATGCATTAGACAAAGGTTGAAACCCATAAATCAAATTTACGGTTTCTCTTTTCTTTCGTTCGCCCTTGTTTTCTGATTTATAACTCAAAGATAATTTTTTTTCTTCTGAAACACTCATAACCTTTAGAGTAACAATATCTCCAACAGTAAGATAGTCATCTATACTCCTAACAAACCTGTCGCTTATTTCAGATATATGAATCAATCCATCCACTGATCCATCGACTTTTGCAAAAGCCCCATATGGTTTAATACTAGTAATCCGACCTTTGACGATGTCTCCTTTTTTCATAATAAACACCCCTCAAAGAAATTAAATATATTATATCACTTCTCTATTAATATATAAAGGCAACAATCATAAGTCAAAAAAAAAAGAGCTAGGCTCTTTTAATTATCTTCTGCGTTATGGGCAACGCTGCTAGCTGCAGCCGCGGCGATAGCTCCAATAATATCATCCATAAAAGTATGACACTTATTAGTTTCTTTACCCATTTTATCTAATTCACCAATAATACCTGGTTTGGTTTTATCTACGTATCCAAAATTAGTTAACCCAATTGAGCCATACACATTGCAAATTGATAAAACTAATATTTCATCTATCCCATATAACGGATTATCTGTACTAATTAATGATTGTAATGGTTCAGAAAGCATATTTCGCTCTGCTAAAACATCTAACTCAATTCCAGTTAAAATCGCATTTTGAACTTCTCTTTTACCTAAAACTCTTAAGATTGCCTCTAAGCAAACTTCTTTAGTTAAATCAGGTACATATTTTATTTGCAAATCATAAACAATTTCAACTATATCTTTTAAAGATACGCCTCTATCTTTTAACAAATTAATGCAAATATCTCTCATATCACTCGTTACTTTATTCATAAAATCCCCTTACCAAACATGTTCTACTCCAATTACGCCTGGTACTCTTTCTAATAATGTATCTTCTACTAATTCGGATAACGTATCTTCAAAACCTGCACAACCAACACATGCGCCTTTCATTTTTACAAATACAATTCCGTCTTCAAACTTAACAAATTCTATATCTCCACCATCACGATTAATGTATGGTCTAATTAAATCAATAACTTCATTGATTTCAACGATTATTTCTTCATATGTCATAATAATATTTCCTTCTATTCTTTTCTGTTTAAATGTGGGTTAAAATTAGGGTTTTTTAAGATAAAATATGCACACCCAGGGGCACAAGACTCAACAATATAATCAGGTATTTGTTTATAGTTATCATTTGAGAACCCTTTAAGTCGTAAAAGACCAGCTGCATAGTCGCCAACAATAAAAGGATAGATACCTAAAACATCTAAATACCTTTTATTAAAATCATCTAAAACAAAACCATCTCTGTTATTTTTTATTAACTCAAATTCACCATGCGTAGTCTCTAACATATTTATCTCTCCTAGCATTAATATTTTATCATAAATCAGCAATTACACAAGAAATATCACTCATTAAAAAAAATTGGACTATAATAGCCCAATTAATCTAATGTAAATTGTGTTGCTTCTAACATTACAATAGCTTCACAAATAATAGCTTCTTCTTTGCCAACTATTCCTAATCCTTCAAAAGTTGTTGCTTTAATAGAAATAACCTTTTTATCACACGCTAATATTTTAGCAATTATTTTTCTCATTTCTTTTATATAAGGCTGTAACTTAGGTTTTTCTAAGGATACCATACAGTCAATGTTACAAACTTCAAATCCCTTTTTATAGACAAAATCAAACACTTCTTTTAGAATTAATGTTGAATCATATCCTTTATATTTAGGCTCTGTATCTGGAAAAAACTTACCTAAATCGCCTAATGCACAAGCTCCTAAAATAGCTTCTGCAACAACATGCATCAAACAGTCTCCGTCAGAATAACCAACAGAGCCTTTATGATGATCAATATGAACACCGCCAAGAATAAAGGGTTCTCCTTCTACTAGTGGGTGGACATCCTTTGAAAAACCAATCTTCATCATAATAATTCCTCCAATAAAATTAAGTCAAATTTAGTAGTGGCTTTAATATTAAATTCATCGCCTTCTACCATCGAAACTTTCTCATTTAATTCATTTACAAAAAGACTTGCGTCATCGGTATAATAATTCTTATTATTTATAGCCAAAGAGTGAGCCTTTTTAATTAATTTACTGTTAAACACTTGTGGTGTTTGAATTAATCCAATTAAATCTCTGTCTATATATCGATTAATTTTGCCGTCGCTATATTCTACCACAGAATCCCTGGCTTTTGAAAACAACACAACTGCATTGCTATTTCTAGATACTTGTTTTAGTTTTGAAATATGATCTCTTTTAATATTTGGTCTTGCACCATCGTGAATAAATACGCGGTCTTCGTTTACTAAGCTAAGTCCGTTAAAAACAGATTTCTGTCTTGTCGAGCCTCCTAAAACATATTTAATTTTTGGGTCTGAAAACATTGCCCTAGCTTGAGATATATCTTCTTTAGATAAAACAACAATTATCTCTTTAAAATCACTATCTTTTAGAAAGTAATTAATTGTATATTCTAATATAGTTATACCATTAATTTGATAGAATATTTTATTGTAACCTAATTTGGTTCTTCTTCCGCTGCCAGCAGCGACAATTACAGCTGAATACATATCTACTCTCCAAAAATTGAATAATTTTGTTTCTTATTCCTTATAGCTTCATCTAATGCTTTCTGTCCTAAATTAATTAAATCATTCATTTCGTAATTAGCCCACGGATCATGTCTTACAATCCCAACATTTGGATATACTATTTGTTGTATACCGCCAATGCTAAGTTGTAAATTAATTAATTCCCCGCCACTAACTAAAGCTCTTTTTAATACTTCATATTTCTGTTCTTCTTTGATAATTAATGCAAACTCTATACCGGTTATTCTAAACATAGAATTAAGATCTTTTGCAAAGTTATATCTCATTTTCTTTACATACTCAGCAATCATCAAATTACCAACATGCCTACCAAACCTCTTGTTGATATCGGGAATGTTTGTTAGATGCATTAACACCAAATAGAAGCTCTGCTTTTCCTTCTTTGATTGTCCTAATACATGAGCTAATTTATCTTCATCTGGAATAGAATCAAGTTCATGAATCATTGTTTCTGGGAATAATTTAGTATTTATTCCTCTCAATGATGAAACTAAATATCCTTTCCCTTTTTGGTAGAATATTTTTCCTTTTTCAACAACCCAAATGTAGTTGTTAATTTTTTTAATTCTATATTTCACTTCATAATTCGGCGCTTTCTTATTCGCTTTCTTAATTGCCTGTTGATATTCTGATTTGTCTTCATCATGAATATACAACATATAATCTTCTAAAGACATTTCACTTTCTTTAACACTAATAATCTCTTTAGTTTTCTCAGTAATAAATATACCATCTAGATTCTCATCATAAAATATTAATCCCTCATTTAATAACCCGATGGTTGAAATAAATCTTAATCTTAATAAATCTGAAACATTTTTTATTTCTTCCAATTCTTTTTCTAACTCAAAAAAGTCATAATCAGTTAAGTTTTGTGTAATCTTTATTTTGTTTTTAAAGGTAATTGCATTAATAAGCAATACAAAATATAAGAAATATGAATAATATTCTAACGCTTTTTCAATTGATATAAATGTTATTAAATCGGGAAAAACTCTTATAATTCCATAAGCAATAGAAGTAATCAATATTAAAAACAATTTCCATATTCTAACTTTTCTATATAGTATTGAACTTAATATAAATAACAACAATAACACTGCTAATGAAATATAAATAAATAATTCATTCATATGAAACCCTCTATTTCTTTATATTTGTATTTACATAAATTACAGGATAAAAATACATTAAAAATATACCTACAAAATATAAATTATATAAAACTGATACATATCTCTCTCCAGTAATATATGTTCCTACTAAAATTGATAAGAACAAAAATCCCCAGACGAAAGTTAATCCGTTACTAATTATTTTGAATAATATCGAATTTCTATAATCTATATTCTTATCAAACTTAGTATAGTGATAAACCACCGGCTTATCAGCGAACACTGATATGAATAATGCTAGCGATATAATCCCTAACAAGTGATCGTCAAATCGCATATTATTATACCCTTGCCAAAAAATGGATAAGATTAATCCTGTAAAAAATATCAAATTAAGAAATATGTCGAACCAATGAAATTCTTCATAAGACCTATACTTAAAGAATAAAGTTAGTAACCCTAGAAATAAAGCAACAGGATATATAAATATTCCATCCACATAATTTGATAAAAGACACGTAACAAAATATAACCCAAAGTAAATGAATAAGAATTTTGACCCAAGATTTGTATATTTAGATTTTTTGAAGTCTAATGGATTATATTTTTGAAAATCATCTAAATTAAAGGCTTCTACTGTCTGAAATAGCAAATCAGTTCCTCCCCTGAACTTCAAAGATCCTGATTCTAGCGCTTCATTAAACGTTATTTTTTTCAGTAACAAGCTAGATAATAAATTGTTGGTAGTATAAATAGATAAATCTGCACTAGAATATTTACCTTGATGTATAACAATATTCTTGCCTTTCGTTCTTACAAAATATGTGTTCTTTCCTATATGAAAATTAACATGTACTTCCCTGTTTTCAAATACCTTATAATTAAAATTATGTCTGATAATCATCATAATTTCTTCGTTATTTAAATAATGCTCTCTGTCATCTTCGCCAAAGTAAAGTCTATCTTCAATCTTATCTCCAAAAATGATTGCTTGATTGAAAATTCCAAACAATCCAGCTTCAGGTCTTAAATATTTATAACCCAAATACAGATTATCAAATACCTGAATATGGTCAAACTCTTCGATATCAATTAGTTTATTAATCGATAAATATTTTCGTTTATCCTCATTGCTAAGCATCGGAATATATTGTTTTGCTTTACCTTCTTTAATGCCAACAATATTCTTCTTTAATTTAGGAAATGTTGCATACAATCTCCTTAATATTTCATCTTGATTATAATTTCTGCTTTGATCATATACAAAATCAACGCACAATAATCCTTCGTTCTTATTATTGCTCCTATACATAGAATAATTAAATAGTTTTATCAGTTTCAATGAAGAATCTTCATTTGTATCAAAATAGTACTCTTGTTTATCGATATCTACTTTTTTTGGGTTTTGATTTAGGGCTAAATACATTGTTTTAACATATTGTTTTTTGTCAAAATTAGGATAGAAAGATTTTATTACATTTAAATCTTCTTCCATGTTATTAAAATATTTTGGATAAAATTTAAAAGGATTTTTTTCGACGAAAAAATACTTGCTAAAATATTCGTTATTATCCTTATCTATCATTGACTTAATTTTGCCATTTTCATCTAACGTTATGTCTTTTATTCTAGTATTTATTACGCTTTTAGGATTAATTAATTTTAATTTTTGGATCAATATATCTCTTAAATTTTGTTCGGAGTTTTCTAAGTAATAAAATCCTTCTTTTAAACCGGTAACATAACTACTGAAAAAACTATATGAGTTAATATTCTCTTGTTTCAATCCATTTATATATGGATTTAAAACAAATTCTCTTCTTAGGTTTTCGTCATCAAAATACTTCTCTAATAAAGCTTTTAACGTAAAATCTCCCCACTCAATCATTAGAGAGGTCAATGTATATGAAGTATTCTTTAACATATTTATAGATTGTTCGGTGTAATTATTGTAATGTCGTTCTAATTCCACGAAAAATTTATGAATTTGATTTCTAGATTTAGGATAATGCCTTACCAAATATACTTTAAATTGTTCAAAATTATGAATTCTTTTTCTAATAAGATTATCTCTACTAACAGTTCCATCTTCATGAAGTTTAAATGTTTTAATTTCATCTAGAAGACCTAAATCATCAAAATATTCATAAGTCAATCCCTGCTTATTTAATCCGCTGATAATACCTTTAGAATTATACTCAAAATGATATTTATTATTACTAGGATCGGTAATATTTACAACTTCAAAATCATCAACGATTTTTGACGAGTCTTGAATCACTAATACTTTTCTCATTTTCCTCGAAAGATAAACAGCCACAATTAATGCATATGTGTTATTTCCATATACAATACAATCATATTTATTCAAGATATTACCTCCTGTTCTCAAAAATATCTAAATTACTAACTTCTTAGCCTATAAAAATTAAAAGCGCTATTAGCGCTTTAATTAATCTGAAGAAATTTCTCGAAATACAAATTTAATGTTTCTCTACTAACGTTATATTCCATTTGTCGATTAATTGTAACACTAACATTACCTGTTTCTTCTGAGACAACAATTGTTAAAGCATCGCTCTGTTCGCTAATTCCAATAGCTGCTCTGTGTCTAGTTCCATAAGTCATAGGTAAATCAGTTCTTTCAGTTGATGGATAATAAGTTTTTGCACATAAAATTTTGTTTCCTCTAATAATAACCGCTCCATCATGAAGTGGCGTTGATGGTATAAATATTGAGGTTAATAATTCTTTAGATATATCCGCATTTATCATTAGAGCCTTGTTGATAAATGGAGTAAGATTAATATTTCTTTCAACAGTTATCAATGCTCCGATTTTTCTCTTAGATAGAAAATCTACTGAACTCATCAGTTGTTCAGCTAGATCATTGTCAATCTTCATTGGCCTTTTTATAAAGCGGTTAATACCTAATCGTTTAGATATATTTGTTAACTCCGTGATGTAGGTCATAATAACTATATATGGTACAGGCACAAAAACAATAATTCTAGTCGTTAAACTTAAATTACCGGAGTAATCAATCAAAAACACCAAAGAAGTAACTGCTAAAAATATTAATATCAACTTAAATAGTTTAATTGATTTATATGAAACTTTTATTCTCAAAGTTAATAAGAATAAAGCGTATAAGTACGTAACTAAAATTAAAACAGTAAAATTATCCATAATGTGCCACCTCTTCGTATCTCTATTTTATATTATTTATATATATTATTAAAGTGTATCTTCTGCTTTTTTTTCATCTGTCTTTCTAAATACCCAATCAAGTGCAAAATATGCAATTGGAATTAATAATCCCGATGCTAATAGCGGAGCTACTAGAGAAAGCATTGAAGATGCTTCATAATCAAAGTTTAACCAATTAATACTGATTGAATCAAACAACGATGTTAATGAAGAACTTATAATCCATCTCAATAGAAAAACAAGCATTACAATAGAAAATTGTACAGTTGACTTTCTTTTAGGCTTAAAAGTAAAAATAGCATTAGCAAAATATGAAAAAGTTGAAGCGGATATAAAAGCTAATGTATTAGACCAAAAGGCCAATCCTAGATCGTTTTCAATATTAAAAAACACATTATAGAACAAATAATATACACTTAAGTGTATCCCCGTATTAATAACACCAATAACCCCGAAAGTTAAAAACTTTTTAGTTAGAAAATGTTTTTTAATAAAATTCCAAAGCTTACTCAATGTCTAAATCCCCCGATGTTTCTGCGACTAAATATATTGGTCTGTTTAACGATTGTTTTCTATTTTGATATAACAGATAAATAACAACATAACTAAGTATGCTTAATACCATTAATGTAAATGATGCTTGCAATCCAATAATCATTTCTCCAAGCGAGAAAGTGTTAGTTGTAAATAAAACAATATCTAAGATAACTAGTAACAAGCTAATAAACGCAGTTATTACAGGTAAAACTAGTAAGATAGTAGAAAACTGATTCATACCGTTAAAAGCATACTTCATTAATGATTTAAAACTCCAAGAACTCTTTCCATGTTTTCTTGGTATAAAATCATATTCTATACATTTTCTTGAATAACCCACCCAAGAAAAGATTCCTTTAACAAAACGATAATTATCTTTGATATCTAGAAAAGCTTTTACAACAATTTTATCTAATAATTGAAAATCTTTAGCTCCGTTTTCAAGCGGCATTTCTGTATAGAAATTATATATTCTATAGAACCAATTTGCGAAGAAAGTCCTAAGTTTAGGTTCCCCTTTTCTAGATTTGCCTTTTGTATAAATAATTTTAAATCCTTCTTCATAAGCTTCAATCATTTCTGTTATTAATTCTGGCGGTTGTTGAAGGTCACAGTCAATTATGATTACAAAATCTTTGTCTTTAGAGTTTACAAGACCCGCATGCATAGCTGCTTCTTTACCAAAATTTCTTGATAATGATATATAACTTACTACAGAATCCTTATCGCTTATTTTTTTTATTTCTTGAAGAGTATTATCTTTTGAACCATCATTAATAAATAAGATATCTAATTGGCAATTATCATGTTTTATATATTTAATGACTTCATTATAAAATAATGGAACATTTTCCTCTTCATTATATGCCGGTACTATTATTCTTCCCTGTTTCATTTTACACCATCTCCGTTATTCTTTCTTTTTTTTATCATATAAGGCACAAAGATACCTAAATATACTAGAACGCCACCTAATGTTCCCAATGCGCCAATATTCAGCCCTTTAGGAACAAATTTCAATGAAATATCTATATCAACGGTTCCATTTGGAATAACAATTCCTAAGAATCCGCCGCTAACACTAAGGGTCTCATATTCTATTTCGCTAGTAAAAGTCCAATCATCAGAATAACAAATTGGAATCATTATTACTTGGTCATATATTGATTCGCTATCGTTAGTATAACTTAAGTTTATTTTACCATTTTTTATAGATAAATACTCATTATCTATAAATTCATTAGTTATTAAATCATTAGTTGCTGATAATTCATCAGTTGAATAGTTTATATCTACAGCATATATATTGCTATAATCGTAGGCTTTAGCTGTTTTAAGTACATATAACTTATCTGGTTTAGTTTGAAATGTATAGAAACCATCCAAGACACTGTAACTATCTCCAAATTCATCAACTACAAATGCTTTCTCAATAGGAAAAGATGTACTAAATGAAAATTTTAGTATATTCTTATCTTCCTCAAAATCTAAATCGCTTAAATCATAAATTAAATATGCGGCTCTATTTATTGCAGCCTCTTGTCGAACTTTAATAACCGGAGCTATGTCCATCGCATCTGTGTCCTCGATATATAACGCTACAGGTATGTTGGAAAAATCACATTTGACTTGATGACTCTGGTCTGTTTGAACTTGGCAAGCATTTCTACTACCATCAGAAAACTCAAGAAATACTTCTCCATAATCTTCTAGCTTAGTTCCATTTCCTTTTATATATATAGATCCTGAAACAAAAGTTATATCCAAATCTTCATTGGTATATTTATAAAACTCTCTTTCTTCTGAATCTCCTATTCCATTTGTAATCACCGTTTCTATACTAACTATAGTTCTGTCAATGCTAATTACACCTTTATCTTCAACCCCTTCGGCTGAAAAATAATCTAAAGTAGCTATACTAGTTAGGTCTTCTTCTACGTCAATCAAAACCCCCATTAAGAGTAATTTCTCTGTTGCTATAAATTCGTTTCTGTAATTATAATTTGTAAAATCTTCATATGTTAGATAAGATTCATATACTTTAAACGCTGAAACATTCTTTATCTCATACAATTTATACTCATTATTTTCAGAAATTAATTCAAAATAATCTTCGAATAACCCATAGTCGCTATCCCCTTTACACAACACATACTTGTAACCTAAAAAGTGACTTAAATAATAACCAAAAGTATTCATTTCATTTTTTGACTGATTCTCGGTCGCATTAAATAACAGTTTGCTTATAGCATTGGTTTCATAATCTGTCCATGAGTGAAAAATTCCCGTATTTGTTGCAAAACTGGTCATACGGTTGAAGTTTGTATCTTCAACCCCTAAGTTATCAATATCAACATAAACTCTGAAGAACTCTTCACTATCTAATGTTTCTGTTAAAAATTCATCAATATTATGCCCGTTATCAAATGTATCAATTTTATGCTGAATAATGAGCGGACCTGAATATATGTATCCAATAGCTATTATAAATTCTATCCAAAAGATAACTTTGATCACTGTCCATTTTTTTAGCCACCCAAAAATCAAAAATAATATTAAGAACAGTGCTGCAATCCCGAAAACTACTGTATCAGCAGTTAACACATCTCTAGACGCTAAATAATCGTCTAATTTAAGTTGAGAAATATAATAATACATCAATCCGCCAATAAGAACTAAAAACACTCCTATAATTATGCTCATGAACTTCATTTTTACTTTTTCAAAACCATACTTATCAAACACATGAGCTAATATAAGCACCTGAAAAATAGGCAACATATTAATCCATCTAGTATACGGAGCATCCATAGTGCCCGAAAATACATATGAAAACAACGGGATAACCATAAATATAATCGCAACGAAAATCGCAACTTTATAAACTCTACTTATTTTATCTCGCATAAAGAAAATATAATTCATATACACTAGTCCAATTACTGAAATGTAAAGAGAAAAGTGCTCTGTAGCATAGCTGTTTTCAAAACCATAAAATCCAACTGGTTTCTGTTCTACAAATAACTTGGCAATATATCTGATATAGATATTTGGTTGGAAAAGTTCTAATTCATAAGATCCAATATTGATAATCCAAGCATTAAATGTTCCTTCAGCTCGATATGTTTCTTCTAAAATATAGATTATTGAAGGATAGGCAATGATAGTAGCCATTACAACCCCTAACAATAATAGAGAAACGAATATTAAAGAATCTTTAATAAATTTAAAAAATTTGAATCCCGGTCTTTTAAAAGCTTCTAAAAGATATGCAAAAGATGCAAAAGCTAAAATAGTATATCCTAAATAAAAATCATAAAATATACTGGCGGCCGCGAATAATGGTACGATCCATCTTTTCTTTTCAAAGAAGTAATGGATTATAACTAAAGCAAGAGGCATATACACAGTTAAGGATAAAAAAACTGGGAATGCCATGAAACTTACGGTACCACCACTGATGAAATATATAATTCCCATCCAAAAAATAGTGCGGTTTTTCATGCCTTTCAAGTGTAAGTAATACGCAAAAAGCATAACTCCCATAAAGATCTTAATTAATTCAGTAACACTATATGCTAATTCAATTGGCATAATATAACTTAATATAAATGTAGTTCCTGTAAATATATCCATAGGAATATAATATACATCTGAGAAAAAAGAAGCTCCAAAATAATTATTTAGATTAAACCAAGAAATGGTTCCGTCTTTTAATCCGCTTATAAAATCAACAATTATTGTATAGTACTGCAATATATCATCAGATGCATTGTTATAAAAACTATTATTGATTAGTATCATAGCAATTTGTAATATAAACAATATTGTAAATATAATTAACGCTAATAATTTAAAAGTTTCCTTTTTATTAGAAAAAGCCTTCTGAATATAACCAGAAAAACTATTTTTTATCTTTATTGTGCCTGCTTTGATTTTTCCCATATAAAACCTCGTATAAATGGTATAGTTATTACATTATAACATATGTCTTTGTGCAAAAAAAGTAAGAAATAATTGATATTATATACTGTTTTATACTTTATATTATATAATATATAGAGGAGAATACTTATGGAAAATGCAATTCTGGTCGGATTAAATTTGAATAATGATGAAAATATC
>JAGLYJ010000022.1 GCA_023132365.1 Mycoplasmatota bacterium
TCCGTTTTAAGGAAACTAACTCATTAGCGCTTTTTTTAATATTCTAAAATAAGTTTCTTAAGCTTCTCTACAATTTCAGATTGAGGGATTTTCTCTTTCCTAATACCATCAATAAATAATAGAGCTTCACTTTTTCCTCCAGCTACTGCGATGTTTGCTTCCTTTGCTTCACCTGGTCCATTTACTACACATCCCATAATTGCTACTGTAATATTTTTATTTACAGTATGTAAAAATTCTTCAATTTCTTTAACTATTGGGATCATATTGTATTGGATTCTTCCACAAGTAGGGCAACTGATTAATTTTGGTTTCTTGTATAAACCTAGATTTGCTAGGATTTCCTTAGCAACTTTTATTTCTTCCATAGGTGTATCTGTTAAACTAACTCTAATAGTTGAACCTATGCCTTGATTAAGTAAAATACCTAAACCAATTGATGAAGAGATAGTTCCAGAGAAAATTGTTCCCGCTTCTGTAATACCGAGATGCAAGGGGTATTTAAAAGCTTTAGCTGCAAGTTCATTAGCTTTAATAGTATTTTTAACATCTGATGATTTTAATGAGATAATAATATTATAGAAGTTAAATTTTTCTAATAATTTTACATGATATTTGGCAGAAGCGACCATCGCTTCAGGGCTAGGATGGTTATATTCATCCAAAATATGTTTTTCCAAAGAACCAGAATTTATTCCAATTCTTATAGGAATTTCAGCTTCTTTACATGCTTCCACAACTTTTTTAACATTTTCATCATTACCAATATTACCAGGATTAATTCTGATTTTATCAACGCCATTTTTAATTGCCAATAAAGCGAGTTTGTAATCAAAATGAATATCAGCAACTATTGGAATATTAATATTATCTTTAATTTCCTTGATTGCATGGGCATCTTCAACGTCTAAGATAGCAACACGAACTAATTCACAGCCTACTTTTTCTAAAGCGTGAATTTGATTAACAGTTGCTTTGATATTCTTTGTTTTTGTATTAGTCATCGATTGGATAATAATTTTGTTATTACCCCCAATTTCTAAGGTTCCAACATTAACTTTTTTAACTTGATTTCGTGTATACATCTTATCACCTATAATTATTATACTATATATTAAAATCTTTATAGAAAAAAAAGAAAAATATTTGAAATCTATGATAGAATATTACTTAAGAGGTGAGGCAATTTTGCTAGAAATTAGAGGGATTGGTATTTCAGGGAAAAAAGGAACTGGAATTGCTTTTAAATATGAGAGAAAATTTGATGAATATCGACGCCATAAGCGAGTTGATTTGGAGCAAGAAAAAATTAAGTACTCTAAAATTAAGGAAATAGCAAAGCATCAAATTCATGAACTTTACAAAAAGGCTATATTAGATTCTGTAGATACAGCTGAAATATTTAAATCTCACGAGTTGTTAGTAGTTGACAGTGAAATAGAGAAGTATATTCATGACTTATTAAATCAAGGATACGATTTGCTGTCAGCGTTAATTAGAACGAAGGAAGATATGAAGACACACTTTTTGAATATGAAATCTGAAATATTTAGATCAAAAGTATCTGATATAGATGATGTATTCGAACGCCTCATGTCTATTGAAGAAGGCGACACTAATAGAAATGCGTTTCCTTCAACCCCGTTTATACTCATTTGTAATGATATTATTCCTTCTTTAATCTATCAGATACCAAAAGAAAAATTAAAGGGTATAATAACGCGATTTGGAAGTAATTGTTCCCATGGTGCAATTCTTGCAAGAACAAGAAATATTCCAGTAATTATTAGATTGAAAAACCGTATTAATAATATAAACAATGACGACCGCATTATAATGAATGGAGAATCAGGCACACTCTTTGTATTTAATGACTAAACCTTCTTTTTGAAGGTTTTTTTATTTTTCACACAGAGCTATCACACATGCTAATTAAAATAGAGGTGTAGTATAATAAACAAACGTTTACTAATGAAAAAGGAGATGTATAATATGAAGAATAAGATAACTCTAATTGTTTTTTTACTGCTAATGATTACATCCTTGTTTTTAGCTAGCAGAGTTAGTGTGAATTATAATTTAGAGGAATACTTACCAAAAGACTCAATGATTACCCAAGGAATTAGTGTGTATACCAATGAATTTGGCGATAGCAGTCAAGCAACATTTTCGTTTGACGAAATTAGTATTTCTAAAGCATTAGCATTGAAGGAAGATATTCTATTAATTGATGAAGTGGATAGTATATTGTTTATTGATGACTATTTTAACGAATTGACATATGGATTAATAAGAGAAAATTTGCCAGTTGTTCAACAAAATATTTTAGATGCAGCAATGAACAACCTTTTACTTTCGGGATTATCTTATCCAGAAGCATTTTTATCTCTAATTCCATATATGCCTGCAGAAGCAAAAACTCAGTTCGAAGATCAATTTGTAAAATTTGTTTCAGATGAAGAAATGCTGATGCATGTAATATTTAACACTAAATCAGCTGACTTAGATACTGAGATTGCTATTGATGAAATAAAAGCTTTGCTAGATGATGGTGGATATGAATATTACTTCACTGGTAATGCAGTTAGTTCCATATTTACTAAGAATACAATAGAATCAGAAGTGCTAATTATTACTCTTATATGTATACCTTTAGTTTTAGTAGTTTTACTATTTATGAGCAAATCATTCTTTGATATCGTAATATTCGGTATCATTGTAGGGATTTCTATAATCATTAACTTGGGAACCAATGTTTTGTTGCCAAGTATTTCATTTATTACTCAATCAATGGCAATAGCACTTCAGCTTGCCATATCGCTTGACTATGTGATTTTTATGCTTTCAGCTTACCATCAAGCTAGAGCTGATGGTGAGGCAGTAGATGAGTCTTTAAAAAGCGCTAAGAAGAAGACTAGCAAGCCTATAATAGCATCAGCTTTAACAACAGGAGCTAGTTTCTTAGCTTTGGTATTCATGCGTTTTACTATTGGCTTTGATATTGGTGTAGTATTTGCAAAAGCAATTATAATTAGTTTAATTACAACAATCATATTATTACCTATATTAATTAAATATTTTCATAAAATCCTTAATAAAACAACCAAAAAAAGTAAAAGTATATTTAAAGGTACATTATCAAAAAAACTATATAAATTTAGATATTTCAGTTTAATATTTTTATTAATAATATTAGGGGGATCAATATATTTTCAAACACAAAACAATTATACTTACGGTTCATCTAGTTTTGCTGGAACCGCAGGTACTTCATATAGTCATGATTTGAACCACATTGAAACTGAGTTTGGTAAATCTAACCCTATGACTGTTATAGTTAATAAGGATGATGTTTTGGAAAGTGCATTATATGCAAATTTAACAAACCTAGAATACGTAGATAATATTAATGCAGGTATATATTATAAAGGGTTAATAAACGATCCTGCTATAGTTACTATTGTGACCGATGGGCTCTATTCAGAAAATTATGCATTAATTCAGTTCAATTTGGATTCAGATATTGAAGGAGAAGAAGCATTCGGCTATTATGAAGAAATTGAAGCTTTACTTGAAAACAGTAATGCTATTGACTTTTATATTTTAGGAGATACAGCTGTTGCGTATAATATTAAAGACACTGTAGAATTTGATTATAAACTAGTTATGGTAATTGCCCTTGTATCTATCATGATAATCATACTTATCTCGTTCAAAAATTTACTGCTACCTTTAATACTGCCTATTGTTATAGAAACTTCAGTATTATTCACTATGGCTTTGTTATATTTCCTAAATAGTGAAGTTGTCTTTTTAGCAAGCCTTATTGTATCAGCCATCCTATTAGGAGTCACAATTGATTATGCAATCCTGCTAGGTAAAGGATATATGTATGAAAGAGAAAAACATGATAAACAGACAAGTATAGAGTGTGCAATAAAAAATACAGCTCCTTCAATTGTAACTTCAGCTCTGTTATTCTCAATCGCTGGATTAACAATAAGTATAATTTCATCAATAAAAACGATATCTCAAATAGGACTCATAATTGCGATTGGAGCAGTAACTTCATTATTTTATGTTCTGCTTATATTGCCTCAAATACTGTCAATTTTTGATAAATGGATATATAAAAGTAAAATAAAATAAGAAGAATATAATGAAATTATAAGATGTTAGTAGACACAAAAAAACTCTGTGTCTGCTAACTGTTTACTTATACGTATAAATTTCATTATTTTTATTTGAATCAGTAATTTGATTAATGACCAAATTGATAATGCATACTTGTTTTGGTATAATATAGTTAGAAGGAGGAATGAATATGAAGACTAAAAGAGAAATATCGTTAGAACGTGCCAAAGTTCTAAAAACACATATAACAGATTATCTTGAGGCGAAGAAATTCATTCCAAAAGGGTTAGAAAAACAAGACGAGATAAGCAGGAGGAAAGAAGGCATTCTAACTATTTTAAATGCGTCTGAGTCAGATTGGGATAATTGGCATTGGCAATTGAAAAATCGAATATCAGACGTAAAAGATTTAAAGAAATTTATAAAACTATCTGATCAAAATATTATTGACATAGCTAAGGTATCAGAAGTTTATCGTTGGTCCATAAATCCATACTATTTAAGTCTGATTAATGAGGACGATATCTATGATCCAATTAGGTTATTAGCAGTTCCAACTAAATTCGAATTAGATGATAAGACTTCAACATTAGACCCAATGGCAGAAGCATATACAAATCCTTCTGGAGCAATTACAAGAAGATACCCAGATAGATTAATTATCAATATTACAAATGAATGTGCAATGTATTGTAGACACTGCCAGAGAAGAAGAAATATAGGTTCAGTTGATAAAGCAATATCAAAATCAATAATTGAAGAGTCTTTGGAATATATTAGAGAAAATCAGGAGATTAGAGATGTATTACTTACTGGAGGAGATCCATTTACATTATCTAATCAAAGTATAGAATGGATATTAAAACAACTTAAAAACATTCCTCATGTAGAAATTATTAGAATAGGAACAAGAACTCCGGTAACTATGCCTCAACGAATAACAGATGAATTATGTGAAATGTTATCAAAATATCATCCGCTATATATAAATACTCAATTCAATCATCCTATGGAAGTGACAGAAGAGAGCAAAGTAGCATGTGAAAAGTTAGCTAATATTGGTATCCCGCTTGGAAATCAAGCAGTGTTATTAAACGGCATCAATAATGACAAATACATTATGCGTTGTTTAAATCAAGAGTTGCTAAAAATTAGGGTTAGACCATACTACATATTTCATGCTAAGAAAGTAAGAGGAACAAGACACTTTAATACATCGGTTGAAGATGGATTAGAGATTATGAAGAATTTAAGAGGATACACATCAGGGTTAGCTATCCCAACATATATAATTAACGCACCTTTAGGCAAGGGGAAAACCCCAATTTCGCCTAAATATTTGATTTCTCAAGAAAAAGATTATGTAGTAATCAAAACTTGGGAAGGAGAGAAAATTAAGTACGAAAATCATAAAACAATTGACATTAAAAAACGATTAAAATATAAATAAAAATGATGGAATAAAAAAATACTAAAATAATGCTTGAAGTTAGCGCTTACATAAATTATAATAGTAGTGATGACAATATATAGTGGAGGAAAAATTTGAATAATATAGACTACAAAAATCTAGGTTTTGAGTGTCAAGAAACTCATGCGAACTATATCTCTTATTATAAGGATGGTTTATGGGATGATGGTGTACTTAAAAAAAGCACATCTATAACTATTTCAGCATTTTCAACAAGTTTACATTATGGACAAGAAGCTTTTGAAGGATTAAAAGCTTATCGTAGAAAAGATGGAAAAATTCAATTGTTCAGACCCTTTGATAATGCTTTAAGATTACAGAGGTCATGTGAAAGAGTTCTTATGCCAAAAGTGCCTGTTGAGAAATTTATCGATGCATGTGAACAAGTTGTAAGAGCTAATGCGGATTTAGTTCCACCATATGGAACAGGAGCAACCTTGTATTTACGTCCTTTTGTTATAGGTGTTGGAGATAACATAGGAGTGAGGGCTGCTAAGGAATATATATTTAGTGTATTATGTTCTCCTGTGGGTAGTTATTTTAAAGGTGGGTTAGCACCAAATAAGTTTATGGTTACATATAATGATAGAGCTGCACCTAATGGCACAGGAAGTTATAAAGTAGGCGGTAATTACGCAGCAAGCCTCTGGAGCAATCATATAGCTAAACAAAATGGATATGCAGATTGTATTTATCTTGATCCATTAACTCATACAAGGATAGATGAAGTTGGAGCAGCAAACTTTTTTGGAATTACAAAAGATAATAAGTTCATAACTCCAAAATCTCCTTCAATATTATCAAGTATAACCAATAAAAGCTTAATGTATTTAGCTGAAAATTACTTAGGTATGGAAGTTGTTAGAGGAGATGTATTTATTGATAAACTAGATGTTTTATCTGAAGCTGGAGCTTGTGGAACAGCTGCTGTTATATCACCTATTGGTAGAATTGATTGTGAAGACAAGCAACACGTATTTTATAGTGAAACCGAAGTTGGACCTGTTACAAAAAAATTATTTGAAACATTAACGGGAATACAGTATGGAGATATAGAAGCACCAGAAGGTTGGATACATATTATTGAATAAAGTTAAGCTAGGATTTCCTAGCTTTTTTATTTGTAAGAATCGCAGTATTTAGCCCCCAAAAAAAAATATAAAAAAACATTGATTTTTATAGTTTTTAGGAGTAAAATTATTGTTGTTATTTTGTTTGTTTAAAACCAAACAATTACCTAATTTTAGCTTTTTATTTAAAAAGAAAAAAAACACAAAATTTCTCTTGCAATAAAAGCGCTTTCATTGTATAATCATAAATGTAAAATATATATCGAAAAAAAAAGGAATTTTTGGAACTATAAAAACTAGCATAAATCTTAGTTATTAGTCCTTTTTTTATGTCAAAAATATGTGATAAGCGATTGTTATCAATCGATTAAATATTATAAGTTAGAGAGGCGACAAATTGTTTAATAGTAAATACTTAAATGAGTTGTTTGAAGCAACAAAACAGAGAAATAATTCTCAACCGGAATATTTGCAAGCAGTTGAGGAATTCTTTGAGGCGATGGATTTCATCGTTTGTAATGATCCAAAGATTGAGAAATATGCGATCATGGAAAGAATCATTGAACCTGAAAGAATTGTAAAATTTAGAGTAACATGGGTAGATGATAAAGGGGTTGTTAATGTTAATCGTGGATACAGAGTTCAATTTAACTCTGCTATTGGTCCTTTTAAAGGTGGAATAAGATTCCATCCATCGGTAAATGAGTCTATTTTAAAGTTTTTAGGGTTTGAACAAACTTTTAAAAATGCACTTACTGGTCTTCCACTTGGTGGAGGAAAAGGTGGTTCTGACTTTGACCCAAAAGGTAAAAGTGATGATGAAATCATGAGGTTCTGTCAAAACTTTATGTTAGAATTGTACCGTCATATTGGTCCTGATACTGATGTGCCTGCAGGAGATATTGGTGTAGGATTTAGGGAAATAGGATTTATGTATGGTATATTCAGAAAAATTAAGAATGAAAATACAGGTGTATTAACAGGCAAAGGCTTAACTTATGGTGGCTCTTTAGTTAGAAAAGAAGCAACGGGTTATGGTTTATGCTATTTTGTTTCTGAAATGTTAAAAGTTTATCGTAATGATAATTTTGAAGGAAAAACAGTAATTATTTCAGGAAGCGGAAAAGTTGGTATGCATGCAGCTTTAAAAACTCAGGAATTGGGTGGAAAAGTTATAGCTATGAGTGATGTTAATGGATATGTTCATGATGAAAATGGACTTGATTTAAATATTGTTAAGATGCTAACTGAACTAGCACCAGAATTTACTCAACAATATTTAGAGTTTAGACCATCTGCGATTTATAATTCAAATCCTACAAATATGTGGGGTATTCCTTGTGATATAGCATTACCATGCGCAACACAGAATGAATTACCTCTTGAGGGAGCTCAAAAATTAGTAGAAAATGGATGTATCTTAGTAGCAGAAGGTGCAAACATGCCTACCACAATAGATGCAACCAAATATTTACAACACGCTGATATTTTATTTGCACCTGGTAAAGCAGCTAATGCAGGTGGAGTTGCAGTTTCTGGACTTGAAATGAGTCAAAATGCTCAACACTATCCATGGTCTTATGCTGAAGTCGATCAAAAATTAGAAATAATTATGTCAGACATCTTTAGGAAAGCATATTCAGAAGCAAGAAAATATACAGATCATAGAAATCTTGTTGTTGGAGCAAATATTGCTGGATTTATGAGAGTCTATCAAGCAATGTTAGATCAAGGGATTATTTAATGTCATATATTGTAACACCAAAAATACTATTGCCAATTAAATCTATAGATATGAAAAAATGGGCAGTTATAGCGTGTGATCAATTTACATCTGAACCAGAATACTGGGATCAACTAAAATCAATAGTTGACAACGTACCTTCAACATATCACTTAATTCTTCCAGAAGTATATTTAGAACGTGATATGAAACATAATATTGATAGAGTTAATCGTATGATGCAAACATATTTAACTCATAATATATTTAGTGAATTTGAAGGGTTTGTCTTAGTGGATAGAAAAACGCCTTTTGTTAAAAGGCGTTTAGGATTAGTTATAGCAATTGATTTAGAAGAATATGAGTATGAACCTAACAAACATGGTAAGATTAGAGCAACTGAAAAAACAGTTCCTGAAAGAATCCCTCCTCGAGTTAGAGTTAGAGAAAATGCTTCTATTGAATTACCTCATGTATTAGTTTTGGTAGATGATGCTAAAAAATCAATTATTGACGAACTATATAAAGATAAGAAAAACTTTGAGTTGCTATATAATTTTGAATTAAATATGAAAGGTGGAAGTATCAAAGGTTACAAGGTAACTGATACTCAACCGATTATTGATAAAATTGAGAGTTTATCAAATGATATTAGTTTGATTGTTGGTGATGGTAATCATTCACTTGCATCTGCTAAAGTATGCTGGGACAATCTCAAAAAGAATTTGACTGAGGAAGAAACAAAAAATCACCCTGCAAGATTCGCTCTTGTAGAAATGATTTCACTCTACGATGAAGGTCTAACATTTGAACCGATTCACAGAGTTATATTTAACGCAGATGAAACGTTAGTTTCTGGATTAAAATCTATTTTAAGCGGAACTGAAGAACTGCAAATATTTAATGGTGATTTATCTGAAACTATTAGTGTTCCATCTAATCCATTTACTGCAATCAAAGTGATTCAAGATTACTTAGATAACTATCTAAAAAATCATCCTGATTCTAGAATTGATTTCATTCATGGATTGCATAATATTAAACATGTAGTATCAAAAAATAGAAATTCAATTGGGATAACTATGCCGCCATTAAAACGTGATATGTTATTACCATATATTAGAGAATTTGGCGTTTTACCTAGAAAATCATTCTCCCTTGGAGAGGCTGAGGAAAAGCGTTATTATATTGAAGGAAAAAGAATTTTAAAATAAAGGAGAGAGTTATGAGAAGAGTATACAATTTCTCTGCTGGGCCAGCAGTATTGCCTGAAGCAGTTCTTGAAAAAGCAGCTAGTGAATTATTATGCTATAAAAATGCTGGAATGAGTGTTATGGAAATGAGTCATCGTTCTCAAGATTTCCAAAATATTATCGATAAGGCAGAAGCTGATTTAAGAAAATTAATGAACATACCTAGTAATTACAAAGTATTATTTTTACAAGGAGGTGCTACAACACAATTTTCAATGGTACCTTTAAATTTATTTAAGAATAAAGTTGTAGATTTTGTTCACACTGGAGTTTGGTCTAAAAAAGCTATAGCAGAAGCAAAGAGATATGGTAAAGTTAATGTATTAGCATCTAGTGAAGATAAGAATTTTGCGTATATACCAAGTTTAGATAATTTAAACATTAGTAAAGACGCTGATTATGTTCATATCGTTCAAAACAACACTATTTTTGGAACAAAAATTAGTAAATTACCTGACACTTTAGGAAAACCACTAGTTTCAGATATGTCATCAAATATATTGTCAGAACCTATGAATGTTGAGGATTATGCTTTGATTTTTGCAGGTGCTCAAAAGAATATTGGACCAGCTGGAACTACCATCGTAATCATTAGAGAAGATTTAATTACTGATGATTATTTAGAAGGAACTCCTCTAATGTTACAATATAAGATTCATGCAGGTAAAGGATCAATGTATAACACACCACCAACTTATGGAATATATATGTGTGGATTAGTATTTGAACATTTATTAGAGAATGGTGGAGTTGAAGCTATATATCAAAAAAATCTTAAGAAGGCTAATCTACTTTATGATACGTTAGATGGTTCTAAGATGTTTAGCGGTACAGTAAGAAAAGAAGATAGATCACTTATGAATGTAACTTTTGCTTCAAATTCAGAAGAACTTAACAAAAAATTCATTGCAGAAGCTAAAGAAAATGGACTTGTGAACCTTAAAGGTCATCGTTCTGTAGGTGGAATGAGAGCTTCTATTTATAATGCAATGCCTTATGAAGGGGTAAAAGCTTTAGTAGACTTCATGATTAAATTCGAAAGAGAGAATTAATATGTTATATAATTGTTTAAATAATATTTCAGTAAAAGGATTAAATATTTTTACTAGTAACTATAAGCTAACAGAAGACACAGATAAGAGTAATTTAGTTTTAGTAAGAAGTTTTAACATGCATGAATATGATATTAACAATAACTTATTAGCAGTTGCTAGAGCTGGTGCTGGTGTAAATAATATTCCACTAGAAAAAATGGCTGAAAATGGTGTAGTTGTTTTTAATACACCTGGGGCTAACGCTAATGGAGTTAAGGAGCTTGTTATTGCAGGTATGTTATTGGCATCTAGAGATATCGTTGGTGGTATTAATTGGGTGAAAAATAACCGTGATGATGAAAACATTCTTAAAAGCATTGAAAAAGCTAAAAAAGCATTCGCTGGAACTGAGATTTTAGGAAAGACAATTTCCGTGATAGGCTTAGGCGCAATTGGTGGAAGAGTAGCTAATGCTTGTGTTGATTTAGGAATGAAAGTATATGGGTATGATCCATACATTTCAGAAAATTCATTAAAATCACTAAAACCTGGAATAGAAATTGAAAATGATATAAATAAATTATATGGAATTTCTGATTTTATTTCACTGCATTTGCCACTTCTTGATTCAACTAAACACATCATAAATGATGAAGTTTTTGCTCAAATAAAAAAAGGTTCGGTTATATTGAATTTTAGTAGGGACCAATTAGTTAAAAATGAAGCTTTAAAAGTAGCATTAGAATCAGGAACATTATCTAAATACGTTACTGATTTTCCAAATCATTTTGTTGCTAACCTAGAAAATGTTATACCAATTCCTCATTTAGGTGCATCATCAAAGGAATCTGAAGAAAACTGTGCAATTATGGGTGTCAAACAACTTATGAGTTTTGTCGAAAATGGAGATATAGTTAATTCAGTTAATTTCCCAAATGTTGTATTAGGTAGTATTAGTGGAAAAGAAAGAGTTATTATCCTTGGAAAAGAAAACAACACTCTTACTCACAGCATTGAAGAAGTCTTAAAATCAGCCGATAATTCAATTGAAACTTCGGTATCTAAATCAAGAAATGGATACTCAGTATACGCATATGATTTTAAAGATAAGGTTAATAATAATATTATTTCATCTTTAGAAGAAATAACTGGAATTTTAAAAGTTAGAAAAATATAATTAAAACGCCCTGAAATATGGGTGTTTTTATAAGTTTATGTCATTTTGGTATATAATTATTTAATTGAGGATAAAAAACACTTGATTTTTTGCCTAATAAAATATAAAATATATTATGATTGAATGGAGGTTTAAAGATGAGAACACAATTTACTTTAAGATGTACTGTATGTAAATCAGAAAATTATCAATATACAAAAAATAAAACTACACAGCCAAATAGAATGGAAGTTAAAAAGTATTGTCCAACATGCCGAAAAACTACTGCTCACAAAGAAAAAAAATAGTTTTGTATATAATGCATCCAGATTTGGATGCTTTTTTTCTGTAAGTATTTAAATATATATAAAAAAAGAGTAAAATATAAATGAGGTGACAATATGAGAGAATATATTGTAGGAGTAGATGTTGGTGGTACAAATATAAAATTTGGTAAATTTGATTTAGAAGGAGAACTCCTAGAACGATGGAGTACTAGAACTAATGCTAATAATAATGGCGAAAGTATTTTATCTGATATAGCAAATTCAATTACGGAGAAAATGAAGTTCTCTGAAATAAAGGGAATTGGATTTGGTGTTCCAGGTCCAGTTGCTAATAATATGGTTTTGCACTGCGTCAATTTAGGTTGGGCAGAGAAAGATATAGCTAAAGAGTTTAGTGATATTATAAATGAGCCTGATGTAATTATTAAAGTGGCTAATGACGCCAATGCAGCAGCTGCAGGTGAAATGTATAAAGGAATAGCAAAGGGATATGATAATGTTGTATTATTTACACTTGGAACGGGTGTAGGTGGCGGAATCATTGTAGACGGTAAATTGGTTGAAGGTGTTCAAGGAGTAGCTGGAGAACTAGGCCATATTCAAGTTGATTATAAACATTATTTTCAATGTAAATGTGGCAAAAAGGGATGTTTAGAAACAGTAGCTTCAGCAACTGGAATTGTAAATATTGCTAAAGTTAACTTGAAGAAATATAAGAATCAAAGTCCTTTAAGAAGATTCTCAAATTTTAGTGCTAAGAAGGTATTTGATTATGCTAAAGAAGGTGATTTTATTGCTGAAAAATCTATTGATGAAGCAATGAGATATCTTGCAACAGCGATGGGAAGCATTTTCTTTTCTATTAATCCTGAGATAATAGTTATTGGCGGTGGGGTTTCTTATGCTGGTAACTACATAATTGAGAAAATTGAAAAATACTATTATGATAAGGTTAGACCATTTATAACACATACAAATTTTGCTTTGGCAACTCTTGGAAATGATGCTGGTATATATGGGTGCTGTTACTTAATAAGATGATGAAACTAAAAAAAATAGACCAAAATCTTGCACAAGTTAACTCATACATACTATATAAGAATAGTAACTGTATTGTAATTGACCCAGGATTCAATGGTGCTAGTATTAATGTTTTTTGTGAAGAAAAGGGTTTAAGTATAAACTATGTGATACTTACTCACGGACATTTTGATCATATTAAAGATTTGAATCTCTTAGAAAAAACTCATCAGTTTACTGTTTATATGAGTGAAGATGATAAAAGACTATTGCTTGATGACAGATTGAATTATGCTAGAGCTTATGGTATGACCTTTAAGCCAATTAAACAAGAAGTAAAATACTTATCAGATAAGCAAACTATAAATATACTTGATGAATCATTTAGAATTTATTCAACTCCTGGTCACACTAAGGGTTCAATATGTATTAAGTATAATAGAAAGCTATTTAGTGGTGATACATTATTTTTTGACAGTATTGGTAGAACCGATTTATATTCAGGAAATAAGAAAGAAATATATAAGTCTTTATCATTGTTAAAAACAACTATAAGCAATGAAATAATTGTATATCCAGGACACGGTGATTCTGGGACTATGAGGGAAATTAAGCAAAACAATCCATACTTATAATTATAAATTATAAAGCGCTGACCATGTCAGTGCTTTTTTTGTGAGTTTTTTATGAAATTAGCACTCTTTTCTTGACATTGCTAATATTGTCTTGTATAATGATTTTAGCAATCAGAAAACAAGAGTGCTAAATGGGGTGAATCAATTGACAAACCGACAAGAAAATATTCTTAAGTTAATTGTTGATGAGTATGTCAAAAGTGCTGAACCTATAGGTTCAAAAACATTGGCTGAAAATCTTAATATTTCATCTGCAACTATTAGAAATGAGATGAGCGTCCTAGAGGAATTAGGATATATTGAAAAAACTCATACATCGTCTGGTAGGATACCCTCTGAAAAAGGATATCGTTATTATATAGAAAATATTGTAAGAAATTTAGATGATGAAACAAATGGCTTTTTTGAATTTGATCAAATCTTCGATAAAGATATTGCAAGGGATGACATTATAAAGGAAGCAGTGAATTTGTTATCTGAAGCAACGAATTGTACAGCTATTTCATTAGGACCAAATGCCTATAATTCTAAAATTAAAAAGATTCAGTTTGTTCCAATTACTATTCATCAAGCATTAATATTAGTTATTACTAACTTTGGATACGTTGAATCTAAGAGAATCGCAGTATCAGAAGAAATGGATACTCAAGAATTAATGAAAGTAATTGATTTGCTTAACGAAATGCTAATTGATACACCAATTTCCAAAGTATCAGAGAAATTGCACTATGAAATACAACATAGTCATATTAAAGAGTTACTTAAGTATCGTGAAACAATTGTTGATTCATTTATACAGGCGTTTTCAAAATTTGCGCAATCAAGGTATTATTTAACGGGATCTAGCAATATGCTGTACCAACCTGAGTTTAATGATATCAAAAAATTAAGAGAATTTATTACTACCATCGATAATAATGAAATATTTAAAATTGTTGATCAAGACAGTGAAGGTATTTCGGTTAAAATTGGTAGTGAAAATAAAATTACTTCTATGAATGATTGTACAGTAATTTCATCTAGCTATGACACATTAGAAGGTGAAAAAGGAACAATTTCATTAGTGGGACCAACTAGAATGGATTATCGAAAAGTAATTCCATTACTAAAATACATTGCAAAACATATTGCAAAACTTTACGAAGAGGAGTAAACAAAAATGGGTGAAGACAAGGAAAAGGAATTACATGCTTCAGAAGAAGCGGTAAATGAAGAAAAAGAATTAGAAACTAAAGTTACAAAAGAGAAAACAAAAAAGAAGAAGAAAGAAAAACCAGAAGACAAACTTATAGAAATTGAAGAAAAGTTAGAAGAGTTCAAAGAAAAATATTTCCGTAATCTAGCAGATATGGAAAATTACAAGAAAAGAATGAATGAAGATTTAAGCAGAGAAAGAAAATATGCAGGTTATTCATTAGCTAGTAAATTAATTGACTCACTAGAAATCTTTAATCAAGCATTAAATATGGAAACAAATGATCCGAATCTAAAGAATTTCCTTTATGGATTTAAAATGATTGATGATATGATTCTAAATGCAATGAAGGAAGAAGGCGTAACAATTATTGAAACTAAAGCTGGTGACGAATTTGATCCAACTAAGCAAGCCGCTATGGACAAAGAATATGATCCAGAGAAAGCAGAACATACAGTTTTAAGAGTTGTAAAAAAAGGATATATGTTTAAAGATAGAATATTAAGACCGAGTGCGGTCATAATTAATATAAAACCAGAAGAAAACATTAAAGAAACTGAAGAAAATTCAGAAGAAAATAATCAAGATTAGGAAAGGGATAAATTATTATGAAAATTATTGGTATTGACTTAGGAACAACAAACTCATGTGTAGCAGTTATGGAAGGTAAGGAATCGAAAGTAATTCCTAACTTAGATGGTAATAGAACAACTCCATCAGTAGTAGCATTTAAAGATAGTGAAATTCAAGTAGGAGAAGTCGCTAAAAGACAAGTGATTACTAATCCTAATACTGTTTACTCAATTAAGAGAAAAATGGGTACAAGTGAAAAAATTAAGGTAAATAACAAATCATATACACCACAAGAAATAAGTGCTATGGTTTTAAGAAATTTAAAGGAATCTGCAGAAGCATATTTAGGTGGCAAAGTAACTGAAGCTGTTATTACAGTTCCAGCATACTTTAATGATGCTCAAAGGCAAGCTACTAAAGATGCAGGTAAAA
>JAGLYJ010000023.1 GCA_023132365.1 Mycoplasmatota bacterium
TCTAAGCATAAACTACCTATTAATTTATACAATGCCAGGTTTATTAAGCCATTTGATACAGTAACCGTTGATAAGATATTCGCATCTGGGTTACCAACCTTTGTTTTAGAAGATGTTGTTAAAATAAGTGGTCTTGGTTCTAGTTTATTAGAATATGCCATTGATAAAGAATATACTGTCAAAAACTTTCATATACTAGGATTACCTGATGAATTCATTGAACAAGGTACAGTTCAAGAACTATATAAGAAATATTCTTTAGATACTTTATCTGTTATTGAAAGAATCCAAAAATAGGAGTTAATAATTTGTTAAAGAAATTACAAGTTAAGAATTATGCAATAATTGAAGATTTATCGCTTGATTTCTATGAAGGAATGACTGTTCTAACTGGAGAAACAGGCGCAGGAAAAAGCATCATTGTTGATGCTATTTCTTTATTGTTGGGTGATAGAGCTTCTAAAGATATGATCGCTTCAAATGCTAATAAAGCTACTGTTATTGGCGTTTTTTCTTTAGACAACCCTAATCTCAAAAGAATACTAAAAATTAATAATATTGATTTTGATAATGAAGTAGAAATTCAAAGAACCATTAATCAAGAAAATAAAAATATTGTTAGAATAAACAATCAAGTATCATCACTTAAGGTCTTGAAGGAATTAGCTATACATTTAGCTGATATTCATTCTCAGTTTGATACTAATAGATTGATTAATCCAGATAATTATCTTGTTTTAATTGATAATTTTAGAAAAGACAAGATTAACAACTATGTAAATGATTACTTACTTAAGCTTGATGATTATAAAGTAATTCTAAATAGATATAACAATGCATTAAAGGAAAAAGAGAATACTCTGAAACAACTAGATTTATATAATTTCCAATTAGAAGAGATTTCAAAGCTAAATCTTGTTAGTAATGAAGATGAATCTCTGCAAGAACAAGTCAACCTACTAGAAAACTTAGACAAAATAAATAGCATATTAGAAAAATTTAATAGTGTAGTAGAAAATGATAGGTTATTAGATAATATTTTTGATTTAAAATCTGATATTGAATCTATCTCAGATACATCATCTGAATTTAAGGATATTAGCAAGCGATTAAATGATGTATATTATGAGTTTGATGATATTAAACAAAGTTTAAATAGTCAACTTCAAAATCTTGATTATGACCAAACGGATTATGATGGTTTAATAACTAGACTTGATGAAATTGATCGTTTTAAAAGAAAATACTCTAAATCAGTTAACGAGTTATTAGAATACCAAAAATTCTTACAACAAGAAGTTGAAAAAGTTGATAACTATGATGAATATATTGAAGAGATTCATCAAGAGCTTATGGATAAGTTCAACTTGTTAAAAGAAGCAGCTTTTGAACTAAGATCTTTCAGAAAAGAAATCGCAAAAAAAATCACAAAGGAAATTAAAGAGAACCTTCATGATTTGGTTATATTGAATGCAGATTTTGAAATTAGGTTTGATAATGCAAACCCTATAGATGAATATGATAATACAGCATTTAAACAAGATGGTATAGATTCAATTGATTTTTATATTTCAACAAACTTAGGAGAACCGCTCAAACAATTGTCGAAGACTGCATCTGGCGGTGAAATGTCTAGAGTTATGTTAGCGTTTAAATCAATTTTTGTCAGAAGCAATAAAATTTCAACCATTATATTTGATGAAATTGATACAGGTATCTCAGGATATATTGCTAAGCAAATTGCTAATAAGATTAGAGAAATATCAAAAATATCTCAAGTAATATCAATTACTCACATTCCCCAAGTTGTTGCAACTGGAACCCATCATATTGCAGTTCGCAAATTTATTGTTGGTGACAAAACCAAGACTACAGTTAGCTACCTTGATTATGAACAAAAAGTTGAAGAAATTGCTAAAATGATTAGTGCTGGCGGGATAACTAAATCTAGTATTGAGAGCGCTAAAGAATTACTTATATCAGAATAAAAAAAAAGATGCATTTTTGCATCTTTTCTTTCTAACTTGATAATACAGAAATCATTCCATATATCGCAGCTACTAACATACCGATAAACATACCTGCAGCTAAAACTACAATTATAACCTTACCAAGTTTGCTTTTTGTAGGGTTAAAGGCTTTAGGTTCATGTTCATTAGTTGGTTTCGCTGTTTTTTTAACTTTATTGTTTGACATAAATATCACTCCATTTATTAATCTCAATATATTATAAACCATTACAAGGAAAAAATAAAGTAATAAATTCTCTTAATTGTAATTTTTCAAAAACTCAATCACTTCATTTGTTAAATATGTAGGAGTAGAAGCCCCACTAGAGACAGATACTGTTGAAATATCAATTAAGTCATTAATATCAATATCTGAAACAGATTCAATCAAAAATGTTTTAGTATTTGTTATATTTCTACTAATAATAGCTAGATTTTTAGAGTTATTACTCCGAGGGTCACCAACAATATAACATAAATCTACTTTTTTGTTATATTTAATTATGGCAGATTGTCTTTGACTAGTTGCACTACAAATTTCTTCTGATATCAAAGTGTTTGGATAAATACTAATAATTTCATCAATAATGTGTTCAATCTCTATGAAAGAGAAAGTTGTCTGATTAGTAACAAAAACTGGATCTTTAATATTGTTAGGTATATCATCAATTGTTTCTACTAAAACAATATTTTTAGATAAGCTAACAGCTGCATTGGCTTCTGGATGGTTATGTTTACCAATATAGATAATGAAATACCCTAGTTTATCGTAGTTTTTAATTAAATCAAATGTTTTCTCTACATCTTCACAAGTAGCATCAATATAGGGGATGTTCTTTTCCTTAAGTTTTTCTTTTACAGAAGGATCAGTCCCATGAGCACTTAGAACAACTGTACCATCAAGAATTTCATCAATTAAATCAATTCTAGATGTTTTCGTATCATCTAGGGTTATAACACCTGAATCTTTTAAATCATTAACTACAAACTTATTGTGAACGATATAACCTAGTACATAGATGGGTTTTTTAATTTCAGGATTCTTTATAGCATTTTTTACAGCGCTAATAGCTTTTATAACCCCTTTGCAGTAGCCCCTAGGGGTGATACTGATTACTTTCATCTTAAATACTCCTTTTGATTTACTTTTACTCATATATATTATATAATATGTATTAGATTTTTACAAAGGAATAGTTATGAAAACATTTAAAAAAGAATTTATTAATAAAGCATTAAAAGGTATTGGTTTTAAAGAACTTACAGATGTTCAAAAACAAGTAATACCTCTAATTGAAAACAAAAGAGATTTAATAGTTGAAGCAAACACGGGTTCAGGTAAAACCCATGCTTTTTTAGTGCCAATATTTGAAAGTATCGATATTAGCAAAAATGAGATTCAAGCTCTAATATTAGCACCCACAAGAGAATTAGCTAAACAAATTCATCAATTCGCTACAGAAATGGCAAATTATTCTGAAGAGAAAATAAATGTTGATTTATATATTGGTGGTAGTGATAAACAAAATGTAATAAAAAAACTAAGTAAAGGAATGCCTCATATTGCTATTGGTACTCCTGGCAGAGTAAATGATTTAGCTATCAAAGAAAATGTTTTAAAGATATATACTGCAAAGCATTTCGTCATTGATGAAGCTGATATGACTTTAGACAGCAACTTTCTTGATGAAGTTAGTTCTATACTTAGTACTATAGATAACAAAGCAATTAAGACAGTTTTCTCTGCGACAATACCTCAAGCATTAAAACCATTCTTAAAGAAATATTTAAGGAATCCTGAAATTATCAATGTTCATCCAAAGGATATATCTAGTTTAAATATTAATCACTTCTTTATTAAAACTAGAGAACAGAATCGTTTTAACACTTTAACTAAATTAATTGGTGCACTTAACCCATATTTAGCAATTATATTTTGTAACACAAAAGAATCAAGTGAATTAGTATATGAATGGATGAAAGAAAAGAAACAAAACGTAACTTTGATTCATGGTGGATTGGATTACCGAAAAAGAAAACAACTTATGAAGAGAATTAATAAGTTGGAATTTCAATATATTGTAGCTACAGATATCTTTAGTAGAGGTATAGATGTTTTGGGAGTAAGTCATATTATAAACTATGAATTACCTAGAAACATCGAGTTCTATATTCATAGGACAGGCCGTACAGGTCGAGTAGATTTTGATGGTATAGCTATTTCAATGTATGAATTCGATGATAATAAGTATCTAGATAAACTTGAAAGCAAAGGAATTAAGAGTGTTTATAAAGATATTTCTAATGGTGTTCTAAAAGACGCAATCATGAGAAGTGCTAGAGCTAAAAGAGAGTGGAAAGAAAACGAACTTGATTATGCTGCAAAAGCCAGAATTAACAAACCTAAAAAAGTAAAACCAGGTTATAAGAAAAAATATAAATTAGCAGTTGAAGAAGAGAAGAAGAAAATTCACAAAAAGCGAAGAAGGAAATAACTTATGCCTTTGAATGTTGTATTATATCAACCTGAAATACCTCAAAACACAGGCAATATAATGAGAACATGTGCTGGAACTAATGTAATATTACATTTAATTAAGCCATTAGGATTCAAATTAGATATTAAATATATTAGAAGAACAGCTGTTAACTATCTGGAACATGTTAATTATTATGTTTATAATGACTATAAAGAATTTTTAAGTAAGAATTCAGGTCGTTTTGTGTTTTTAACTAGATATGGTCAAAAAACACCTAAACAATTTGATTTTAGTTCAGTTGATGAAAATATATATTTAATATTTGGTAGAGAATCAACTGGAATCCCTAAAGAGATTCTTAGAGAACATTTAGATGATTGTGTTAGGTTACCTACTAACGATTCAATTAGAAGTTTAAATTTAGCTAATTGTGTCGCAGTTATGATATTTGAAGTATTGCGTCAACAAGACTATCCAGATTTATTTACCGAGGAACCAGAAACTTTAAAAGGATCTGATTGGTTATTAAAATAATAGGGGGTGATTTATATGCTAGGTGAATTAATTACTTTACATAGTTATAAACATGATCAAACACTACATAGAGTTTGGAAAAGTGAAACCTTCTTAGAAGAGAATGATGAATATATCATTGTCGCTAACAAACGTACTAAAGTAATTGAATCAAATGGTAGGTTTTGGTATACAAGAGAGCCTTCTGTAGCTGTTTTTTTTAAAAATCACTGGTATAATGTCATATGCATCTATAAGAAGACTGGTTTATGTTTCTATTGCAATCTGTCAAGCCCTATCTTACAGGATGATGAAGCATTGAAATATATTGATTATGATTTAGATATTAAAGTAGATGAAGATTTTAATTATAATCTATTAGATTTGAATGAATATAACCGAAATCAAGAGATAATGAACTACTCTGAGGATATAAAAAAGATTTTGTTATTGGAGATGGAAGATTTAAAAAAGCGGATTGAATCAAGAGCTTTTCCATTTGACAAAGTGAAGATTAATAAATTGTATAATAAATACAAAGATTTCGAATCAAAGAAATAGGTAATTTTGGTAATTAAACTAGGAAATTTAATATAAAATATAAGGAGAAAAATTTTGTAATTAGTCTCCTTTTATGTTATAATCCTCTAGACAAGGATGTGATACTATGGAAATGATATATAGAGTCAAGAAACCAGAAACAATCTTGCGTTTTATGCAAGAAAATAATGTACCTACTAAAATTTTGGACTTAGAAGATAACAAACCAAAAATTTATGTAAATAATTCATTAAAAAGTAGAAAAGATACAGTCAAAAAAAGCGATAAAATACATTTTTTTGTAAAAGATGAAAAACGTGATGAAAGAGTTAAGCCAGAGGACAAAGAACTTAATATAGTATTTGAAGATCCTTATGTATTAATTGTTAACAAACCAAGCAATATGCAAATGATGATATCCAAAGCTCATCCATCGGGAACACTAGCTAATATAGTTAATCATTATTATGAACAAAAAGATATTAGAGCTAAGATTCATTTTGTAACTAAGCTAGATAAAGAAGCTTCAGGGCTTATAGTAATAGCAAAACACCGTTTTATTAAATATCTATTCAGCAATTTAGATGATACTATGACTTATTACTTTAAAGCGTTAGTAGAAGGCAAATTAGGTTTAAAAGAAAGCACTATTCCCTTACCTATATCTAGAGTTGAAGGTTCAATCAAAAGAGAGATTTCTCAAACTGGGAATGAATGTTTAACTAATTATAGTGTGATTAAAGAATTTAAAGATTACTCTTTAGTTGATATCTGGGTTAAAAATAAAAGAGCACATCAAATTAGAGTGCATTTATCATACTTCTATAATCATGTTATCGGTGATTCATTATATGGATCAAGTAAACCTGATAAAGAATTACTACTTTTCTGTTATAAGATAATTTTCTCACATCCAATTACAGAAGAAGATATTCATTTTGAAATAGACTTGCCTGCAAGTTTTGATGAATTTATTAAATAAACATATTTAAAATATAATTTCCAAAAAAAAAGGCTAACTCCGCGTTAGCCTTAATTTTTTATCCAATTAAACCTGTAATTTGATCTGCTACAACTGGAAAGAAACTGAAGATTATTACAAAAGCTAAAATCAAGAAATATACTAAAGCAAGTAATTTCTTACCAGCAGTAAATTCAAGACCAGCAAGTCCACAGACTACTAAAATAGCATAGAGCTTAATTGTAGCTAAAATTCCCATGATACCTGAGTCTATTCCGAATTCTACAATTGCATCTAAAAAGAAAAATGCATACAATAAGATTGTTAAAAAACCAAATAATTGACCTAATACGTTATATAACTTTTTCATTTTTTCCTCCTTGTTTATTTTATATAGTTAATAAGTAATTTTAATGTGTTATCAAGTGCTAAACTATGAGTTCTTTCCATTCCATGAGAAGCATGTACTCCTGGACCTATTAAAGCACCTTTTAAATCTTGTCCACCTCGGTATGCAGCTGATACATCTGAACCATAGAATGGGTAGATGTCAGTCGCATAATCGATTTTATTAGTTTTGGATATATTCACTAGTTCAGTGGTTATATCATAATCATATGGGCCACTAGAATCTTTACAACAAATTGAAACTTGTCTTTCATTACATGATAAATCTTCACCAATGCAACCCATATCAACAGCGATTAGTTCATCTAATTCAGGTAAAGAAGATGCCCACTTAAACCAAGTACTTTATCAGTTGTACCAGGTATTTCAATAATTAAATTTTCTTTTTTAGTCTTATAATTACTGTAACCTAACTCATTTGTCTTTAATTGAATGTGGTTAATTACTTCTTTAGTATATCCACTAGGAGAGGGAATGCTTAAGATTTCCTTAGCGAAATCAAGTATATATTTTGTATAATTTGTCATTTTATCATCAAAACTATTATATCATATCTTAAATCTTTGCAAATACGATATTCGCTTTTAATTATTTTTTTTTATGTTAAAATAGAAATAGAAGGAGTGATTGTATGGTTATTGTCTTTGGTGGTGCGTTTAATCCCCCTACTATAGCTCATAGGGAAATCTTTTATCATATAAAGAAATCGCTAAAATTTGAAACATTTATTTATCTTCCTGTTTCAAATTCCTATACAAAATCTTCATTGATTTCTAACTTTCATCGTCTTAATATGTTGAACCTAATGGTTGAAGATATGGAAGATGCTATTGTATCTGAGCAAGAGCTTAATGATACTGACTTCTTAGGTACGTATAAAAGTTTACTAAGAATCCAGGAATTATTCAATGATGAAGTAGCCTTCGTAATTGGAGCTGATAATCTCAGAAACATTCATAATTGGAAGTTTGCAAAAAGCTTATTAACAGAGTTTAAATTTATAGTAATAAATCGAAACAAAATAGATGTATCAAAATACATAAAAAATGATAAAATATTAAGTAGATATATTGATAATTTCTATGTAACACCAAAATTTAACATGAATGTATCATCAACTATTTTTAGAGAAACATTAGATTCAAATTATGTTACTAATAAGGTTTTTGAGTACATCATGCTACATGACTTATACTGAGGTAGAATATGAAAAATGGTTTCTTGAAGATTTCATTAATTACTCCAAAACTTGAAGTGGGTAATCCTAAATTTAATATTAAAGAAATGTTACGCTCATTAAAAGGTAATAGAAGTGTTATCGCGCTTTTTCCTGAACTGGGTGTAACAGGGTACTCTTGTGGTGATTTATTCTTTCAGAAGAGTATTTTTGATGATACATTAGAAGCAATTAAGGTGTTTTTGAAAAACAACACTTTTAAAGGAGTATCAATATTAGGTGCGCCAATTATTGTTGAAGAGATGGTGCTTAACTGTGCTGTAGTCATACAAGGAAATAAAATATTAGGAGTTGTTCCTAAGTTTTATTTACCTAATACAAAAGAATATTATGAAAAACGTTGGTTTAAAAGCGGATTTGATGTTGTTGAACATATCAAATCTATAAAACTATTAGATCAAGAAGTACCTTTTGGAAATTTAATTTTTGTCTATGATGATATTAAATTTGGCATTGAAATCTGTGAAGATATGTGGGCAACTATAACCCCTGGCAACCTACTAAGTGTTAATGGGGCTAATATCATCTTTAATATTTCTGCTTCTAATGAAACTTTAGGTAAAGATATTATTAGAAGAAATGCTGTATTAGAACATTCTAGAAAAAATTGTGGTGTTTATGTATATTGTAGTGCTGGAGCGACTGAATCAAGTAGTGAAACAGTATTTTCCGGACATAATATCGTTGGATCTAATTCTAGATTAATTAGAGAAACAAATTTATTTAATCTTGAAACAGAAATTATGTATGTAGATTTAGATATTGATCGACTATCTCATGACAGAAGAAATAATTCTTCTTTTAGAGATAGCATCCTTAAATATAGATTAACTTATCAAATGGTTAAATTTGATATTTTTGATACTGCAGATTTTAAGTTTGAAGAAACATTTGATAAAACCCCATATGTTCCTAAAGTTAATGAACTTGAGAGTTTCAAAAAAATCTCAGCTATTCAAGAGTTTGGTTTGGCAAAAAGATTAAGCCATTTAAATCTATCGAATCTTGTTATTGGTATTTCAGGTGGTTTGGATTCTTCTCTAGCTTTACTTGTTGCTTGCCTAGCATTTGATCATTTAAACTTAGATAGGAAAGGCATATTAGCTTATACAATGCCAGGACTTCATACATCTAAAAGAACTAAGAATAATGCTAATAAACTAATGGATTTATTAGGTGTTACTAAAACGGAAATCGATATTAAAGATCACGTTCTAGATCATCTTGAGATGATTAAACATGATCCTAATGTACAAGATGTGACTTATGAAAACACTCAAGCAAGAGCCAGAACTATGGCTTTAATGAACTTAGCTAATAAACATAATGGAATTGTACTAGGAACTGGTGACTTAAGTGAGATAGCTCTTGGTTGGTCAACATATAATGGTGATCAAATGTCTATGTATAATGTGAATGGTGGAATACCTAAAACCGTTGTTAAATTTATGATTAAAGCTTATTCAAATTTCGTTTTTGATGGCGAAATTACAACTTGTCTTTATGATATATTGGATACACCAATAACGCCTGAGCTAACTAGTAATCAAACTACTGAAAGTATAATTGGTAAGTATGAAGTAAATGATTTTATTCTTTATCGTTTCTTAAATTGTGGCGATACGAATGAAAGAATAAAATATATAATAAATAAAACGTTTGAATTATCTGAAGAAGAAGTTAATAATTATGTAGATAATTTCTTCAAAAGATTTTATTCACAACAATTTAAAAGAACTGCTAGTCCTGATTCACCTAAGGTATTTGAATATGCACTCTCTCCAAGGAGTGATTTTAGAATGCCATCGGATATAAAGAGGTCATCATGAAAAAGAAGAAAGTCATAGTTGGTCTTAGTGGTGGTGTTGATTCCAGTGTCTCTGCTTATCTCCTTTTAGAACAAGGATATGATGTTGAAGGATTGTTTATGCGAAACTGGGATTCTATGACTAATAATGATATATTAGGCAATCCAGATCTTAACAATGATATCTGTCCACAAGAAGAAGACTTTAATGATGCTTTAGCAGTAGCTAACCATCTTGGAATTAAATTGCATAGACATGATTTTGTAGATGAATATTGGGATAATGTATTCACCTATTTTATTGAAGAGTATAAAAAAGGTCGCACACCCAACCCAGATATATTATGTAATAAGTACATTAAATTTGATAGTTTTAGAAAAGTAGCTAAAGGATTAGGTGCTGATTATTTTGCTTATGGCCATTATGCTAGAACTAAAAGCGTAGATGGAGAAATCGAGTTATTAAGAGGTATTGATGATAATAAAGATCAAACCTATTTTTTATCACAACTAACACAATCACAATTAAGAAATACTCTATTTCCAATTGGTGAACTTCCTAAAAGCAAAGTTAGAGAGATAGCTTTGAAGTATGGTGTTCCAACTGCAAAAAAGAAGGATAGTACTGGGATTTGTTTTATAGGTGAAAGAAATTTTAAAGACTTTCTTAAGAACTATATTTATTCTAAAGTTGGCGACATTATTACCGATGATGGAAAAGTAATAGGTTCACATGATGGGCTAATGTACTATACAATTGGTCAAAGGAAAGGGCTAAATATAGGCGGGCTTAAAGATTACTCTAATTTGCCTTGGTTTGTTATAGGAAAAGATTTAGAGAACAATGTAATTAGAGTTGGTCAAGGAATAGATCATCCTGATTTATTCTCTGATAAAACAATTATTGAAGATGTAAACTGGATACCCTTGAAGAAGTTTAGTGGCACTTATGAATGTAGTGCTAAGTTTAGATATAGACAAAGTGATACACTTGTAACTTTAAAATGGCTTGATGATGAATCAATAGAAGTAACTATGAAGAACCCAGTAAGAGCAGTAACTCCAGGACAATCAGCTGTGTTTTATCAGGGCGAAGTCTGTTTAGGTGGAGGAATTATAAAGTCAGCTTACTATAAAGAAAAACTAAGAAATTATTAGGAGAAAATATGAAATTAGGTTTGTGTTTTAGTGGCGGAGGCAGTAGAGGTGCTTATCAAGTAGGTGCTTGTATGGCGCTAAAAGAAGCGGGTCTTCTAGATCTCGTTGATGCATATTCAGGAACTAGTATAGGTTCAGTTAACGCTGCGTTAACTGCTTCAATCCCTATCGAAACAATTAGGGATATTTGGTTTGATATGCCTAAGGATATATTTGAAACCTCTGAAAAACTATTTAAAAGACTTCGATCCGAAAGAACAAAATTAGCAGCTAATGGGTTATATACAATAAATCAATTAGAGATGAAACTTAAAACATGGCTTGATATCAAGACCCTTAAACAAAAAGAAGTATATGTTACTATTTCCTGTAGCGGAGCCAAAGGTGGAGGCGTAATGTCTTTACTAAAAACATCTTATAAACATTACTTACGAAAAGACAAACAGGTTATCTATACTCCAATTTGGAAGGAAGCAGAAAACGACATCTATAAACTAATTATTGCATCTTGTTCAATCCCAGTATTATTTCCGCCAACAATAATTGATGGAAAACAATACTATGATGGTGGAATATATGATAATGTACCAGTAAAACCTTTGGTTAAAGCTGGATGTGGTAAGATTATCGTTATTCATTTAGATAAGTTACCTCACTTCTATGTAAAAAAGTATCCAGATGTTTCTTTCTTCGCTCTTAAGCCAAAACATTCACTGGGATGGTATTTAAATTTTACCGAGGATAATGCTCACCTTAGGTATCACCAAGGATATGAAGAAATGCATGAGTTTTTGAAGAATAATAAAATTATATAAAGAAAACAACCTGCTCTTAGGTAGTATTTAAACAAAAGAGGAGGTTTTTTTATGAAAAAATTTGTTTTGTTATTAAGTTTAGTTATGATTACACTTATTTCTAATACGCTTATAGTTAAGGCTGAAGATTATCAGAATTACCAAGAAATAGTATTTGACTCTAATAATGCACAATTATTAAAGGATTACTCTGATAGTGAAATTAGTGATTTAACGAAGAAGATTAGAGGTAGGAAATTTATTGGTTGGAAATTAGATATACTACAAGATGAAGAGGAAGTTGAATTTATCTCAGAAACCAAATTAAAAATATACAATAATGGTTATTCAACTATTAAACATGATATTACTCTAGAAACAAAAGAAGAGACTAAATTTCAATTATCTGCTAGTGGTGGAATTAAAATTAGTGGAAAAGGTGATATTAAGAAATTCAAAGGTTCAATTGATGCAAATATTAAAGCGTCTGTTTCATATACAAATACAAAACTATCAAAAGAGACATATAAATTTAAGATTGTTGTAGATCCAATGACATACGTAAAAATAGTTACTAGAGGAAAAGGAATAATAAATAACGGTATTGGTAAGTATTATTTCTTCTGGGTTAACACAAAATCTGGAGGCTGGGAAACTTTTACTGTTACGACTGAATACTATGAGATAATTAAGGAGAAAATCAGGTGAGGAAGGTATTTTCCTTCATTGTGATTGGTTTTATAGTCGTTGGATTTCTTTTAATATATTATATTGAAGAACCAATCACTCAAGTTAATATTCTTAGTATAGACAAACACTATACAAGATTAATTACTACTGATGAAGAGACACTATCTATTCCCTTGTATTTTTCTTCTGACAAAAGTTTTTTAACTGAAGCTAGTGCAATAGATAGTTGTTTCTTTAAAAATGATTACAATCGATTTCAAGTAGATATTAGTGAAATTAGATATGGTGAAGCATATTATGATAATGACCAATTATTCTACCTGTATTTATTTGATATAAGTTTTAATAGTTTGTCTATTGATTTAATTGATATCGAAGAAGCAACTTTTGAAATAAATTACCTTAATGGAGACACTCTAAATTTATCTATAGGTGATATATTTTTAAGGTTCTCTGAGATAACTACAGGGTTAGATATAGACATATACAGAATGTATACAGTAGTTAATAGCACTGATGAAATCGACTATGTTTGTGGTTTGGTTATTGGTTTAGAAAATCTTAGCAATAAGGATATCTATATAAATTCAATAGAAATAGGATCATCTTTAGTAATGGTAGATCTTGGTAATGTTGTCACAGTTAATGAACCACCACGCTATAACGAAAGTATTGAGAATATTTTACTAGAAGAATATGATTTTCTAAAAAGTGATTTTGATGAAACCCCATATCTAGTTGCAAATGAATTAATATTCGTACCTTTTGGTTATTTTGAAACCTTAATTGAATTAAAACGATTTCCTATATATATTGAATATACAGACAATAATAACGACTATGAATACTTAATTGATGATTTTGTATTTATCAGTGAAAATTACAGTTTAGAGGCATATAATGGACAATTACAAGAATATATCTATTACTATTAACGAAGTAACAAAAGAATATAACAAAGGCAAAGGAATAAAAGCTGTCAGTACTTTGTTTGAATCTGGAATATTAAACCTAGTGGTTGGTGAGAATGGTTCTGGTAAATCAACACTATTTAAATGCATCATGGGACTTGTAAGTTATTCAGGTTCAATTAATAAGCGTAAAATCAAAATGGGATACGCACCTGAAGAATATGTTATGCCACTTAGGATGTCAGTAGTGGATTTCTTATATAGTATTGGCAGAATAAAGGGTCTTGATAGAGACCTTATTAATAATAACTTAGAAACATATCTTAGATATTTTGATCTCTATCCATATAAAAATAAGTTAATAGGAAGTTTATCAAATGGAATGAGACAGAAACTTAATTTGATGCAGGCATTTGTTCATGAACCAAAAATTATTATTTTAGATGAACCTCTAGCAGCACTTGATGAGGATACAATTCATAAAGTTATAAAGATAATCAAAGAAAAAGCAAAGACTAAGTTAGTCGTTGTATCTACTCATCAACCAAATAAGTTTAAATGTAGAAATAAAAGAATTTATAGATTTGAAAAAGGAAACTTAATCAATGATTGAAATGATTAAGTTTCAGTACAAATTTCTATTTAATAGAATGACAATAATTATAGTTTTTATATTCAATATTATCTTATTTATAGGTTTGCTATATTCAAGTTCCATATTTGAAGGGTATTATTACATTGACTTATATAGAGAATCATTTGCAAAAGCATTTAATACAGAGGCTTTCTTGCTTATAAAGGTAGCTTCTGTAATGATATCTGTAATTTTAACAACAATGATTTACAGTGATACTAATAATAATCTTAGCAAATACATTATTGACAAAGAAGAAAGAAAATTCATAGTGTTTTTTTCTAGAATATATACATTAATGTTTGTAATGAGTATAATCATAATTGTATATTTTTTGGATTACCTTGTTATAACAATACTTCTTACACCATATATATTTGATTTAGTATACATATCGAAAATCACTTTTTGGTTAATAGTTCAGGTATATATATATGTTGCATTAACTGGTCTTCTAACCACCTTGGTCCCAAATATACTAATTAGCTTAATCCCAATAGCATTATTTTGGTTTCTTGAAATTAATGCTCAAGAAGAAGTGATTTTGCAGTCGAATATCCTTAAAATAATGTATGAATATATTCCTAATTTAGTAGAAATTGATAGTAGATTAACAGTAATGGGTAATCTAGGAAAATATCTGGTATTTTTAATAATAGTAATATCCGGTAATTGTCTATATTACGTAAAAAAAGATATAATTTAAAGAGAAAATATTTTTCTCTTTTTTTTTAAGAAATTATTACTACTATATTTGCTAATGTGAAAAGTTTTTGTTATAATTATTTGGTAGAACTTATAAGGGGTGGCATTATGTGTGGTATTGTTGGATATTTTGGAGAATTAAAAGCAACAGATGTAATTTTAACTGGCTTAAAAAAGCTAGAATATAGAGGTTACGATTCTTGTGGTGTTAGTTTTTTAGACCCTAAGAGTAATAATGTTGTTACATATAAAGATAAGGGTAGAGTAAACCATCTTAGAAATAGTTTTGATTATTC
>JAGLYJ010000024.1 GCA_023132365.1 Mycoplasmatota bacterium
CCTGTATTGAATTTTGATGTATAATATATTGTTCCAAGAATATTTGCTTCTTTCTCATATACTCCAATAATATCTGTGAATTGATTGCTAGTTATAGTTTCATTATCGTATGTTGTTGATATGGTTTGAGCATCATCGTTCACTTGAATCACTTTTTCGATAAAATACTCATTTAAGCCAAAGTCAAAATATATCACTACATAATCTCCTATTTCAATGTTATTTGGGTTAAATTTATGTATTTGAACGATATCTAGGTACATGGTTTGATTAATATTTTGGTCCTGTATAATTGCACTAATATATGAGCGATTCAATATATTATACTGATAATCAGAGTCTTTTCGGTGTAACGTCATGATTCCAATGTTTATTACGAATAGACCAATCAGAGTGAAGAAAATATATAGAATAATCTTTCGTTTAAGAGGTTTATGTTTCTTAGGTTTTGCCTCTAAACCAAAAATTTTCGATAATGCGCCTTGAAGTTGTACTCTGTCTTGTTTGGAGAAGTCATGATTCAAGCCACTTTCATCCTCTTTATCGGAATCTTGATATATTGTTGATTTCAACTGATAACGAGCAACCATCTCTACAATGTCCATATCGGGTTCAATACACTTATCCATTTCGTCAATATAGAATACTTGAGGACTTACATTGTAGAACTCTGAAATATTCAATAGAGTTTCCATATCTGGTTCTCGCAAGTTACTTTCATACCGGGAGTAAGCTTGCCTAGAAATACCCAAAAACTCAGCAACTTCGAGTTGAGTATTGTTGCTGTTTTTGCGTAATTCCTTTAAAATATTTGCTGTATTTGGTTTCATAAGCTGTCCTTTAAATAACCCTGTTGAATATAGTGAAAATAATATAGAGCTATACCCTTCTCTAGTATTATATTACAGGATATTCGACATGTCAATAGATTAAATCATTTATGCACCAAAATGGTGCACACGTATATATTTAGCGTAGTATATGTAAACTAGTATATAGTTGATTAGTATGGAATTTGAAGAGAACATGTTGATAACATCGTTTGCATATAGGATTTAGTTTCAACAGAATGTGACATTGAAATTAATTACTTTGATTTTTTTTGAACGTATATTTGAACGTATATATAATAAATATATTTATTGACTATATCTTGATAAAATTATATAATTTATAAGCATACTTGGTATATATAAATATACAATGTATTAAGCGCAATCTTTTAAGAGAAAATGGGCTATCTTAATGAGTTTAGAAATGGAAAGAAAATCAAATTTAATATTATACAATAACCCAATTTGGAAAGGGATAGTATCTTTGGCTCTCCCTGTCTTTTTAGCAAACATATTAAAAACAGTCCATGATTTAGTAGATACTTATTTTTTAGGACAAATTACTGATCCGATAGTAGCTACCCAAATGCAAAGCGGTATTAGCCTAACTTGGCCTATATTCTTTGTTTTTATTGCTTTTGGTATGGGTTTAAGTGTGGCTGGGAATGCATTAGTTGGACAGCATATCGGTAATAAAGATCACGTGAACGCACAAAAATATGCCACTAATACTATCTATGTGTCGATAATATTAGGTGTTTTATTTACCATAATTGCATTTTTCTTTTCTCCAATTATTCTCAAACTAATGAATGTACAAGGGGATACCTTGAAATATGCAATATTATATATAAGAATTCGTTCATTTGAGCTGCCTATTTTATTCCTATCTTATGCTTTTCAATCGATTAGAAGAGCTGCGGGAGATACTACTACACCAGTGCTTATAAGCACTTTTGCAATTGTAGTTAATATTATATTAACTCCAGTACTTGTTTTAGTATTCAATATGGGAATAACCGGAGCGGCGTTAGCAACTTTATTTGCACATATATTAATGTTACCACTATTACTTTATTTTTTAGTTAAATCAAAAAAAGGTTTGGTAGTTTCCTTCAAAGTCTCAAATATAAATATTCCAATTATTAAAGATATATTTAAAATTGGATTACCCGCTTCAACAGGTCAGTCAATTCAAGCAGTAGGTTTTATATTCTTACAAGCTTTCATATATTCCTATACCGAGGCAGTTACCTCAGCTTTCTTTATTGGTAATAGAATCAATTCTATTATTATGTTTCCAGTATCCTCCATTAGCGCTATAGTAGCTGTTTATGTTGCTCAAAATATTGGGGCGGGAAATATAAAAAGAGCGAAGTCAGCGGTTAAGCAGGGCATTTTAATGAGTGTTTCATTTATGGTTATTGGAGTATTATTGATTTTGCCGTTTAGAACCTTTTTAGTTTCAATATTTACGCACAATGAAGCCACTGTTACTTATGCTACAGAGTATATGATTTTTGTTGGAATGAGTTTACCATTTGTTGGTATATTCCAAAATTTCTTATCAACATTTCAAGGGAGTGGAGATACTAAATTTTCATTCTGGTTAGCAATAATTAGATTGTGGTGTTTCAGATTGCCACTAGTTGCATTATTTATATATTTAACTGATTTAGGACCATCGGGCATATGGTATGCGATGTTAATCAGTAATATATTAGCAACTATAGTAGGAACCATTTTTTACTTAAAAGTTAAATTCACTCCAAAAATAAGATTAGCTATTTAAAGCAGAGGGAGTATTATGAGAAATATTGTTTTTCCAGACTACAACAAATGTTTGATGAATATTAGCACTTCAATAATAAAGCATTATGGTGTAGAAACTAAATTTTCAACTTTATCTATTTTAGATAAGGAATTAAATAAGAATTATCGCAACGTTGTTGTTATTCTAGTTGATGCAATGGGATCAGAGATATTAAAAAAACACCAAGCGGAATCGGTGTTTTTAAGAAATCATCAAGTAGATACATTAACATCTGTATTTCCATCAACAACTGTGGCAGCCACAACAAGTATCTTAACAGCTAAACCTCCAGTAAATACTGGTTGGATTGGTTGGCTTCAATATGTTAAGGAAGAAGATAGATCAGTTATATTTTTCTTTAATAAGGATTTTTATGATAGTGAACATGAATTTGATTATAATGTAAGCGAAAAGTATGTTCCTGTAACAAAAATATATAATTTAATTGAAGAAAAAAGCGGCGATGTAATTACTAAAGAAATATTTCCTGAATTTAGAGTGCCAGAACACAAAGCGTTTAAAGATATTTGTAACAGTGTACTAAGAGAAACCAAAGAAGAAGGAAAACATTTTATTTACGCCTATTGGGATAAATTAGATACTTACTTGCACGAAGTTGGAACAGAATCTATAAAGGTAAAAAAACATATACAAGAGATTGATAACGATATTAGAGATTTATTTGAAGAATTAGATGATGATTCTATAGTAATTATTACCGCTGATCACGGACAAATTGACGTTGAAGAAGTTCCTTTATGGGATTACTCAGAAATTACTGAAACATTTAAGCATAATCCTTCCATCGAAGCTAGAGCGACCGCTTTCTTTATTAAAACCGGATTAGAGGAACAATTTGTTAATAATTTCAATAAACACTTTAGAGATAGTTTTATATTATATAAATCAGAAGATTTTCTTAATAGTAAGTTATTAGGAGATGATGTAGCTCATAAAAAAGTTAAAGAATTTATTGGTGATTACATTGCAATAGCAATAGATAAGTATTCATTTAAATTGGTTAACTCTAAAAGAGGTTTTACTGCTCAGCACGCTGGGTTAACAAAAGATGAGATGTTAATACCATTAATTGTATATTCACCAAAAAAATAAGCCACAAAATTGTGGCTTTTTCTATTTCAATGAATGAATCATATGCTCCGCAGTAGAACTATTAGTTGCTAAAGGAATTTTATATACATCGCTTAATCTTAATAAAGCACTAACGTCCGGTTCGTGAGGCTGAGCGGTTAGCGGATCTCTAAAGAAGAAAATTATATCAATTTTTCCGTTTGCAACGCTAGCACCAATTTCTTGGTCCCCACCTAAGGGTCCGGATTTAAAGCATTTAACATTTAGCCCAGTAGCTTCAATAATTCTATGGCCTGTAGTACCAGTGGCTACCAAATCGTGGTTCTTCAAAATATGTTTATATTTGTTTACAAATTCAAGCATTTCTGGTTTCATTTTGTTGTGAGCAATTAGTGCTACTTTCATATTAAATACCTCTTTATAGGGTGTGTCATTATTAATATTATAACATGTTAAGTTTATACATAAGAGTTTTTTAGAAGTTTGGGAAAAATATTCTTGCTTTTTAAAAATCGATTTGATATAATGTAGTAGCGTTAAAATGAATTAAAATACGGAGGGGTAGCGAAGTGGCTAAACGCGGTAGACTGTAAATCTACTCCCAACGGGTTCGGCGGTTCGAAACCGTCCCCCTCCACCACTTAATAAACTAATCAGCTAAATCGGCTGATTTTTTTTATGGGAGATTAGAGAATTCAATTCTTGAAGTAAGTTATAGCTTTTGATATGTGACGTCTTATTGTAAATGAATTTGTCTTCTTTAATTTGATCAATAGTAGTTTCATACCACTTAATTATTTTTTTTGTCAAGAAGATAATTGATTTATCATCTTGAGGATACTTCTTTCCTTGGAGTTGATTGGTATAACTAACAATAAAATCATCAGTTGAATATTGTTTTATTGTCTTTGAAATTCCATCTAATTCAAATGCGATTATTTGCCTTATTCTGTCTAGATTATCCATTTATATATTTAAATAATGAGTGCATTTTTATATCGAAAATGTAGATTCTCATCTACTTTTTCGACTACTTGGAGAATTTTATCTTATGCTGTATAATACTTATAGATTAGGTTCGCCGACTTGAACATCTGTTACAGCTTCTGGATCCATAGACATGTTTCCGGAAACGACTGAACTTATACAAAACACAGATAAAAACAATACAAGTAGTAATGCAATTATCTTATTCATTATTCTCCTCCTCTAAACTAATAATAGTTTTAAAGAAGGGTGAATATAAGGACCATCCTGGTCCGGTTTGGAGCACTATGAGAAAAAACATACAAAATTATGCTTATCACCTTGATTATTTGAGGAGAGAGTATAAAATGACCGTTGAACAGTTATGCGAAGGAATTTGTGATACTAGAACATATAGAAGATATATTGCCGCAGAAAGAAAAATAACTCCGGATAAAATAGTTGATTTTTGTAATAGGATAGGAATTAGTCCAAGCGATTTTTTTTATAATTCTAAAACTAGAGAAAGAGAAGAACTCAATAGAATAAGAGATTTATACCAAAATATTGTGAATTTTGATTACACAAATTTTTTTGTGAAACTTAAAAAAATTAAAAGACAAAGACTACTGAACTTTCAAAATGTGAGATACTTAGATTTTTGTGTTACAAAGGCTAATCACGAGACAAAGAAAATATTGGATAATCAGGCTTATGATATTTTATGTAACCTGTGCGATTATCCTAATTGCCTCAAAAAAAGCGTATATGATTTCGTAGACATTATCTCGCTTAATTTTATTGCGAAATTGGAAGTTAAAATTAAAAAAACTATTGCTTTAAATAGATTAAATGAAATATTGAATCAGAATTTGATATACATAAGTTCGGAATCGAAGCTCATTCTTCCAGAAGTGTATGCAAATGTAAGTTTGTATCTCGGTCGATTAAAACAATATCCAGAGGCATTAAGTATTGCGGATGAAGGGATTGGTTACTGTCTGAAGCACAGTAATCTAAGTGCTTTGACACACTTAAGATATATGAGAGCTTATTGTTTGCTTGTACAAGGAAACAGAAAAGATGCTGAAGTTGAAGCTTTGAGATGTTTAGGGATTGCCTTTGGTAAAGATAATAAATATGAAATTGAGATGTTTACAAGAGTACTCTCAAAAGATTTTAATATGGATATGTTTAATCTATTTAAGAAATATGAATATAAATTATCATCATAATAAAAACGGACCTGCTCGGTCCTTTTTTTTACGCTATTGAGATAATAATAATATATATCGTGATTTTTAAAATGGATTAATTTTTGATAAAAAAAAGAACAGAAAAGTCTCTGTTCTAAAATGGTAATATTACATTAGGTTGATACAATTTAATAGTAAGCGCAAACTCTGCTATAACCAATTCGGGATATGGTGGAGTTTTTATTAGCTGCTCATCAGATTCTAAATATTCAATAGGTTGTCGATAAGGGTTTAAAACATACCTTGGTATCGGGGGTAATTCTTGAGCCATCTGTATTAAATCATAAAGTGATAATTGAGGGACCACAGTGGTTCTTACTTCAAACAACTTATTGTGCTTTATTAATATATTTATTGTTTCTAAAACATCTATTGCGTTAGCTGAAGATCTGGCTATTTCCTTATATCTTGATATAGGCGCTTTGTAGTCAACCGCGTAGTAGTCAACTGCGTCTTCTTTGATGCATTTTTTGATTACTTCAGGGGAACTTCCGTTTGTATCAAGTTTGGTTAAGTACCCCATTGATTTAACTTTTTTTAAGAATTGAATTAAATCAGAGTGAAGTGTTGGTTCTCCTCCAGAGATTACTACAGAATCTATTAAACCAATTCTCTTGGTTAATAGTTCCATAACTTCTTCCATTGATACTTTCTCTGTCAAATCATCAATTAACGATCTGTTGTGACAGTAGAAACAGTCATAATTACATCCAGGAGTATAAAGTACAATTGAAATATTGCCAGGATAATCAAGTAAAGATGATTTTGTTATTCCTGCAAAAATCATACTTTTTTTGCCTTTATATCTTCATTTTGATCTTTAATAACATATTTAAGTCGATCTTTGTATTCTTGTTTTTTGCCTTTGTTAAAGTTTTGAACAGGTCTTAAATATCCCACCACTCTTGTATATACTTCAGCAGGCTTATCACACGTAGGGCATTTAAAATGCTCTCCAGATATATAACCGTGGTCATTACATACTGAGAATGTTGGTGTTAAAGAAATGTATGGTAATTTATATTTGTTGAAGGCTTTTTGAATTAATTTCTTAGCTGTTTCAGTATCTTTTATTCTTTCTCCTAAATATAAATGAAGTACGGTTCCTCCAGTGTATAGAGATTGTAATTCATCTTGTAAATCAAGAGTTTCAAAGATGTCATCAGTATATCCAACAGGTAATTGAGAAGAATTAGTATAATAAGGAACTTCATCACCTGATGTAATAATATTCGGGTATCTATCTTTATCTTTTTTAGCTAAACGATAACTTGTTCCTTCTGCAGGAGTTGCTTCAAGATTATAATAATGTCCTGTTTCTTCTTGAATATCTTTTATTGCATCTCTCATATAGTTGAGGGTTCTAACAGCGAACGCTTGACCAACAGTTGTAGTTAAATCATATTCTTTTCCTAATAGATTTAAACAAGCTTCATTCATGCCGATTAAACCAATCGTATTGAAGTGATTAAACCAATATGAGCCGCTTTTTAATTTGACGTCAGCTAAATATGAACAGCTATATGGGTATAGTCCATTTTCGGTTTGTTCTTCAATAACTCTTCTTTTAATTTCTAAACTCTTTTTAGCTATATTAATGTTTTGTAATAATCTAGCATTGAACTCAGATTCTGAGTTTGATTGATATGAAAGTCTTGGTAGATTAATTGTTACAACACCAATAGAACCAGTAAGTGGATTGGAACCAAATAATCCTCCACCTCTTTTTCTAAGCTCTGTTGTATCAAGTCTTAATCTGCAACACATTGAAAGCGCATCTTCAGGCGAAAGGTCTGAGTTTACGTAATTTGAAAAGTATGGAATTCCATATTTAGCAGTAATTTCCATGTATTTTTCAACAACTGGGCTATCCCAATTAAAATCTTTAGTTATATTGATTGTAGGAATAGGAAAAGTGAATACTCTACCTTTAGCATCCCCTTCCATCATTACATCACAAAAAGCAATATTAATGATATCCATTTCAGTTTGGAAATCTCCATATGTTTCAGGCATTAATTTTCCACCATATATTACATTTTGATCTCTTAATGTTTTTGGAGGTATAATATCAAATGTTAAATTAGAGAACGGACATTGAAATCCAACTCTTGTTGGAACATTTAAGTTAAAGATAAATTCCTGCAATGCTTGTTTAACTTGCTTATAATTTAAGTTATCATATTTAACAAATGGCGCTAAATATGTATCAAAAGATGACCAAGCCTGTGCTCCTGCGGATTCTCCCTGGGTTGTGAATGTTGAATTAACGATTTGACCCAATAGAGAGCGAAAATGTCTTGGTGGACTTGATTCAACCTTATTAGGAACTCCACCAAATCCTTCAGTAATTATTTGTCGTAAATCCCATCCTGCACAATATGGGCCGAAGAAGCCTAAATCATGGATATGAATATCTCCATTTAAATGAGCTTTTCTAATATTCTCAGGATAAACTTCATGTAGCCAATAATTCTTAGTGAATTCTTCTCTAACATAATTGTTTAAACCATTGATTGATTTTTGTGTATTTGCATTTTCACTTATCTGCCAATCTCGGTCATTTAAATATTCAGTAAACATACCAATAGTCGCACCAATAAGAGCATTAGATTCCCTAGATGCTCTCCTTTTTTCTCTATATAAGATAAATGCTTTAGCAGTCTTTGCATGTCCATTTTCTATAAGTACTTTTTCAACAATATCTTGAATTAATTCAACTTCAATTATACCATTTGGAAAACTTTCGCTAGCTATATTTATAACTTCGTCAGTTAAAGACTCTGATTTTGAAAAATCAGATCCACCAACCGAGCTCGCAGCTTTAAAAATGGCTAAAACAATTTTTTCTCTTCTAAAAGGAACTATTGCTCTATCTCTTTTAATAATTTTATTAAGCATTTATTATTCACCTTTTTCATAGTTTATGTATTCAATGATATCTATAAAAAAATTGATTGTCAATAGGTTTTAATAAAATATATTTTTACGAAATTCACGCTTTTTGACGTGTAATTGCTCTGTTGTGCGATATTGTACTATTTAACTTTTTTTAATAAATAATACAATGTTATTTTTTTTGATTTATTTGTCAATTAATTAGAAAAATAATTTTACTTGATATTGTTTGACAGCGAATATATAAAGTAATATAATTAATATATAGTAATGGAAGGAATCCAATTAAAATGAAAAAGGCATATTTAGAGAATATTTGTTGTGAAGGTTGTGCTAATGAAGTTAAGCACATTTTTGAAAATATTTACGGGGTTACTGATGTATCTGTTTCCGTTGACAATTCTTCTGTTACTTACAAGGGGTATGTATCCAAAGGAGTTATCGAGGAAGCTTTGCTGGGGACTAGTTATAAACTTGTTAGAATAGAAAAGCAATAACATAAAGCTCTATGAGCTTTTTCTTTTTGTATATATGAGAATAAATTTATCAATAATAATTCATAGTGGTATAATAGATGAGTAGGTGATTTTTATGCAAAGTGTAATTTCAAAAGTAGCTCAGTTAGATAAAGATATGAGGATGAAGGTAAAAGCTCTTGAAGAAGAGAAATCTAAATTACCTGTTTTTATTCGTGAACAGAGAAAAATAATTTCTTCTGAATACGAAGCGGAAGCAAAAAACAGAGTGAAATCTAGAAAACAAGAGATTAAATCCGAACTTAATAAAACACAGACAAAAGCAGAAAAAGAGTTAAAAAAATCAATGGATGAATTAATTGCTAGATATGAAATAAAAAAAGATGATTGGATCAAAGAAGTATATAAACAATGCATTGATAGTTTTCAGGAGGAATAAGCATGAGCAATTATGCAGGTAATGCAATAATAACTAAAGCAAAAGCAATTTATGGAAACCGACTAAAACCAGAAGACTATCAAGAACTGTTAAAATTTAATAGTGTCCCAGAATTGACAGGTTATTTGAAGCGAAATAATAAATATAGCAACACATTAAAAGACGCTGATGAGAATTCAATGCATAGAGGACAGTTAGAAAACCTTGTAAGAAAAAGCTTTTTTGATAATCTTGTTAGGATTGTAAAGTTCGTAGGCACGGATGATCGTAAATTTTATGAATTAGATATGATTAGAAGAGAGATTGATATTGTACTATCAAGTATAAGATCTATTATTTCGGATAATATTGAGAGTTCCATAAGGGATTTGCCTTTATTTTTCACAAAGCATGCTAGTTTTGATCTTGAAAAAATAACAAAAGCAATGTCTATGAGAGAACTGTTAATTGCTTTAAAGGATACAAGATATCATGATATTGTCGCAGAATATTACACCAATGATTCAGCTGAAATTAGATATACAGACATCGAACATGGATTGTATGTTCAATATCATAAGATAGTAATTGAGCGCATTAACAAATATTATAAAGGAAAAACTCATAGAATTTTGATGGACATTTATCAATCGAAAATTGAAATTGAAAACGTCATAAAAATTTATCGATTAAAGAAATTTTATAATGCCTCTACAACCGATATTTTAAAATCAATTATTACTGAAAATATACGTATGAGCGATAATAAATTAATAGAATTAATTAACCTTAAAAACCCAGATGAGATTTTAAATGTCTTGTCTAAATCTGAGTTTTCTAAATTCAAGGATTCAGATGATTATATTTACGTTGAATATCAAGCTGGTAAAATAAAACATAATATGGCAAAAAGATTTATGTATTTTTCATATTCTCCGCCAATTGTGTATTCAGTATTCCTCTTCTTAAATGAAATTGAAATGTCAAATATCTTTAATATTGTTGAAGGTATTAGGTATGATATTGCTAAAGAAGACATTAGAAGAATGTTAATTTATTGAAAGGAATAAAATGACTAAAAAGCTTAAACTATTTAGAATAACCGGTGATTTAAAATCTCTCGATGAAACGTTAGAGATATTTGTTAAATTATCTTGTGTTTATCCTATTGAATCAAGCGAGTTTATAGATAGAGTTCATGGCTTAACATCAATACCTACGGATAACCCGTGGGAAAGCGTTTATCATGAAATTTTGGAAATTGAATCTGAAAGCAACATCGTTATAAAACCCAACAATATAGATTCAATCGATTATTCATTAGATAAGATTAAAAACTATATTCATAACACCCATCAATCGCTGTATAAACTAGCAAATGTTTATAAGGAAGGCGAAAATTTAAGAAAAAAATATAACGATGCTCTAATACAAGTGAAAAACATCGCTACGTTGGACATCTCCCTAGATGCTCTGTTTTCGTGTGATTATATGAATGTTAGATTCGGAAAAATGCCTAAAGATAGTTTAGAAATTCTAAAATTATACGAAAAGAAGCCAATAATATACCAATTATTTAATGAAGAAAAAAATAATTATTGGTTGATGTACCTAACCACCAACAAGCACGAGAAAGAGATAGATAACATTTTTTCTTCGCTATATTTTGATCGCATATTTATTCCAGACTTTGTGCACGGAACTCCAGAAAATGCAATAAATATATTGTTAAATGAAATAGATGTTGCAGAAAAAAACCTGATAGAGATCAAAAAATCTAATGATCAAATGATATCTAATAATATAGAGAAGTTATCAGATATTAAGGGCAAATTAATTTACCTTAATGAAATTTACAACGCAAAGAAATATGTTGTAGATTTGGGTGAAAAATTTAACATTTCTGGATTTATCTTGGATAAAGATGTTGATTTAATAATAGATTGTTTCAAATTGGTGAAAAGTATCGAAATTGATATAATGCAATCCGATTTTGATAAAAGATTAAAACCACCAAGAAAAATTAAAAAAAGTAGTAATAGACTTTGTAAATAAATGATAAAAAATTATTTATTCAAATAGTAAAACCAATTAAAAAATTGATTTGTGAGGGAATATATGGCAATAGAGAAACTTAAACTATTTAGAATAAACGCGGACCTGACGGATCTAGATATGATACTAGAGAGATTCGTTGATTTGCATTGCGTTCATCCAATAGAGGCTAGTGAATTTATTGATAAGGTTCACGGTTTAACATCATTCGTTTCAGTAAATCCATGTAATATAATTTATAAGGAATTACAAGACATTGAAAAAGAAAATGATTATGAAATACCAGTTGCTGAAGTTGAAGCGGCTGATTATTCCTTTGATAGGATGAGAGAGTATGTTACTTCAACTCATGAACGTTTGAAGAAGTTAACTTTACACCGTAAAGAGACTGAAAATCTAATTAAAAAATATAGGGATGCTTTAACTCAGGTTAAGAATATCGAAAATTTAGATATTTCGCTGGATGATGTATTCTCATGTGAATATATTAGTACAAGAGTTGGTAGACTTCCGCTTGACAGCGTTGAGAAACTTAAATTTTATAAAAACAAACCATTTCTTTTTAAATCATTTCATGAAGAAAAGAATTATTGTTGGTGTATGTATTTAGTTACAAATAAATACGAGCGTGAAATCGATAATATTTTTTCTTCTTTATTCTTTCAAAGAATTCGAATTCCTGATTTCGTACATGGTACACCTGAAAGTGCTCAAACATCCCTTTCTATGGAAATCCAAGTGGCTGAAGGTAGCCTTAAAGAAATCCAAGCTGATTTAGATGAGGTATTAGCTCAAAATAGTACGGAACTTTCTAGAATTAAGGGAGATTTACTTCTTTTAAATAAAATATATGGTGCTAAAAAATATGTAGTGGGACTTGGAGATAAATTTAGTATATCTGGATATGTAGCTAAGAAAGATGTTAAAAGACTAAAATCTAAATATGTAGATATTGAAGATATTGAAATTGAAGTTATGCCTGCAGATTCTGATAAAAGAGTTCAGACACCTACAAAGTTGAAGAATAATTGGTTTACCAAACCATTCTCAACGTTTGTACAGATGTATGGACTGCCAAGTTATTCTAGTATTGATCCTACACCAATACTTGCAATAACATATTCATTACTATTTGGTATGATGTTTGGTGATTTAGGACAAGGATTGGTTCTTGCGTTATTTGGATTCTTAATGTACAAAAAATTCAAAATTCAATTAGGCGCTATTGCAATTCGGATTGGACTGGCGTCAGCTTTCTTTGGATTTTTGTATGGATCTTTCTTCGGAAACGAAGAAATCATGATCCCAATATTTACAAACTGGTTAGGATTTAACGGTAAGATTATTGAGGTTATGGATTCCGAGTTCACTATGACGTTATTAATTACAACTGTTGGGTTAGGATCCGTATTAATTATAAATTCAATTATTATTAATATGATTATATCCATTAAGAAGAAGAAGTATGCAGAATTGTTTTTCTCTCACAATGGATTAGCAGGAATTGTATTTTATCTATTTATACTTATTGCACTTGCTTTACAATTTACAAATGGAGTTTCAGTTTTTAATGGTTTAACAATACTATTTTTTATGATTATACCGTTATTGCTAATTGTGTTAAAACATCCTTTTGATCGACTGATGCATGGGAATAAAATGTTTCCAGAAAAAATTGTTGGATTTATTATTGAAGGGTTCTTTGAGATATTTGAAGTTGTTTTATCATATGTTACAAATACTTTATCATTCTTGAGAGTTGGTGGATTTATATTAGCTCATGCAGGTATGATGTTGGTTGTATATACTCTAATGGAGATGTCAGGTGGCATTGTTGGCCAGACAGTTATATTGATTATAGGTAATCTATTCGTTATGGGACTTGAAGGACTGATTGTAGGAATTCAAGTGCTAAGATTAGAATTTTATGAAATGTTTTCTAGATATTTTGAAGGCGACGGAATACCTTTTAAGACATTTGAATAATAGGAGGAATTATTATGAGTTTTTTAGAAATTGTATTGCCCTTAGTTTTTGTTGTATTAATTGTATTGCCTTTAGTTAAGGTTTTTCTTGGAAAAGCGAACAAAAAGGAAGTTAAAGCAAGACTATACACACATATTTCACTGTTCTTTGCGCTTGTTGCTTTTGTATTTGTATGGCAACTTGTAGGTTCACCTATATACGCAGCTGAAGGAGATGTTTTAGATCCATTTATTGGTTCTATTGCTCAAGGTTTAGGATATTTAGGTGCAGCATTAGCAACGGGGATGTCTTCACTAGGCGCAGGGATTGCAGTTGCCGCTGCAGCACCAGCAGCTATTGGGGCTTTTTCTGAAGATGAAAAGAACTTTGGTAAATCATTGATCTTTGTTGCCCTTGGTGAAGGGGTTGCTATTTATGGTTTGCTTATTTCAATTTTGATCATCAACGGTTTATAAGAAGCGATTAATATGAAATTCTTTCTTTTAACTGACAATATTGATACTTTAATGGGAGTGCGCCTTGTAGGAATAGAAGGTGTTGTTATACATGATCGAGATGAAGTTATTAGAGAACTTGATATAGCAGTTAACAATAAAGATTACGCTATTTTGCTAATTACAACTAAACTAGTTGATTTATGTCCTGATGTAATTTCAGAACTAAAATTGAAGTTAACTAAACCAATTATTGTAGAAATACCAGACAGACATGGTAATCAGCAGGTTGGAGAATCAATTGATGACTATGTAAGTGAAGCTATAGGCGTTAAATTAAGAGGTGATTGATGTGCCATATTTAGAAAGCGATGTTGTTCAATATTTTGAAAGAGAAATCAAAGAGTCCGCTAATGAGCAAATAAAGAAATTAAAAGAAGAAATTCAAAACACTAAGAAAAAACAGTTAAAGCAGATTGAAGATCAAATTCGAGATACTGTAGATAGGGTAATTGAAATTGAACTTAATGAAATAAATACTGAATTTTCAGCGGCAATGAACAGAGTTAAAACTAGCTCTCATCAAGCAATTATTAAAAAGAAACACGAATTGTTAGATTCGATTCTTTTGGAAGTGCAAAAAAAATGTATTGCATTTGTAAAAAAAGCCGAATATAGAACAAATATGGAACAACTTGTTAAAAGAATTAACACTGATTTTTGTGGAGAAAATTTCACATTTAAGATTAAAAAAGGCGATGCAACATTAGAAAATATAATCAGTAGCAATTTTGATAAAGATTGTAAAGTTGTTATAGATGATTCGATAAAGATTGGTGGTTTCATTGGAGTTTGTACTAAAAAAGGTATATTGACCGACCAAACCATTGACAACAG
>JAGLYJ010000025.1 GCA_023132365.1 Mycoplasmatota bacterium
GCATTGCTTGTTTCAAATGATAAATTAATCATACCAACTTGTGGACCATTTCCATGTGCCAAAATAACTTCATTTCCAGCTTTTACAAGTTCAACAATTGGTTTTACTGCATGTTTAACTTTTTGAATTTGTTCTTGTGGATTTTTTCCTAATGCATTTCCACCTAAAGCAACTACGATAGTTTTCATTTAGGATCCCTCATCGTTACATACATAACTGCTTTGATAGTATGTAATCTATTTTCTGCTTCATCAAATACTACAGATTGTTCTGATTCAAAAACTTCCTCAGTAACTTCCAAAGCTTCAACTCCAAATTTTGTGAATAGCTCTTGTCCTATTTTTGTTTTTGTATTATGAAATGCTGGTAAACAGTGCATAAAGATTGCAGTTTCCTTAGCGTTATTCATTAATGTTTTATTTATTTGGTAAGGCATTAATTGTTTAATTCTTTGATTCCAAACTTCATCAGGTTCTCCCATCGATACCCATACATCTGTATAAAGAACATCTGCATTTTTAGATCCTTCAACAACATCTTCAGTGAAATTTATAGTAGCTCCAGATTCTTTCGCAAGAAGCTTACATTGATCAATCAATTCTTGATTTGGCCAAAGTTCCTTTGGTGCACAAGCTGTAAAATTCATACCCATTTTAGCTGCACCTATCATCAAACTATTACCCATGTTATTTCTAGCATCTCCGAAATAAGAAAAATTAATACCATCTAAATGCCCGAACTTTTCAATTATAGTCATAAAATCAGCCAATATTTGTGTAGGGTGATAAAGATCAGTTAAACCGTTCCAAACTGGAACTCCTGAATATTCTCCTAAAATCTCAACTGTTTCTTGCTTATAGCCTCTATATTCTATACCATCATACATTCTACCTAAAACTCTAGCAGTATCTTTGATACTTTCTTTTTTACCCATTTGTGATCCAGTTGGTCCTAAATAAGTAACCATCATACCTAAATCATTTGCTCCAACTTGGAAAGCACATCTTGTTCTAGTAGAATCTTTTTCAAAAAGAAGTACTACATTTTTCCCCTTTAAAGGTCTGCATTCAATGTTTGCTTTTTTCTTAGCTTTAAGCTTAGCAGCTACATAAAGTAAATCTTGAATTTCCTCTTTAGAATAGTTTAATAAAGTTATGAAATTTCTGCCATAAAAATTGTTTTTCACAATATTCCTCCTAATATATTTTTATAAAATTATATTTTATAAGTTACCATAAAAAAATGCGATTTATTCACCACTAGAATTATAACATTAAAGCGCTTACAAATATACACCAATTTTATGAAAATTGTGTGATTGTAAAAAAAAATACAAATCAATTATGATTTCAAACTCATGTATTGTATAATCATATGTATGAGGTGATAATTATATGGCATTAGATACTATAACACAAGTATGGGATGATAAATTTGTAGGTGAGATGAAGACACCTAGTGGAACAATAAAAATTGGCGACGCTGAGGGTGGTATGTACCCTTACCACTTGTTCTTTGGAGCTGTAGGATCTTGCTTCTACTCAACATTCTTATCAATTGCAAAGAAGAAGAGATTATCTTTTGATAAAGCAGTTCTTGAAGTTTCAGGACATAAAGAAACCGGTAAAGAGAACAACTTAATAGAACAAATTACAATGAAACTAATAATTACTAAGCCTTCTAATGAAAAAGCACTCATGAAAAGTGCTGAATTAGGAACTAAATTTTGTTCTATACACGAGTTGTTAAGCAAGACAACGAATATTGATTTAATTCTTGAATTTGAGTAAACATAGATTTTTATGAAAAGTGCAATTTAGATTTGCATTTTTTATTCATTTAAATAGGTAAAAGAGAAAAGGATAATTAGAAAATTTACAATGAATAGAAAATGAAAATTTGTTGCAGCAATAATAAAAATATATATCTATCTAGAAGTAAATGGATTAGATGATTTAACTCTGGACAATATTAATTGTAAAAAACAGGAACTCTAAAAAATGGTGTTAGTCTGACTATTAATGTTCCTAATGAGGATTTTCATATCATTGTTGTCTATGATAAAATGTTTTAACATAAGTTCTTCACTAAATTATGTGTGCGTAGTGGAGAGAATAATGTTTTTTTAAATACAAAAGCCAAGTATTATCCTTTCAGGGGGGAATCCTTTTGTAATTTACTAAAATAATTAAGCACATAACGAGGGGTCGGGGATGAAAAAATTATTTAAAAACAGGAACTATTTTCTGTTGTTTCAGGGAAGTTTAGTTTCAGCGATTGGTACAAGCCTATACAGCTTTGCTGCTGGACTATATGTACAAGATTTATTTGGCGAAGATGGCGGAGCAGTATATTTAAGTTTGTTTGTAGCTATTAGTATTATTGTTCAAGTTATATTTAGTCCAATAGCTGGGCTCATCGCGGATAAATGGAATAAAATAAGAATACTGTATATTACGGATTTTGTAAGAGCTTTATTATTCTTTGCGACATTGTATATACTATCTTTAGGATTCGAAAAAGAAATTCTAATATGGTTACTACTGGGAGTTACAGCTTTAGCAAGTTTAAACCAAGCATTCTTTGGTCCAGCAGCTACAGCAGTAATACCTGAAGTTGTAGGTGAAGATATGATCCAAGCAGCTAATGGGGCTAATAGTATTATCGGAAGTGTCCAAGGTATATTTGGTATAATCGGAGGGATGTTCCTCTATGCATTAGTTGGATTTGAAATTGCAGTTTTGATAAATGCAATTAGTTTTATTTTTAGTGCTTTTAGTGAAATGTTTATTAGAACACATTTCAAAAAGACAAAAGAAAAGCCTATTGAAGCGCAACATTTCCTTTCTGATATTAAATTTGGATTTAAGTACTTATTTTCAAAAGAAGGCTTATTTACTTTAATGATGTTTAGTTTAGTATTAAACTTCTGTTTTACACCATTGTTTAGTGTTGGAATTCCATATTTATTCAGAACCGAGTTAGCTAGAACACCTTTTGAATTAGGTGCAACGGAGATTGTGTTTAGTATTTCAATGCTCATCGCCGGTATTTTAGTCGGCGGAATGACAATTAAAAATTTAAATAAAACTGTTAGAAAAGGTATTATATATTTATCTGGAGCATTTATTTTCACTTCAATGATTATGGTTTTAATATCATATAATATTATAGGGTATTGGTTATTTTATGCTTTATTTATAATAGCTAATATTTTGTTGGCTTTTACTATGATGTATACAAATATACCTATAAATACAGGCTTAATGAAGGCAATCGAACCAAATGTAAGAGGTAGAGTATTTGCTACTATATCTGCTTTATCAATGGGAGCTATACCACTTTCTGTTATAGCGGGTGGATTTATTATTAATCAAGCAAGTGTTGCTTTACTTGGTATTATTTGTAGTGGTATTTTAATCATAACAATTTTTATTATGTTAAGAAATAAAAAAATACCAATTTTGCTTAATGGAATCGATGCAGATGCAAAGAAAGCTGCTCGGTTAGCTGAACTTAATAAATTACAAGAAACTGCATAATAAAAAGTCTTCCAATTGGAAGACTTTATTTTTTTAATTCCAAATTAAATTAACAAATTCAGGATAATCGATGAATGGATTTTTGTTTCCTTGATAATCATATATTATTTCATTCCTATTTCTCTCAAATTCATCAACGGGATCTGATTCATGCCATTCAAGCAAGACTGAGAATAATCCCATTTCTAAATAGCTTGGCGTAGTATCAACTAAAGATAATTCATCATACATCACTATCATATAAAATAATATTCTTGCGACATCGCCTTTTACTTCATTTGGTGGTGCATAAGACAAAGTAGTTGTGATATCATCAAAATACTTATTACCACGAGATGAATTTGTACCAGGATCTGCTGGTTTTAAATTATGAAGATCTGAGGCTGTATTAGTTGAACTATTCGATGCTTCATCAGGAAGTAGAGATTGTGGCCAAACATGTTCTCTATTCCAAGTTGCTCCTAAGTCCCAAGTCTCATCAACAGATAATTGTGTATAAACTAAAATTACATTATCTGGATTGTTTGGGTCAGCATCTGTCTCATCTAGAATATAACGTGCATCACCATAACTTACTCCGTCAAAACCATTGTTAACGATTGTTCTTAATTGTAGAAATAAATTACTTCCATTTAAATCAGTTGCACTTAAATAGTAATTCGGTAAATTAACTTCGATTAAAAAAGAGGTTTCATAATCATTATAATTAATATATACTTGTTTGTTTCCATAAGTTCTCATACTTACTTGACTTACAGTATATTCACTTGATTGTAAATCAACAGTAGTTTGATTTCCTGAATCTATAAATGAAACAACCATACCAGTTAAATTTATAGTATCATACACTTCGTATACTGTTTTTGTTGGAGAAGTAACTTCTAACCTTGAACCATCTGCATAAGTAGTAGTTGTAACAGTTTGAGTTGTAGTTGTTGCAGTTGTTGTAATAGGTTCGGTAGTTGTAGATGTTACTGTAGTAATAGGTTCAGTAGTAGTTTCTTGAGTAGTAATAATCGTAACTGTTGTTTCTACAGCTGTAGTAGCTTCCTCAGTTGTAGTAGGTTCTGCAGTTGTAGTAGTTGAGATTGTTGTGGGGTCCTCAGTAAATATTGAAGTTAAATTATCGCAAGAAGCAACAGAAAATGTTACAAACATTGCAATGAATATAATTAATATTTTTTTAAAATAGTGACTCATACAGGTATTCCTTTCGTTAAACAGTGGTTTCTGTTGTAAGTAATTTTTTATTTAATCGATCCATTCCAATTGCACCTAAAGGAGCTGAAATGAAGATTGATAATACTGAAATTGTCAATATTAAACTACCAGCTGGCATTCCTAGTGCTAAAGGTATAGCACCTATGGCTGCTTGAACCGTAGCTTTTGGTAAGTAAGAAATACAAGTAAATAGTTTTTCCTTACTATTAAGATTTGTTTTTGAAACAGATAATATAACAGCTATCATACGTACTGATAGTGATGCAAACACTAAGGCTACAGCTAATAAACCTGCGGTTTTTAGAACTGAAACTTCAACAACTGCACCAACTAATACAAACAGCATTAATTCAGCTGCTACCCAAATTTTAGAAAATTTTACAGTTAATCTTTTAGCTAAAATCGGATAAGTTTTAAGAATTGTTCCAGCTAAAGCAATTACAGCTAATAATCCAGATATTGTAAAGTAGTCAACAATTAAGTCTTCAAATACCATGAGGAAGAAGGCTAAACCAAAGACGACTAATACTTTGACAGTATCTCTCATATGAATTTTCTTAAATACTTTTACCAAAACTAATCCTATTAATATTCCCAAGATTAAACTTGTAATTATACTTACAGGAAGCAATACTATTGATAAAGCATTAAATGTATTTGTTTGATAAATTCCTAAGAAGATTGTAAACATAACGATACAATAGATGTCATCAATTGACGATCCCGCTAATATTAATTGTGGTATTTGCTTATTTGTACCAAGTTTTTTCTCTATATAACCAATCATTCTAGGTACAACGACTGCTGGAGAAACCGCAGCTACGATACTACCTAAAATAAAACCTTCTATTAAACTGATATCAAAAATCAAAGGTGATACAAAACCGATAAATAATATTTCCACAGTTGCTGGAATAAAACTAAGAAGTATAGCTGGTCTTCCAACTTTTTTTAAATCATTCAAATCTAATGTAAGGCCAACCCTTAACAAGATAACAATTAATGCAATCTCTCGTAAATCAGCTGAGATGATAATTATATTAGGATCAATTAGATTTAGTACTGATGGACCTAAGACAATTCCAGCAATAATAAATGCAATTAAACCGGGTATTTTAAGTTTAATAAATATGGCATTTAATGATAAACTAATTAATAGAATTAAACCTATACTTAATAACATGTTACATCTCCTGACTTTTCTAGTACATATTATTATATTAGAACTAATATATTAATGTCAAGTGTTATTATGCCTTTATCTAAAATGATTTCTTATAATTTAACCAAATCAAAATTGCCTTTGAATAAATTAAAAAACATGTCTCATATTAGAAACATGTTTTCATATTATAATCTTAAACTAATTATCTAAGTAGATACTGAATAAACGTTCAATCTTATCAAAATCAATAAACCTAGATTCTCTTAACATTTCTTGATTATGACTAAATACAAGAATAGTTGGTACTGAAAAAACTAAATGCTGTCCAGAAAACATTACAATATCTTCTAAATAAATTTGATAAGCTGGAATTGTTGGATATTTTTTCATAAAAACACTTAATTTATCTGTTAAAGGTTTGCAAACTGCGCAGGTTTTTGTTTTTGCAATAATTACTACTAAATCTTGTTTAACTATATTCTCAAACTCTTCATAAGTATATATATTCTTCATATTTCACCTCTTAATACAGAAATATTATACAATAAAACATAAGAATCACTATAACATATGTTTTTTTTTATTAAACTTGATATAATTATTTTTGATAATACTAGATTTAGAAGGAGACACAATGAATGGCGATGTACTAACTTTAGAAAAAAAATTACTTAGTCGAAATAAGTGGACTTATAGTTTGGGTGGTATTGGTAGAGATATGATTTACCAATTAGTAGCCACCTTTTTTATTACTTATATTCAATTTTCTGGTTTAAACTTATCCGCAGCGCAATTCTCAGTTATTGGGATATTATTAGTTGTTGGTAGAGTTTGGGATGGAATTAATGATCCAATCATGGGTGGTATCGTTGATAATACTAGATCTAAATGGGGTAAATTCAAGCCTTGGATTCTCTTGGGTGCCTTGCTAACAGGTGTAGCTGTAATCTTAATGTTTAATTATCGTCCTAGTGGATGGAATTTCGTTATATTCTTTGGTGTAATATATTTCTTCTGGGAAATAGCATTTACATTAAACGACATACCGTATTGGTCATTATTACCTAATCTCGCATCAAACAAGAAGAGTAGAGATCAAATTACGATGATGGTAGTTGTATTTGCTGCTGTAGGAGCTTTTATTGCGAATGCTGTTATCAGCTTTACAACAGTAGGAAATGCTGTTAAAGGCTATTCTATGATTTCTATTACGTTTGTTCTGTTCTTTATTTTATGTACATTGTTAACTGTATTTGGCGTAAAAGAACCAAGAAAAGAAAAATCTGATAATGAAGAAAAAATATCAATCAAACAAATGTTTAATGCAATAAGAAAGAACGATCAACTGTTGTGGTCTGCATTGGCGTTGTTATTATATACAGTAGGTTCTAATTTATTAGTGGCTTTAGGATATAACTTTTTCTATATGGAATTAGGATATGACGGGTCAATGATTATCATATTCGTTGCTACCTTTGGAGTTTCTACCATTTTGATTCAAAGTTTTTATTCAAAAATAGCTAAAAAATTTAACCGAAGAAGTTTATTGAAACTAAGTATCTTTATTCTTGCATTTGGATATTTAATGATGTTGTTAATAGGATATCTACCATTCTTACCAATCACGTTAATTACAGTTTGTATTTTTGGAGGATTAGTATTTAGTGGACAAGCTATTTTTTATATGATAACCATTGTAAATATGACTAATACAATTGAATATAATGAATATACTACAGGAAGAAGAAATGAAGCGGTTTTATTCAGCCTAAGACCATTTGTTACTAAATTAGCAAGTGCCTTACAACAAGGGATTGTTACTTTAGTACTAATAGTTTCTGGTATTTTTGTTTTAAGTCAAAATGTTTCTCAGTTAGAAGCACAGAAGAATGTCTTTGATAATCTAGAAGTTACACAACAAGTTGATTATAAAGCTAACATACTTTTAAGGTCTGAGATATTAGATGACGTAGATATTGAATTAGAATCTAAAGAAGCGGTTTATGATGCATTACAACTTGTTACTTTTGAAGATAGTGATAATGATGGAATTGAAGAAATGACTATCAATGATGCAGCTAATACAGCTTTTAAAGATCAAGCGACAGGATCTATGCGAATTATTATGAGACTGACCATAACAATCTTACCAATTTTATTGATAACTGGAGCATATTATATTTTTCATAAAAAGTTTATAATAACCGAAGAATATTATGATAATATGCTAGTTGAAATAAGTAAAAGACAAGTAAATGAGTAGAGTAACCAATATTGTATTATGATTGACATATGTCTAAAATTGTAATAAAATATAGAAAAGAGGTGCTTAATTTATGCCAAGACCAAACAAACCAAGAAACATCTGCAAGATGCCTAAATATTCTGTTTTTGGACCAAAAGGCGTAAAAATGAATAAATTGAATAAGGTTGAATTAAGAATAGATGAATTAGAAACCATTAGATTAATTGATCTTTTTGACTACACCCAAGAAGAAGCTGCAGCTCAAATGAATGTGGCTAGAACTACAGTTCAAAGAATCTATAATATTGCAAGGACTAAATTAGCTCATTCTTTAATCGAAGGCTCAGTTATCGTGGTTGAAGGTGGAGAAATTGTTCTATGTGATGAGGATTGTGAGAAGTGTATGGAAAAATATCACACAAAAAATTAAAGATATTAAGAAAACCTATAGGAGGATGAAATGAGAGTTGCATTAGCAATAGATAATGACATGATTACACAACATTTTGGACATTGTGAATATTTTGTTGTATACGAAGTTGAAAACAAAGAGATTAAAGGGTCAGAAATTTATAAAAACCCACCACATCAAAAGGGGTTTCAACCTAAGTTTTTAAAAGAAAACAATATTGATGTTCTAATTACAGGTAATATAGGACAAATGGCTGTAAACCTTATGAACAATTTTGGGATACAATGTATAAAAGGTGTAAATGGAAATTTAGTTGATGTTATTAATGCTTATGTTGATGGTTCATTAGAATCAAATGATACAGTATGTAATCAACATATGCATCATAAAGACGAATAAATTAACGTAAAAAGCATTCTAAGAATGCTTTTTTAATTAATATAATACTAAATTTAAAGAACTGATAACTGAATTAGTTGGGGTATCTGGAGATTTACTATATTCTCCAATTGCTTTGAAAGGTTCATGTGTTTTAAAATTAGAAGATAAATAAAAAAGTTGTAGAATTTTCTACAACTTTTCTTTTAACTATTTAATGTAATTTCTAATTTAACAGGATTGTGATCACTATATACGAAATTCTCATCTAATGTTTCAGCACTGCTAATTGTTACGTTTGGTGAGACTATAAATCCATCTATTACATAATACTGATTATTTGCAGAATTAACTTTATCTAATGGTTGGTTTAATAATCTACATGTAGGTACTGAAATATCAATCCCAAATTGGAAATTGTTTACTAAGAACCAATCGTCATCTATAGGTGGTGCTTGCCAGTAATTCTCATCAATTAATTCATATAAGTAATCATAAGTGTAAGTATCTGTTCCTGAGTTGTAAGTTATATCAACGGCATCAGGAAATGTTTGATTAAAATCTCCACCCACAACGACATAATTACCTAAGTCATATTCAATCTGCATAATTGCTTGCAAAGCAGCAGTTTCTTCCTGTCTCATTGAACCATCATCATAAGCAGATAGATGGACATTAATAACTATAAGTTCCTTATCTGTACCATTAATAGGGAATCTAGATATTAGAATACATCTTTTTAAATTAGCTAATCTTAGAGGCCAAGAAAAACTTCCTGGTAATTGAATTCTTTCTGCTTCACTAGTATAGTTATCTGAAAATGTAGCTATACCTGAATTAACTTTACCCATCATCTGAGTAATATCTAATGGGAATGGTACAAATACACATCGATAATTGTAAGCTAGAACTGAAGCACTTCCTAGAATTGTTTTATAATGATCATACTGATCAATATTGTATGATCTACTAGAGTCAACATCAACTTCTTGTAATAGATAAATATCAACATTTTCTCTTTCTAAAATACTACTTATACCATCTATATTTGCTTCAACTTCCTCCTTAGTATCCATTCTACCTTTTTCGCCACCATCCATAACAAAATCTTCAGTTTCACTTAATGATGCGTATCCAGTATTAAAAGTTAGAAGCTTAATTGTAGTGTCAAGATCAAAATAATTATCGCTGCTATTATCGCTATTATCACTGACTTCAATTATTTTTGATTCAGGTGGTTTAAACTCTGTTAAATGTAAAGTTAATATAAAACCTGCCCCCAAAAAAATGACTAAAGTTATTATAATTAAAATAATTTTAAACGCTCTCTTCATAGTTGTCTTCCTCCACAATATATTATACACATAATTAATGGTTTTTGTAGTAGATATTCAAAAAACAAGGCGCTTATAGTATAATCATATATAGGAAGTGCAATTTTAATTAAAAGAATAATTATTAAAAAAATATTATAGATACTGTTAATTAGATAGGAACATAATAATAGAAGAAATTTAAGGTAAAGCAAAAAAACAGCCTTGACATATACTAAATAAAAGGTATAAAAACAGTCGGCGAAAAGGAAAAATATTATGAAATTAGTGATTTATGTAATGAATAAAATTGAATTACTAGATGAGTTTTTACGAGAGCTAAAATCAAATAAAATTAATGGAGCTACAATATTAAAGTCTACAGGTATGGTAAGAAAGTTGATTCAAAGTAATGATATGCAATTTATAGGATCACTCAAAGCGTTATTTGATAATCCAAGAAAAGAATCATATGTTATTCTATTAGCGCTTCCAAAAGAACAAGTGGAAACTGTTTTTAAAATAATAGATAGCGTTTGTGGAAGTCTTGAAGAACCAAATTCAGGAATTGCATTCACACTACCTATTGAAGACATAAAAGGATTTAAATTTAACTAATAAAATTTACATTATTATGGTAATGTTTTATATATCTAAAACCAATTATTGTAAAAATAGTTTTATAAAAAGCTAAAAATAATAATAATGATACTTAAAGAAGTTGATGGTCAACTTCTTTTTTGTTTCAAAAAAATACTGAATATGATACAATTTATATATAGGAAATGGTGATACAATGGAATATTTAAAGGTAGGAAAAATACTGAATACTCGAGGGTTGAAGGGCGAATTGAAAATCAAATCTCTTACTGATTTTCAAGAAGACCGTTATCAAAAAGGGAATAAAATATATATTCATTTTCAAAACAAATATTTAGAATTTGAAGTATTAAAATATAGAAGTATCAAAAACCAAGATATGCTTATACTTAAAAGCAATGAAGATATCAATCTAGTAGAAAAATATAAGGGCTCAGATATCTTTGTATCATCTGAAAGTGATATTACTCTATATGAAGATGAATATCATATTTCAGAGATTATTGGACTGAAAGTTTATCAGAAAGAGATTTTAATTGGATCTGTTGTTGATATTAGAGATTATCCTCAAGGAGATTATTTAGACATTCTATTAGAAACTAAGAAACATGCATATATTCCTTTTAGGGATGAATTTGTTATTGAAGTTAATGAGGATGAAGAATACATTAAGATAGTTGAAATGGAGGGATTAATATGAGAATTACAGTACTGACATTATTTCCAGCTATGTTTCCAGCTATTTTAAACGATTCTATCATTAAAAGAGCAAAGGAGAACAACCTTGTTACTTTTGAAATAATTAATTTTAGAGATTTTTCTTCCAACAAACATAAAATGGTAGATGATACACCGTATGGTGGAGGGGCAGGTATGGTTTTAGCAGTAGAACCAATATACAAAGCTTTAACAAGTATTGAAGGATATGAATCTGCATTAAAAATATTGTTAACACCACAAGGAAAGACATATCATCAATCAGTTGCCAAAGAGTTAATATCAGAAGAACATATCATTCTTATTTGTGGCCATTACGAAGGCTTTGATGATCGCGTTAGAGAATTTATTGATATTGAAGTATCTATAGGGGATTATGTTTTAACCGGTGGTGAGATTGCTGCTCTTACAATAATTGATTCAGTTGTTCGACTAATTCCAGGTGCTTTGGGGTCAAAAGAATCATATGAAAACGATTCTTTTTATGAAGATACATTGGATTATCCTCAATACACAAAACCAAGAGAATTTAGGGGTCTTAAAGTTCCAGATGTATTGCTTAGTGGCAATCATCAAGAAATAGCTAAATGGCGAGAAGAAATGAAAGTAAAAAGGACTTTAGAAAGACGACCTGATTTACATAAAAAAAGTAATTGAATTTTACGAAAAAAATAATTGATTTTGTTATTATATTATGATATAATACTAACCGCTGAAAAGAATTTATCTTATGCTATGTTCCGCTGAAACTCCAAGAACATAGACAATCAAAAGGAGTTGACCAAAATGTCGCAGCAAATAATTAAAGAATTAACGCAAGAATATATCAGAAATGATATCCCTGAGTTCCGTCCAGGAGACACTCTACAAGTTCACATCAAGATTAAAGAAGGTAACAGAGAACGTATCCAAATTTTCGAAGGTCTTTGTATTAAAAGACAAAACGGAGGAGTTGGAGAAACTTACACAGTAAGAAAAATTTCTTATGGTGTTGGTGTTGAGAAAACATTCTTATTACATTCACCAATGGTTGATAAAATCGTTGTTAAACGTAGAGGTAAAGTTAGACGTGCTTACTTAGGCTACATTCGCGGATTATCTGCAAAAGCATCAAGAATTAAAGAGAGAAGATAAATGGAAAAGAGCTATTGTAGCTCTTTTTTGTTTAAAGTGCACAAAAAACACTGAAAAACTATGTTAAATAATGTAATTTCGTTGCAAGCATTTGTTTTTAATGTTAGAATACATGTATTAAATATTATCGATGAAAGGGTATGGTATTATGAATAAAGCCACAATATATAATGTCGCGTTAAAGGCCGGCGTTTCTCTTGCGACTGTATCAAGAACTTTGAATAATCCTGAAAAAGTTAAACTTGAAACAAGAGAAAGAGTATTAAAAGTTATTGATGAACTTGGTTACAAACCAAATGCATTTGCCAAAGGATTGGCAAGTAGAAAATCGACATCTGTAGCAGTAATTGTTCCAGATATGTCAAGAGCATCTATAGCTGAAATGGTTAATGGAATTACTGCAGAAGCTAGAAAATATCAATACTCTTTAATTTTATATGTTTTAAAAGATGAAAATCTTGAAGAAAGTGAAATGTTAAAAGAAGTAGTTGCATCTCAAGCTGATGGTATTTTATACATGAATGATGAAATAAATGAAGAACAGTATACAATGCTAAACACTATTCAAGAGGATTATAAAGTACCAATTGTATTAGCAAACACTTTATACCCATATGATAATAAATTAGTAACTGTATGTATCGATTATTTTAAAGCAGGATATGAAATTACAAAACGATTATTAGATAAAGGTAGAAAAAATATTTTCTTGTTGACAACAGCTAGAAAATATATGGTTAATGATTTAAAAGAAGCAGGGTATATAAAAGCAATGAAAGAAGCTGGCTTGGAAACAAACATTGTAAGAACTAGTGGAGATATTTCGGTTAATACTGTACATTTTAATGAGCTGTTTAGAGATTCAGGAAAGAAAATTGATGGAGTGTTAGCAGTTAGAGATTCTATCGCTGTTTCATTTATTAATACTATGATTGATAGAGGAAAGAAGATTCCTAAAGATATCAATGTATATGGATTCCAAAATACAAAATATGCTTCATTATGTCGTCCGAAATTATCATGTGTTGATGTACCAATTTTAGATATTGGAGCTAAAGCAATGAAATTATTAAAACAAGAAATGGATGGCGAAACAGTTGAACAAAAATTTAATGTTTTACATCATGATATAATAGAACGAGGAACAACTAAATAAACGTTGATTAAGTTAGTAAAAAACATAATTCTAAGTAGAGATCTAGTGGTTGGTGAAAATTAGAAGAGGATTGTTTTTGAATTACACTTATGAGTTTGCCTTAGGCACGGTAAATCCGTTATCTTATTAAGCGCACTTAGTGAATTAAGGTGGTACCGCGGTTATTATAATCGTCCTTTACATAATAAAGGGCGATTTTTATATACAGGAGGAAAAATTATGAATTTAATTGAAGATTTAAAATGGAGAGGCTTATTGTACCAAGTAACTGATGAAGACTTGAAAGAAAAACTTAACAATGAAAAAATGACTTTCTATTTAGGAGCTGATCCAACAGCGAACAGCTTACATATAGGGCATCTTTTAGCATATTTAGTTGCCAAAAGACTGATGGACAAGGGACATCAACCAATCTTAGTAATCGGTGGTGGAACCGGGCTTGTTGGAGATCCTAGTTTTAAAAAATCAGAACGTCAATTACTTACAATAGAAGAATCATTGAAAAATGCAGCCGGAATTACCGAACAAGTTAAAAAAATATTGCCAAATGCAACTATAGTTAATAACTATGATTGGATTTCTGATTTGAATTCAATCCAGTTTTTAAGGGATATTGGTAAACATTTTAATGTTTCCTATATGATGAATAAGGACTCTGTAAAATCTAGAATTGAAAATGGTATATCATTTACTGAGTTCGCATATCAAATATTACAAGCATGGGACTTTGAATATTTGTATAAAAACTATAACTGTAATCTTCAAATTGGTGGACAAGATCAATGGGGTAATATTACAGC
>JAGLYJ010000026.1 GCA_023132365.1 Mycoplasmatota bacterium
AAAGTGCTCGAGTGCCAACCAGGAGATATTCTTGAGTATCAAGAAGAAGAAAACGAAAACAGATAATTAAATAAAAATCAAAAGAACTTGCTTCCTAAATAAAACGGAAGCAAGTTCTTTTATTTTCAAAAATATTAAAATAAGTGTAAAGTTTACTTGACACGATGTAAAGTATATGTTACTATGTGTAATGAAATTTGAAAAATATTTTAGGAGGAAAGAATGAAAACAAGTTATTGCAGCAAATATGGAGGACCAGAGGTATATCAGATTCTTGAGATAGATACACCGAAACCAAAAGAAAATGAAGTTTTGGTAAAAGTATATAGAGCAGTTGTTTCACCAACTGATGGAAATTTTAGATCAGGAAAACCATTAATTGCAAGATTATTTTCTGGGTTATTTAAACCTAGGGTGAAAATCCACGGAGAAATGTTCGTTGGTAAAGTTGTAGAAGTGGGAACTGATGTTACTGATTTTGATGTTAATGATATGGTATATGGAACTAATGGCATGAAGTTAGGTGCTTATGCTGAATATGTTGCTGTAAATGTAAAAAATGCACTCAAAAAAGTACCAAAAGATTTAGATTATAAAGATGTATTACCATTAATTGATGGGGGTATAACCGCATTACCATTTCTAAAAGAAGCTGGCAACATAAAAGCAGGAGATTCAGTTTTGATAAATGGTGCATCAGGAGCGGTAGGATCAATGGCGATTATGATTGCAAAACATTTTAATACAGTTGTTACTGGCGTATGTAGTACAGATAATGTTGAGAAAGTAGTTTCACTTGGTGCAGATCATGTTATTGATTATAAGAAAGATGATTTTACAAAAAACATGAATGAATATGATATCGTTTTTGATGCAGTTGGGAAGTCTTCATATGGCAAATCCAAGAATGCATTAAAGGAAACCGGAATATTTCTAACTACAGTACCAACTCCTGGAGTGATGATACAAGCTTTACTTAAAAAAAATTCTCTTAATAAACGAGCTAGTTTTATGGCAGCAGGACTTCGAAAGCCTAATGTCAAAATAGAGGACTTAAGCTATTTAGAAGAGTTAGTTAGAACTGGCGAATTGAAACCACTACATGGAAAAGTGTATAATCTAGAGAACTTGGGAGAAGCACAAGTTTATGTTGAAACAGGACATAAAGTTGGTAATGTAACAATAAAAGTATTTGAATAATAAAATAGTCAAATAGTATAGGTATACTATGGCGACTATCAGTTTCATCACAAGTGTATGTAACCGGTGTTTTTGTAGTAGGGATAATACTACATAATACATCGGTTTTTTATTTAAAAATAGTTTCCTTAAGTGATCATTAATATATATACATCAAGTTATTTTTAGGTAGAACTATAAATTAGTTCATTTTGAATTAATATCAATGACCAATATCACAACTTACTTCAATGAATGATAGGTATATTTGATCAAAAGTTCATTTGTTACTTTTTTATTACGTAAAATGTCACGGGTATTGACATTTTTAATGAAATAGTCTACACTAGGCTTAATGAAAAAGAAAAGGAGTGATTTACATGAAACTTAAACATCATTTATGGATTGGATTTGGAATCATCATAATTGCATTATTTTTGACGCTATTAGTGTCAGCTACAGCGGTACCGGCATTTGGTATTGATAAAGAATCACCAACTACTATTTGGAACTTGATGTGGGAGCATCTATTTACTAATGTCCCTACAGATGATGTAGTTACAGCATTAGCTGGATTTGGATTAACTGAAGTACAAGCAACTGCATTAATTGAAGTGCATGGTACAGGTAACTCAGTAATTTCTGGACTTCTAGGATTATTGCCTATCTTAGCTACACTTGCAGGAGTTTTATTAGTAACATTCAAAGAAAATGTAAAAAAATATTTCTTATATGGATCATTTGGATTAATATTTGTTAGTGTTTTGACAATTTGGTTCACTGCCCCTTCAAAATTGAACGGTGTAGAATCAATGTATAATTCATTAGTACCAACTTTAGGTACTTTGATGAAAGAAGGAACTACATTCACAATGGGATTAGGATTCTTTGTAGCAATTGTAGGATCTTTATATGGAATTACAGCACTAGTATTAAACAAATTAGGAAAAATTGCAGAATAACAAGCAATATACAATACCACCATATTTTTATGGTGGTTTTTTATTTTGTAAATAGAATTAAGTAGAACAATGTTCTATAAAAATGACCGAGCTATTGACTTCTCATGATGAATAGCTATAATTAAACTAATTAGAAGGAGCATAAATTTATGAGTTTATTAAATGATATATATAAAGAGAGTCCAACGAAAGCAAAAAGCAGACTCAATATAATTGATAACGCATATGATTTATTTTCTGTAGATGGATTTGATTCATTTAGTTTAACGGATATCTCACAGATGAGTGGAATAACAATCAGAAATCTATACAGATACTATTCTAGTAAAGAAGGATTAATTACTGATGTTGCCTTTCACTATATTTCAACTTTTAATAGTATAAATCCAATAACGCTTGATATTACACTAACTGGATATGAACAATTAAGAGATGTTCTCCAAAAACAAATTGAACATAAATTACTTTCAGTTGTAAATCAGACTATGATAACATTTATTGCATATTTTGATATATATATGACAAAGGCAAATCTTGAAAATAAAGCAATAAAGAACTACATCAAAGTCTATGCTCCACTTCTGAAAGCAAACTTGCTTGATAGTGTAAAGCTAGCCTTGACAAATGGAGTAAAAGATAATACTCTTAGGTTAGAAATGTTCGAAGTAAACTGTTATGTAGGCTATATATATCATTCTCTTATGAGTTTGATGTCAAGGATTGCTGTAAAGCGATATGAAATAGAAATCCAGAAACATGATTTTATTCAAAAACATATTGATATATTGCTACAGCATCTTAAAAAATAATAATAGAATAGAGAAGGTATTGTATGAAAGGCAATAATAGAAAAGACATTAAAATAGGTTTAAAAGTAATGATTGTTGAAAAACAGAATCAAAGAAACGGAACTTTAACAGAGGGTATTGTACAAAGAATTTTAACGAACTCACAGAATCATCCTCACGGGATTAAAGTGATGCTAGAAGACGGAACTGTGGGCAGAGTAAAGGAAATAGAAATAAAAAAGGCAAATTAGTTTTCATATATGATACTTCCAAAGTAGATAATATATGGAGTTGGACATGTATTCTTGGATAATTATGAAGAAGTACTCTTAGAAGCTAAGCATTATCATAATTTGTAAAATTTGAGGAAACTATGAAACAATCCAAGCAGTAGTAATGGGGAGTGTAAACACAACTAACTCAGGAACATATCAAATAAGTTATACAGAAACTGATTCAAGTGAAAAATATGGTGTGTTGTCAAATATATTTAAGTATTAGAATAAACAAAAAAGGCTCGCAAATTTGCGAGCCTTTAATCAAAATATTTTATTAAGTTTTGCTCAAAAATTATTACTGCTAACTTCATAATAAGTAATTGCTACTTATGATATGTAGAGATGAGTTATGAGTGAAAATGGTGAACCACCATTAAATACATATTCTTAGAGCACACCTAAAGACACATGAATTATCATTCGAGGCTCTTAGGAGTTACTGTAATCGCGTTGCTGGCATCGAAAGTCACTTCAGCAATGTCTGTGTTATATGTCCCTATATACGTGGTTCCATAATAGATTACGATGTTATTATATGTGTCTGAATCATTTGGAAGATTAAGTATATACACTGTGATAATACCTGAATTTGTATTGATTTGATCAAAAGTGAAGGTAAACTCGTTAGGATCAATCGCATCATCGGTTGAGGTATAAGTTTTATCAGTATTTATATCAATTGCCTGTCCTGTATCAATTTCAAAGCCGAAATTCAAATATGTGAAATAATGAGTGATTGTCTGGTATGTTATCCACTCGGTTTTCAATGCTGTCATTTCATCTTCGTCTATGTAATCAACTAATCCAATAGTAGAAAGAGCCGCTTTATCAACCGCTTGAGGAGTGTAATTAAAACTAATTTCGCCGATTTTGACTATTCCATTTGTTACTCCCAAATTGAAGACATAAAAATCAGGTTCACTATCAACAATAGTCATGACATCTGTGGTGGCATTATATGTAACCATGCACAAGGCATCATTTATGCTCATCACAGACTCTACTCCTGAGTCTGAGAAGTTAGTCGCTGAGGTGGCGGAACCAGAAGTTGTACCTACGTTGTAAGTCATGTCGCCGGTAGATGAATAGACAGCGGATATACTACCTAAATTGTTAAGATCATTGGTGGCCTTAACGTAAAGCATAACAGATTCCGGATATATAGTTCTATCGAAGATGTTTCCTACTGTTGGTGTCACGTAGCTTGCAGATTGGTCTGAGATAGCAAAGGTGTATGTGTATCCAGACAAAGCTGCATTGGACACAAAGGTAATATCTCCAATTAGGTCGATATTCTTCCTGCTATAATAACCGTTTACTTCATCACCGATGGGATTGCTGTCCGTGACCATCTGATCATAAAAATATACCCAATCAGAAATGGTGTCACTATAAATCTGCAGAGTCGAAAAGGTGTAGTTTACATCAAAACCTTGTGTTTCACCACCGATTACTAGTCTTTTTGAGGGAGAAGTAGATAATTCGAGAACATCTGCGATAGTATCTATGGCAGAGTTATTGACAAGTTCAGTGCCATATGTGCTAACAGCTGATTGAACCGCAGGATACATGCTATCAGCATTCAAGTTGAAATTATAAGCAACGTCTTCAGGGGAACCAGCTAATGTTCCTTCATCTAAATCACTAAATCCAATCAAACCATACTGTGTACGACTTGAGATGGTGACAGCTGCACTTGAGATAGTTGGATTTACGACAAAAACATTCTCAATTGAACTGCCATCAGCAAGGTGACCAACTGCATAACCAATCGCAAAGTTGGTTATACCATCATTATGAGGATGATAACCTGTCAAGTCGTTCACGACTCCATCACTAGTGATGGTCATGTTTTTCAAGAAGAAGTTGGAAACTATGCCGCCATTTCCTATATAACCGAATGTACCGATGTCTTGTAATTTCTGTACTGTCGTTCCATCAAACCAAGTACCATTTACATGATAATTGGATATTGTATAAAAATTACCATCAAAAACACTTACGAAAGGATGATCATCTGTACCAATCGGTGGCATAGATGAATACTGAGCAGGAGCATTTACGAAATCGATATCATTCTTAAGTTCAAAAAATGTTTGTGTGTCAAAGTAACCCAAATCTTGTAGGTACGCTAAATTGAAGAAATGTTGAGGTTCTGAAATCTGATATGGATCTTCTGAAGTTCCAGAACCATCGTTAAAATATCTCCATATTATCGCGGAGACTTTAGTTTTTCCCACAACACTCTGATTATATAAGAATCTCTGGTTAGTCCATGAATAAGAAACAGCAATAGTCGCTGCTACGAATATGGCTGTCAAGAGAAAAGCAAGAATTATTGAATTGAATTTTTTCATAAAATTAACCTTCCTACCAACTTATACTGAGTCTAATATCTTTGTAAAAATGGATGAAATCTGTAAAGCCATGAGCATCATCCTCGTTTGGATACAAATCTTCTTCATAAATGACAATAGTTAACGACTCATTGAGCAAGTTGTACCTGCCATTTTCATCATCATCCTCGATAGTGTATTCGTTTCCATATGCTGTGAAGACATCCAAACCTTCATCATAGGTATATATTATAGTGTCATCTAAAAGATGGTCAATGTACACAATATTGTTGTTGATATCAAAATAATATGTGTCAACTAAAGCTCGATCAGATACAATAGCTGTTACATTATCCACATTATAAGAAAAATTGAAATATACATATCTTGAACCCGAACCACTTAACACCATATCTTCAAAGGCAATATCAGTGAGGGGATTGCCAAAATCAGTTTTCGGATATGTACCATCATCAAAGAGAGATGTGAGTGATTCATACAGATTAGTAGTTTCAGTTCTTCCACCGACACCGTAAGCATAATCTGTGATACCGTCGAAAGAGGTATGTTGAATATCCAGAGCTTCGCTTAAATAATGAGGATCAGGGTCGTCCAAATCCACAGGCAGAGTACCCGCCAACGTGCTGTCTATCAAAGCCATGACTGATAATGATGTGCTTTGAGTTAAATCGTAGGTAAAATATATTTCTATTATTAGATTATTATAAAAGTTGTTAGCTTCAATGACTGGGTCGAATTGCTTCATCAGGATACCATCAAAAGATCCAATATCATCACCGGACGAATACGTAGGGGTTACCCAAGTTTCAGAAGACGTATCATACTTCTCAATAGATGTGCTAATTGGTTTATAAGCAATATAGGAATCGCTTAGTCTGAAGACGTTTTCTTGGGTGTAATAATGCACTTCATAATCCGTGAATATTCCTGGACTGACTAGCAAATCAAAAGGTGTCTGGTTGACTTTACTGCTTGATACAAACCAGGCAAATGTTACAACGCCAAAAGCAAGTATGGATAGAAACATACTTATGAAGGATAAAGTTATTCTTTTCTTACTCAAAGCTGCCACCCCTTCCGTTTGTAATCTCCTGTCAGAATTCCGTCAATAATCTCTTGTCAGAATATAAAAAAATGCCCTCATCATAGATAACGGCAACTGGCAACCATCATTTTGAAGGCCCTATAGCTTTGCGTCACTAATTTTCATTAGCTTTGCTTTTTACAGTTATTATTATATATTTTTATATTGATTTTGTCAATTGATAACAAGAATTTTTAGTGAAAATACTTCGAGAAAAAATCTATGAGTAATCAGCTTATAACTATATTGATTGGTATAGTTTTTGAATAGTGGGATAGTTACTCTGTCTTATGTATCTGAATATATTTTATATATCAAATGTATATTAGCAACATAAAAAGACCGAAAGATGATTCTTTCTCAGTCATCTCTCAGTCTTTTGATTGACAGAAATATGTGTTTATGGCTGTTCTGTTAACAAAGGAATTATATATTTTCCATCGATTTCACCTTCCATTAATAGCTTTGCGATGGTAACATATTCCTGATTCACACGCAAAAATAGAATATGATCTTGAAGGCATCCACTTGCGTTATAATAGTATGTTTTGCCATCGATGATAAAGGTTTCACTGCTGTTAAGGTCACATTCACCGCCAGCATAGGCGTAGACAACTTTATGATCGATATGATAATCAAGCCAGTAATAGTCAGCTTCATCAGATGATATCTCTTCAGGGTGTCTCTGCAATTCATCCAATTCAGGCATTAGAGATTCCAATGATATTAAACCTTGTTCCATAGCAACCTGTAGATAAATAAATTCACCGTCTTTGTTGATGAAAAACGTCATATCCGCACTACAACTGTAAAATGAGAAGCCATAGTTATAAACAGCTCCACTATAATAGATGTCTTCATAATAAGTGTTACAGAATATTCCTTTGTGCTCATATTCGTAAATGTAATATCCATCGACAGTACTATCGCTAATGATATGATAGTCTTCAGGCGATCTTGATCCGCAAGAAATTAGCAGAAGGAGTAATACAAGAGATAGCAGAATCTTCTTCATAATAGCACCTCCTTATAAATATATTATACTCCTGATGAAATAAAAATTCTATTTTAACAGAATATTCACTATGTTTTTACGCCATTTACTTATAAAAAAAATTTAATCAGCTCTTGAACTTGATAGTATATGCTGAAATTATGAAAGTTATTGAAAGGAAGTTAGGATTAGAAAAAAACTTGAGAAAGAAAAAATAGAAATAAGCACGCTGATTTAGCAAATGGATTAGATTTTGCTGATGAAAGATATTTTCACTAACTAAAATGGTATACAGATAAATATGGAGATGAAGAGCTCCATCATAAATATAAATACCCAAAATCTTGTGTAAGTTCATATATTTATAATAAAAATAATATATTTTAGAAAATAAATAATCTGTTATAAAAACACTTATGTTATAATAAAAAGGAAATAGAAATTCAAATATTAGGAGGAATACTGTGAACAACACTTCAAAAATCGAACATGAAATTAATGAAAAAAAAACGAACCACACACTTTACTCAAATGAGGATTCGAAAAATCTTGTAGTTTTTTTCCCAGGAGGAAGTAACTCATTAGATAGGCCGTTTCTGAATTATCTAAAAGATTATTTTTTAGAAAACTCTTACGACGTATTACATATTTCATATGAAAACATTTTTAAACGCGAAGAAACATTGGATGTGAAAACAGAAAAATTAATTTTGTGGATCAATGAAGCGATTAAAAGTGTAAACAGTGATAAGAAATATAATAAAATGTCATTCGTATCAAGAAGTTTTGGAAATCTATTATCATGTGAAATAAAAATTAGAAACTCTTTGTTAGTTGAAAAAAGCATATATATTTCACCAATTACAGAAACAATTAAATATTTTGAAAAATATCCTGGTTATATCGTTTCAGCGTCAAATGATGAATATTTGACTAGTGAAGATATCACGTATTTATCAACTCAGATAGATAAAAATATCATAATCTTTAAAGATGGTGGTCATAATCTTCACACTGAAGATGAATTTAAAACAAATGATTTTTATAGACAAGCATTTAAAAGTATTGTTCACTTTATAAATGAATAGTGTAGCACCATCTGAATAATTCAGATGGTGTTTTTAATTTCATTAGAAACAAAAGTTATACACTTGCGAATAACTAAATCTAATCTATAATTAAAAATGTTATAGATTATATTTGATAGCCATACAGAACTTGCCAAATAGTATTTAATATGTTTAATAAGTGATTGTGTAATCGATAATTTCAATATGAAACAAAATTACACTAAATTAATATATATTCTTAAGTCATATTGACAAAACGCTTAAAAACGTTTATAATCACGGTATATACACATATTATTATGTGAAAGAAAATTACATAATTCATAACCGAGGTGTAACTAGTGGTAAAAAATAAAGATATTGCAATTGAAGCTGGCGTCTCTGTGGCAACTGTTTCAAGAGTGATGAATCAAAGTGGATATGTCAAAGATGAAACCAAAAACAAGGTATTAGAAGCATTTAAGGCACTTGCAAATAAAGACAAGATGTTTGGTCAGTCGATTCTTAATCGAAAAATTAAGATTATCGGAGTTGTTATACCCGATATATCTAATCCATTTTTTGGAGAAGTCATTAAAGGAATTTCAAGGATAGCAGATAAATATTCTGCTAGTTTATTAGTATGTAATACAGAAGAGTTATTAGAGAAGGAATTGAGATACTTGGATTTATTTAAAACGAACAATATTGTTGGTTTAATAATTACTCCAAAAACAGATCAAGTAGGATATAACTCTAAATACTTATATCAGCTTGAAGATTTAGGGGTACCAATTGTATTACTTGACCGTGGAATTAATATATCTCATTTTAATTCTGTTTTTGTCAATAATGTCTCTGGAGCCTTTGACGCTATAAACGCTTTGATTAGCGAAGGACATAAAGATATAGCAATAATTTCTGGACCAATGTCATCAAAACCAGGGCGAGAGAGATTTTATGGTTATGAAAACGCACTGCGTGGTAATGATATGAAAGTCAACGATGATTTCGTTTTCTTTGGCGATTTTAAGCTTGAAAGTGGATACGAAATTACTAAGAAAATATTGCAAATGAAAAATAGACCTACAGCAATTTTTGCTTCAAATAACATGATGGCATTAGGATGTGTTAAAGCTATCGTAGAAAGTAAACTATCGATTCCTAATGATATTGCATTTATCAGTTTTGATGATGTTGAAATGTTTGAGATTATGAATTTAAATATTTCTACTGTATCACGACCTACTCAATTAATGGGAGAAGTTGCTGCAGAAATGCTATTTGAACTTATTGAAAATAATCAAGTTAAGAACACATCAATAAAAGAAATATTACTCGAAACAAAGCTTGTTTTAAGAGGATCTGAAAAACTAGTTTTAAAATAAGGAGCTTAAGTTATGGATAGAATGGATTTAGAACGAATTATTAGACAAGAGATTATAAATAGTTTATTTCAAACACAGGAATTTCTTGTTGTTGGTAATTGGAAAATGAATAAAACAAAACAAGAAGTGATTGAATTCTTAAATAAAATTTCAGGCTATGATTTTGGTCAAAAAAACACTGTTGTTGTAGCTCCGCCAAATCCTTATTTGTATTTGTTTGAAGAAAAATTAAGGTATACAAAGGTCCTTTATGGGGTTCAGAATTTTTATCCCGAAGAGAAAGGTGCTTTCACGGGTGAAATATCACTAGCAATGGCTCGTGATTTTGGATGCAAATATGCTATAGTTGGACATTCTGAAAGAAGAACGATATTCATGGAATGTGATGAGTTTACTTCTAGAAAAGTTGAGTTTTGCATCAAAAATAGCATTAAACCTATTTTGTGTATTGGGGAAAATCTTAAACAAAGAAAAGAAGAAGATTATAAACAGTTTTTAGTTAATCAAATTAAAGAGGGATTATCACTTATCGGCGAGAATGAACTTTCAAACATTATCATTGCTTATGAGCCAATATGGGCAATTGGAACTGGTGAAACTGCAACTCCTGAACAAGTAGAAGAAACCCATATGTTTATAAGGAAATTCTTAATAGACCATTTCGGTAGTGAAATTGGCAAGGAGATTCCATTATTGTACGGAGGAAGTGTTAAGCCATCAAATGTGAAGGAGCTTGCACTTGCTGAAAGTGTATCTGGTTTCCTAATTGGAGGAGCGAGCTTAAATGCTCAATCATTTATAGAAATTAATGACATTCTAAACGGTAAATAGATTTTTACTTTACAGAGCTATGGAAGGGCAGTGAAATATGGATATCAATAATTTTGATAAATTCTTGAATGCAGCTACAGAAAACATAATAAGAAAATATAACTCAAGAAATGATTCTATCATTCAATATAGTGAAAATTCGACATTAGATAAAGTAAAATTGATTACAGAAAAATATGTAATGAATTTAAAAGAAAAGAGAACAAAAGTTTTAGTTCTTGATAAGAATCAAATAATCACACCACTAGCAAAAGATAAACTGTTTGAATACAAAATAAAATTAGAATATATTGAGGAGGCTGAATTATGAGTACAAATGATTTAATAAAAAAAATCACAGCTGAAATGGAACAAAAATATGGAGATAATAAAACATTTATCCAAACACACGATTTAAAACATGAAAATAATACAAGATCAATCCAAACAAACTCTACCAAATATATTGGTGTATTTGAAAATGTTGAAGATGCTATAATTGCAGCGAAAAAATCACAAGAGCAATTAATGGAATTAAGTATGAAAAAGCGAAATGAAATTATTGCTGCTATGCGTAAAACAAGTCTTGAAAACGCAGAGAAGTTAGCTATAATGGCGCATGAGGAAACAGGGTTTGGTAGAATAGAAGATAAAACCATTAAAAATATCTTAGCTGCTGAAAAAACACCTGGAACAGAAGATTTACACGCTTCCACATTTACGGGGGATGACGGAATGACATTAGTTGAACTCGCTCCATTTGGAGTAATAGGTTCAATTACACCTTCAACTAACCCAAGTTCCACAATTATAAATAATGGAATAAGTATGGTTGCTGCAGGAAACTCTGTAGTATTTAATCCACATCCAAGTGCTAAAAAGGTCACATGTGAATCTATATCATTATTGAATAAAGCAATTCATGATGTTGGAGGACCAAGTGAATTACTTACCGCTCCATTGAATCCAACATTAGAATCTAGTAAAGTCATTATGACCCACGAAGATGTTAGAATCTTAGTTGTTACTGGAGGCGAAGCTGTTGTTGGAGTAGCGATGAAAAGCGGAAAAAAAGTAATAGCAGCTGGACCTGGAAATCCACCTGTCATAGTTGATGATACTGCTAATATTAAAAAAGCTGCCAATGATATTGTACGAGGAGCTAGTTTTGATAATAACATTCTTTGCACAGCTGAAAAAGAAGCATTCGTTCTTAATAGTGTGTTTACAGAATTAAGAAATGAAATGGTTAAAAACGGAGCATATGAACTTAAACGTCATGAAATTGAAATCGTGGCAAATGAAGTGCTTGCTAAAAATAGTGAAGGTAAAACTATATATAATAAGAATTATGTTGGTAAATCTGCTTTAGAAATCTTAAAGGCTTGCGGTATTAGTGCTCCACAAGATTGCAAATTGATTATTGCTGAAGTAACTGAAAACCATCCATTTATAACTGTAGAGATGTTAATGCCAGTTCTTGGTATAGTTAGAGTATATACAGTTGATGAAGCCATAGAAAAAGCAGTAATTGCAGAGAACGGAAATCTTCATACTGCGGTTATGCATTCAGAAAGCGTATCAAATTTAACAAAAGCAGCTAGAGCTCTTAAAACATCTATTTTTGTTAAAAACGCTCCATCATTTGCAGGACTTGGAATTGAAGGCGAAGGATTTACTACACTTACTATCGCAACTCCAACAGGAGAGGGACTAACTTCTGCTAAAAGTTTTTCTAGAATTAGAAGATGTACACTATCAGGCGGATTTAGAATTGTTTAATTTAGATAAAACTAGGAGTGAATAATATGTCTCAAGATTATATCAGTAAAATTAAAGATGCTGGGATTGTAGGTGCCGGAGGTGCTGGATTCCCTACGCATGTTAAATTAGATAGCAAAGCAGAAGTGGTAATTATTAATGGTGCTGAATGTGAACCATTATTAAGAGTTGATCAACAAATGATGGAATTTTATAGCAAAGAGGTTATCGATGGATTAAGAATCGCAATGATACAAACTGGAGCTAAAAAAGGAGTCATTTGTTTAAAAGGCAAATATAAAAAGGCAATTAGCAATCTTCAAAATCTGCTTAAAGATGAGAGTTCAATGGAGTTAAAAATTATTAAAGATTACTATCCAGCTGGTGATGAACAACAACTTGTTTATGAAGTAACTGGAAAGGTTGTTCCACTTATGGGAATTCCCTTAGATGTTGAAGCTGTTGTCATTAATGTTTTAACCACTATACATATTGCAAGAGATAAACCAGTCACAGAAAGAGTAATCACTGTAACCGGAGCTGTAGAAAAACCACAAACATTTATAGCACCAGTAGGAACTACGTTTGGTGAACTAATAAAAGCGTGCTCTGGACCAGCGAATTTAAATGATTATAGTTTAATAGTTGGCGGTCCAATGATGGGATATGTTGAAGAAAATTGGAACGCACCAGTTACAAAATTAACTGGAGGAATTATTATCTTACCAAAAAATCATAGTCTTATAATTAAAAAGACACGTAAAACTGTGGTGGATCTACAATTAACAAAAGCAATTTGTTGTCAGTGTAGTTATTGCACGGATATGTGCCCTAGGAATATTATAGGATTAAATACAGAACCACATAAAGTGATGAGAGGACTTGCAAATGAAGATCCTAGTGCTCTTGGAGCGATTTCTTCAGTTGTCTCATGTTGCAATTGTGGACTATGTACTCTATATGCATGTCCAATGGACCTGGACCCTGGTAAAATCACTAATATGGTTAAACAAAGTTTGCTTAAAAAAGGTGCTAAAACTGAAAAAATAATTCCTTATGAAGTTGATCCATTACGTGAAAGTAAGAAAGTACCAACAAAAAGATTAATTGCTAGAATTGAATTATCAGATTATGATGTAGCTGCACCGTTGATTCATAGTATATTTGAAACACGGAATGTTAAGATTATGCTTAAACAACATATAGGTGTTAGCGCAACTTCTATTGTAAGAGTCGGTGAACCAGTAACCAAGGGGACACTTATCGCATCTTGTGGTGATAATCTAGGGGCAAATATACACGCTAGTATAAGTGGAAAAGTAATAAATTTAACAGATGATTATATAGAAATACAGGCATAAGGAGGGATGACCATATGGAATCATTAGGAATGATTGAACTTAATAGTATTGCAAGAGGAATTGAAGCAGGAGATGCAATTGTAAAAACAGCACATGTAAAACTAATAGGAGCTTATGCATCTTGTCCTGGTAAATATGTAGTCATGATTCGAGGTTCTGTATCTGCAGTAAAAAGCGCGATCGAAGTTGGCGCAAAAGTAGCAGGTAAATCACTTGTTAAAGATATTATTATAGCAAGTATCCATGAACAAGTTTTCACAGCGCTTAGCTGTACAACTGAAATAGTGCCAAAAGGTGCAGTAGGGATTATTGAAACTTATTCACTTGCAACTGCGGTTTTAGTATCAGATGCAGCAGTTAAAGCAGCAAATGTTGTGCTTTTAGAGATTCGATTAGGAAGAGGATTAGGTGGAAAAGCATTTACAATTCTAACTGGAGATGTAAGTGATGTAAAAGCAGCGGTAGAAGCTGCTATAGATGCAAATAAGGATGATGGGTTACTGGCTCATACAGCAGTTATTCCAAAAATCAGCAAGGAAATGTTACAAACACTTTTATAAAAAATATAAGAAAGGAGAACTAGAAAAATGATCGAAGCATTAGGAATGATTGAAACAA
>JAGLYJ010000027.1 GCA_023132365.1 Mycoplasmatota bacterium
GTAAGACTTTTATCTGAATATCAAAATATCGATAATATCTATACTAATATAGATCAGATAAAAGGTAAGTTAAAAGAAAAACTAGAAACAAATAAAGAAATGGCTATGTTTTCAAGAAAACTAGCAACAATAGAAACAGATTTCGATAATGATATTGATTACTTAAAAAGTGAATATACAGGTTATGATCAAGAGAAACTTATTGAATTCTATACCAGAATGAACCTTTACTCATTTGTTAAAAGAATGAATGTTAAGCATAAACCTGCTGATGAAGAATATGTTATTATAAAAAACACAAATGAAATCAAAGTGATTTTAAGCGATGAATGCTTTTTACACTTAGAGTACTTTGGTAAGAATTATCATCAAGCAAAACCGTTAGGATTTGCGGTAATATTTTCTGAAGTTAGTTATTTCATTCCTTTTGATATAGCGCTAGAAAGCAAAGATTTTGTTGTGTTTTTAGAATCAGAGAATAAAAGAAAATATGTATTTGATTTAAAAGCTTTAATTGTTATTCTAAAATGGAATAACATTAATATTCAAGGGATAGAGTATGATTTATTGTTAGCTGCATATTTAGCTAATTCAAGTGTAAATCAAGATGAATTTAGAGATGTTACTGAATTATTCAATTACCATGATGTTGAATTTGAAGACAATATTTATGGTAGAGGAGCTAAGTTCCACTTGCCTGAAGAAAAAGAATATATTCAACATGCCATTTCTAAAGCAAAAGCAATAGCAAGTACAAAAGCGGATGCGATGGAAAAAATCAAAGAGTATAATCAAGAAAATTTATTAAATGAAATTGAAATTCCTCTTGCTAAAGTTTTAGCTAATATGGAATATGAAGGCATATCAGTAAATAAGGATACCTTAGAGGATTTTGGAGAAGATTTAAAAACTAAAATCAAAGAAACTGAGAAACTGATATATGATATTAGTGGAATCAAGTTCAACATTAGCAGTCCAAAACAATTGGGGGAGATTCTATTTGAAAAAATGGAATTGCCAGTTTATAAAAAGACTAAAACGGGATATTCAACTGATATATCTGTTCTTACTAAATTAAGAGCATTTAGTCCAATTGTTGATCTTATTATTAGCTATAGAACTTATACAAAATTGCATTCTACTTATTATGAAGGATTAAAACAATCTCTTACATTAAAAGCAGATGATAAAATTCATACAATTTATCAACAAGCACTTACTAAGACTGGAAGGTTATCTTCTAAAGAACCTAATCTTCAGAATATTCCGATAAGAAATGAAGAAGGTAGAGCACTTAGAAAAGTATTTGAACCAACAAGTGGACATATACTTCTATCTTTTGACTATTCTCAAATCGAATTAAGAGTTTTAGCTGAATTAGGTAATGTCTTGAATTTAAAACAAGCATTTATAAATAACAAAGATATTCATGAAGAGACAGCTAAGTTAATATTTAGAAAAGATAACATTTCCAAAACTGAAAGATCAGTAGCAAAAGCGGTGAATTTCAGTATTATTTATGGTAAAACAGCTTGGGGATTATCTGAAGATTTAAATATATCAATAGCAAAAGCTAAGGAATTTATTGATAACTATTATTCAAGTTATCAAGAGATTAAAATATTTATGGACAATAATAAAGAATTTGCTAAAGAAAATGGATATGTAAAAACATACTTTAATCGTGTGATTCATATCAAAGAAATCCAAGCTAAAAACTATCAAACTAGAGAGTTTGGTAAAAGAATAGCAATGAATGCTCCAATTCAAGGAACTGCTGCTGATATATTAAAAATAGCAATGGTTAAAATTGCCAAGGAATTTATAAAGAAAAATGTGAAATCAAAAATGATTTTACAGATACACGATGAAATAGTATTAGATGTTGTTAAAGATGAAGAAGAATTAGTAACGAATATAGTTAAAGACATTATGGAAAACGCAGTAGATTTTAGTGTTAATTTAACAGCAAATTACTCTTCAGGTAAAAATTTATATGAGGTGAAATAATGCCAGAACTTCCAGAAGTCGAAACCGTTAAGGAAACCTTAAAGAATTTTATAATAGGTAGGTCAATAAAAGAAGTTATATTGAAATACGATAAAATTATTAAGTATCCTAAAGTTGATGAGTTTGTACTTAAAATTATTAACCAAACATTTACAGACATAAGAAGATATGGAAAATATCTTCTGTTTGATTTGGACGATTTTACAATGGTTAGTCATTTAAGAATGGAAGGGAAATATTATATAAGAAATTCATTACAGGAAATCACAAAACATGATCATATTATTTTTAAGTTAGACAACGGAAAATATTTATCATATCATGACGTGAGAAAATTTGGAACGATGGAATTAGTAGATAGGCATCTTGAAAAATCTCTTAAAAGTATATCTGTTTTAGGTGTGGAAGTGAATAGCACTGAATTTAATGTGTCTTACTTGTATCCTTTAATAAAAAAATCTAATCGACCTATCAAATCGATTATGCTTGACCAACACATTGTTACTGGACTAGGTAATATTTATGTTGATGAAACTCTATATATGGCGAAAATACATCCTAGAACACTTGGAAAAGATATCGTTTATTATCAAGTTGAGAAGCTAATTAAATCAGCTAAAGAAATAATCAGGAAAGCAATTTCTCTTGGAGGAACTACAATAAGAACTTATCAATCATCGTTAGGTGTAGATGGTAGGTTTCAAAATGAATTAAATGTACATACTCTAACTGGTCAAAAATGCAAGGACTGTGATGATACTATAGTTAAGACAAGAGTAGGTGGTAGAGGCACATATTTCTGTCCTACATGTCAAAGGGAAGATACGGTATTAATTGTTGGAATAACCGGCAGTATTTCAAGTGGGAAAAGCATGGTAGCATCATTATTTAGAGATAATAACATAACAGTTATTGACTCAGATAAGATTTATAAAAAGCTATTAAAAACCGATAAAATAATGTATAATGAGTTAATAAGTGAATTTGGAAATACGATTATTAAAAACAATATGATCGATAGATCTTCACTAGGTAATATTGTGTTTAATGATTATAACAAACGCAAGAAATTGAATGAAATAACCCATCCACATATTATGAATGAACTAAGGAAATCTATCAATGAAGCTAAAATGAATTCAGAGAAATTAGTTGTATTAGATATACCTTTATTAATAGAAGCAAATCTCCAATATTTTGTTGACATTATACTTCTGGTGTATGTCAATAAAACAAAGCAAATTGAGCGATTAATGAATAGGGATAATATTAATGAACAAATAGCTAAATCTAAAATAAAGACGCAGATAGATTTGGAATCAAAAAGGAAATTATCAGATATTATCATTGATAACAACGGAACAAAAGAAGAGACAGCAAAACAATTTATGGAAATATATGATAGATTAAGGAGTGATGGCATTGTCAATTAGCAGTTTTTTCTCACCATCTTGTGAGACAAGGGAATTACATATTGATCCACAATTAAGAACAAGATATTATCGCAATAACTTTAAAGATGTAATAGCAGCTTTACATGCTTTAGCTGCAAAATATCATATGGAAGTTAAGAATGTAAATGAAGTACATAAAGAAGTATATATAATTGGACATGGGCATGATTGTATAGTAACGATAGCTCAACTGTCACCTATAGAAGCTGGTATTGATTTTAAAATCAATTTATTTAGTTCTGTAGGGCTTAATAGACCAAAAAAGAAGGCATTGCAATACTATGCAACACTTAAAGAATTGTTGAAATTTAAAGGTATTTCACTACACCCATAAGGAGAAAGCATTGGAAAGTATTAGAAGAAGTGATTCATTCGCCGTTTCCGGTGAAGGATTTTGTTCAAGTATTGATTATCAAGTATTGACATTACTTTATCAACCAATAATAGGTGATTCTGCCTTCAATTTATATCTTACCTTAATGAATTTGATGGATAGACAAACTTTGATATCTGAAGAGTATTTACATGCTGATTTAGAGTCATTATTAAATCATAAATTAGATTCAATAGAGAAAGACAGATATAAACTTGAAGCAATAGGGCTTTTAGTAACATTCTTTGCTAAAGACAGTTTTACGTATGAAATAAAGCTTCCACTTTCATCTAGAAGCTTTGTTAATGATGGAATATTAGGTCAATATTTAATATCTTCAATTACTAAAACAAGATTTAAAAAAATTCTTAAGATTTTTAAGATAGCTCCGCCAAAGAAACATCAAAAATATAATATATCTAAAGCATTTAATGAAGTATTTCCAGCTCTTGGAAAACAAGATGTATTACAGGAAACAAATCTAATTTCAGGAGAAAAACAAAGATTTGTATCACTAAATAAATACAATTTTAATTGGCGATTATTCAATGATAGCATTTCAAGTGATATATATGATGTAAATAACTTAACTGAAGCTATTAAACTAAAAGTAGAAAGTTTAAGTTATGTGTATGGATTAGATGAATTAATAATGAAAGATGTTTTGATTAAATCTCTAGATGATACTAACCATGTGAATATTGAATACTTAGCTAGAAGTGCAAGATATGAATTTGAACGCGATACTGATATCAAAAAAACTGAAGAAATTAAAAATACAAATGTCAATAGGAACACACCAACTGATCCTGTAGAATATTTCAAATCTGTTTCACCAATTCAATTGTTAAATGAAATTGGAGATAATATGGTTTCAGTTGCTGACCTTAGAACCGTTGAACGTTTAATTGATGAAGTTGGCATAAATCCATCTGTTGTTAATGTTTTACTTGCATATATTGCAAAGACTAAAGAAGGTGTTTTGCCTGGCTATGCATATTTTCAGAAAGTTGGACAGACCTGGAAAAGAAATCAAATAAATACCGTTGAACTGGCAATGGATTATGTTAAGCATTTAGAATCAAGAAGAAATGCTCAACAAGGAAATTATTATAAGAATAAACCAAAGGATGTAGAAATCGATTGGTTAGAAGATTATATAAATAATATGGATTAGAGGTGATTTTTTGAAGAAAATCAATGAATTCTTACCTGACAATAAAGAATTAGATTCTGACGGAATTATAGATCGTTTTATGGCTGACCCAATCGTTAGTCGTTTCATAATGTCAAATGATTTAACACACGAAACTATTATCTATGGAGTTAATGATATTTTGACTTATACCTCAGATAAAGAGAATTGTTCAAAATGTAAAGGATTATATGAGTGCAAACTTACATCGACAGGTTATTGGTCAAAACTTCAAATGTATAACGGAGATATTGAATTGATTTATGAAAAATGTAAATTCAATAAAACAGAGGATTCTCGAAATAATATTAGTGCATTTTATGTACCCAAAAAGATTTTCCAAGCAACATTAGATGATTTTGATATGATTGGGGCTGAAAGAAAAGAAATTCATAGATATATGTTAAATTTTCTTAAAAATTATGGTAAAAACACTTATGTAAAGGGAATGTATATCAGTGGTCTATTTGGATCTGGTAAAACATATATATTAGCTACAATGGCTAATGAATTAGCTAAAATAGGTTCTAAAATTACATTTGTTTATTATCCTGATTTAGTTCGTGAACTAAAGTCTGCTATAGGCTCAAGTCGTTTTGAGGAAAAAATAGAAAATCTTAAGAAAGCTGAAATATTATTCCTTGATGATATTGGAGGAGAAACAGTAAGCCAATTTATAAGAGATGAAGTTCTTGGTCCAATCTTACAATATAGATTATTAGACCAAAGACCTACATTCTTTTCATCAAATTTAAGACCTAAACAATTAATTGATGCACTTAGTAAAGACCAAACACTTAATGAACGTTCTAAATCTACTAGAATTGTGGAAAGAATAAGAAGTTTGACAGAACAATTCTATTTAACTGAAAAACCACATATTTCTTGAAATAAAAATCAAAGTAATATATAATAATATTAAAGACGAAGAAGAGGATATGATTATCTATAATTCTTAATCAAGCGAGTTTGGGATGGTGTAAGCCAAATATTAGGAAGAGATGATTACTGCCTTGGAGTTGGTTCTAATAAAACCCGTATCAGGCGTTAACGATTTAAGTGCTTATTTAATATAAGAACAAAGGTGGTACCACGGAATAATTCGTCCTTTTTAGGGCGATTTTTTTTTATTTTTATAGGAGGATAGAATTATGATTATCAAATTACCTGATGGAAATGAAATGATTTATGAATCAGAAAAATCTTTATTTGAAGTAGCTAACGATATTTCACCATCATTAAAAAAACGTTGTATTGTAGCTGAAGTGAATGGGAAAATAGTCGATATGAATACGATTGTTAGTGAAGATGTAAGTTTAAGGTTTATTACGGACAGTGAGCCAGAAGCTTTAGAAGTGTTAAGACATTCAACAGCTCATCTTCTTGCTGAAACTGTTAAGAAAATATATCCACATGCTCATTTTGGAGTTGGACCAACAATTGAGGATGGTTTTTACTATGATATAGATTTGGGAGAAGATATAATCAGCGAGCATGATCTAAAAAATATAGAAAGAGAAATGAAAAAAATTGCTTCTCAAAACTCTAAAATTGTTAGAGGAGTTCTTTCAAAAGAAGAGGCTTTATCATTTTTCAATGATGATCCATATAAAGTTGAATTAATAAATGAATTGCCTGTAGATGAAGAAATAAGCATTTACAAACAAACTCATTTTACAGATTTGTGTAGAGGTCCACATTTACCTGGGACTAAGTGGATTAAACATTTTAAACTTCTAAGTGTAGCTGGAGCCTATTGGCGTGGAAATTCTGATAATATTCAGTTAACTAGAATTTACGGAACAGTATTCTTTAAAAAAGAAGAATTAGATGAACACCTACACCTAATTGAAGAGAGAAAGAAAAGAGATCACCGTAAATTAGGAAAACAACTTGATTTGTTCATGTTAAGTGAATACGGTCCAGGGTTCCCATTTTGGTTGCCTAATGGGATGGCTCTAAGGAGAGAATTAGAAGGATTCTGGTACGATGTTCATTTGAAAGAAAACTACAAACTAATTCAAACGCCTATTATGCTTAACAAAGATTTATGGGAAGTTTCAGGACACTGGGCTAATTATCGTGAAAGCATGTATACTTCAACTATTGATGACCATGAATTCGCTATTAAACCAATGAATTGTCCAGGTGGGATGTTAGTCTATAAGCGAGATATTCATTCTTATAAAGATTTTCCTTTGAAAATTGGAGAATTGGGACTTGTACATCGTCATGAGGCAAGTGGAGCTCTAGCTGGTTTATTTAGAGTGAGAAACTTCACACAAGATGATGCTCATATATTTATGACTGAAGATCAAATTGTTCAAGAAATTAAAGAACTAGTTAGATTATTTGATTATATGTACTCAGTATTTAATCTTGATTATTATATTGAATTATCAACAAGACCTGAAGATAAATATATAGGGGAGATTTCAACTTGGGATAAGTCTGAAAAAGCATTAGCAGATGCTCTTGATGAAATGGGAAAAGAGTATAAAATTAATCCAGGGGATGGAGCTTTTTATGGACCAAAACTAGATTTTAAATTGAGAGATTCAATGAAAAGAATCTGGCAATGCGGTACTATTCAATTGGATATGAATTTGCCGGAGAGATTTGATCTTACTTATATCGACCATAATGGTGAGAAAAAACGCCCGGTAATGCTTCATAGAGCACTATATGGTTCAATAGAAAGATTTATTGGAATTCTTATTGAGCATTACGCTGGAGCGTTTCCAACTTGGATGGCACCAATACAAGTTAAAGTAATACCAGTAAATAATGATTATCATTTGAACTTCTCAGTGAAGATTTTGAACGATCTAAAAGCTAAAGGAGTTAGAGCTGAAATTGATCAAAGAGATGAAAAACTTGGTTATAAGATTCGCGAAGCACAAACTAAAAAAATTCCTTATCAATTAGTAATTGGTGACAAGGAAGTCGAATCAAAAACAGTCAATTATCGTCGTTATGGCGAACAAAAACAACAAGTAGTTTCAAAAAATGATTTTCTAAGAATGATACTAGAAGAAATTAAAGCAAAAAGATAAATAATAAAGGAAGATAATCAATCAATTATCTTCCTTTTTTTAATGTATTTATTACTTCAATATCCGGATCTATATAAATAGTTTTTTGATTTGTATATGTTACATAAGAACCTAATGTTCCTGGAACTTTTTTAATAAATTTAATTCTTGTGTAATCAATTGGAACTGAACTAGAGTTCTTGGCTTTTGAGTAACATGCACTTAAATTAGCAGCTATTCTTATAGTTGATTCTGATAATTCATCATTAGAAGCAACTATAATATGTGAACCAGTTTGATCTTTTATATGGAACCACCAATAATCTTTTTTCGCGTATTTATGAGTAAGATAATTGTTTTGAATATTATTTTTGCCAACTAAAACTGCAATCCCATTTTCATCATAGTAAGTGGAAAAATTAGGCTTTTTCTTCTTTTTGCTTGCAGTCCTCTTTCTGCTCAAAAAGCCATTTTGTTTTAGTTCATCTTGAATTTCCAATAAATCAGGTAATGAATAAGTATTGCTTATTTGACTATATACTCCGTCTAAATATTTGATCATAACTATCGTTAATCTAATCTGTTCTTTAATATGATTTACAGCCTTTTTTTGTTTCTTGTATTTTGTATAATACTTATTAGCATTTTGAATTGGATCTAATAATCGATTAAGTTCAATCTTAATATCCTTTTCTAGTTCATATGAGTATCCTTCATAGAAAGCATTACCTTTAGATATTTCATGTTGATAGGTAATAATCATATCACCTTTTATTCGTAAGATATCATTATTTAAAGCTTTATCTAAATCAACGTGCAGTTTTTCAAGTTTATTTCTTTTTCTTTTAAGTTCTTGTTTTGTAAAAGTACTAATATGTTTATAAACTTGTTTTACTCTTTCAATTGAAGAAGCTTCTAAGAAATAATTATCTATTAGTTCTGACATTGTTGAGAAGTATTTTTGGTTGCTTGAAAATAAATCAAAATAATAGAATTCAGTTTTTCGATTTAAAGCAAGAGTAGGGTTAGGAACTTGTGATAACATATCCTTATAAATGTCGAACATTTTATGGTGATTGAAATCAGCTTTATTAGCTATATAATTAGCTAATAATGGGGATATACCTTTAATGCCATTTATAATTTCCTTAATTGTAATGTCTCTTTCAAAAAGCTTTCTAATATTAGGTAAATCATCTTGATTATATCTAGAATCTTCTGGTAATATATAAGTAACCCCATTTATAATGGTTCGATCAGATGAATCAAATGGCGATATATGTTTATAAGCATTTATAATTTTGCTATTTTGATCTAATATTATCATATTTGTATATCTTGAAAACATTTCTACTACAAGGAATATTGTTGTTTTATCACCAATATCATTTTTATTCTCAACTTCTAATCTTATAATTCTATCGTTATTCAAAGCTTCAATATTCCTAATAATTCCACCCTCAAAGTGTTTTCTTAAAAACATGCAAAATCCACCTGGAATATAATCGTTTGGATAATCTTTTTCGGTAATATTTATTCTTGCAAGTGATGTAGAAAGAGAACAATAAAGCTTCTTATTTCTGTTGTTTGCTCTAATCATAAACAAAAAGTCAGTTTTTCCTAACTGAGAGATTCTTTGTATTCGACCACTTACAAGTTCATTATGTATTTCTTTAGCGAGAAATTTAATAAATCTACCATCTACACTCATATTATCACCAAAATTATTATAACATAGATTAAATTAATTTTACTATTTAATATATTTATGTTATTATATATAAAAATAATATATAACATCACTGATTGGGGGGGTATTTTGAAACTTAATGAAAGAGGATTGCTAGTTATAATTAGTGGACCTAGTGGCGTTGGGAAAGGAACTATCAGAAAAGCATTATTTGATATTTCGGACAACAACTTTTGTTACTCTGTTTCAATGACAACAAGAAAACCTCGCAAAGGCGAAGTTGATGGACAAGATTATTTCTTTGTTTCAAAAGAAGAATTTGAAAAACGCATTAAAGAAAATGGATTCTTAGAGTATGCTGAATTCGTTGGTGAATATTATGGAACTCCAATGGACTATATTAATAAAAAACTTCAAGCTGGTAAAGAAGTTATCATTGAAGTTGAAGTACAAGGAGCATTACAAGTTCATGAGAGATTACCTGAAGCGGTATTTATTTTCATAGTTCCACCATCAAAAAAAGCGTTGATTAAAAGACTTCAAAATCGTGGCACTGATAGCCCGAGTATAATTAAAAAACGCATTAATAAAGCAGAGAGAGAGTATTCTCTTGCTTATAAGTATGATTATATTGTTGTTAACGACGATGTTGCTAACGCAGCAGATAGAATCTATGCTATAATAAGAGCCGAACATGCAAAGACCGAAAGATCAATTCATAGATATTACAAACTCATGGAGGGTAAAGAATGATAAAAGAAAATGACCTACAGAAATTAAAAGACATGAAAGAAGAAATAACTACAAATTACAGACCTACTGCAGGAAACCGATTTGGAGAATATGCATTCAGTGGAGATCTTGAAAATTCAGGACAAAAAAAAGCTCCTCAAAAAAATACAGACGGATTACGCTATCCTTCAATAGATGATTTATTAGAAGTTGTAGATTCAAAATATAAACTAGCATATTTAGCAGCTAAAAGGGCTAAAATTATAAAAAAAGATGATTACTCTTCAGTAGATAACCGCTGTGTAAAACCAGTTGGTAAAGCCTTAGAAGAAATTCTAGCGGAGAAAGTAACTGCAAAATTCTAAACAGCCGAGGCTGTTTTTTATTTTCGCTTTTTTTGATAAAAAAGTGTCAAAAATTATGTTATAATAGAGTTTAGTTTGGAGATGATTTAATTGAATAATATTGATATACTTTTAAACAGAATTGATTTAGAAGATGAAATAATAAAAGAATATTGTAATATAGAAAAAATCGAGGTAGATGAGATAAGTGAAACCTGGACATTTTTCTTTGTGTTCTCACAAACTATTCCAATTTTACACTACCGAAATTTTATTAATAGAATTCTTAAATTAAGTGAATACGTCCCTAGTGTGAGATATGTAGATTATCAAATCGCATTTAAGGAAGTAGATCCAGATTTAGTATTGGAATACTATGATTTTGCTCTTGATGTAATCGCAATTGAAAACAAGAGAATTTCACCATTAAAAGAATATCCAACAGATATTGAAAATAATGTATTAAAAATATATATTCCTAAAGGGGCAGTAACAGCGACTATTTTCAGAAAAGAAATTGAGAATGAAATGCGTAGAAACGGGTTTAATCTTGATGTTGAAATCGAAGTAGATCAATCTATCGAAACAGTAGATCAATCTATCCAAAATACCATTGATAATTTTTGTGAAGCTAATAAATTTGAATTTGATGAAGCAATTGAATATATCTATTTAACAAATGGAGGTGCAATCAGCAATTTCAATGCAATTAAGTCTATTCCAAGAACGGAAATTGAATTAGAAGAATATAAAGAAAAACATGGTGGAAAAGCCATAATATCTATTCAAGGAATTTGTGTATACCAAGATATCAATGAAACAAAAATATCATCTAGATCTACTATGGTAGTAACAGATGGAGAAGATTCAATTTTTGTAATTAAAAAAGGTGTTAAATCTGAAGATTTGAAGTTCTTTAGACAGATAGAAAAAGACACAGGAATTATAGCTAAGTGTTTCGCTACTTTTGACCTATACAGTCAAGAAGTAGTTTTACACCCAATAGCAATTGCTAGATCAAACAAACCAGTAAGAACGGATCAAAGATTAGATGAAGCGGAAGTAAAAAGAGTTGAACTTCACCTTCATACTAAAATGTCTGCTTTAGATGGTGTAAATGATATATCTGAATATATTCAAAGAGCTAAAGCATGGGGACACAAAGCAATTGGTGTTAGTGACCAAGGGTCGGTTCAGACTTTTCCTGATTTCTTTAATAAGACAAAAGGAGACAGCTTAAAAGCACTATATGGATTAGAAATGGTATTTGTAGATGATGAAAATATAGCAATAACAAAAGGTGAATCAGATTCTTTAATATCAGACGCTACATTTGTTGTGTTTGATATTGAGACAACTGGGTTATCAGTTGCCTATGATACTTTAATAGAAATCGCTGGTATAAAGGTTAAAAATGGAGCAATATTAGGTAAGTTTTCTGAATTGATAGATCCTAAAAGAGGTATATCTAATTTCACAGAAAACTTAACAGGAATTACTAACCAAATGGTTAAAGGCAAGAGATTCTTAAAGGAAGTTTTGCAAGATTTCCACGAATTCACAAAAGATTGCATCTTAGTAGCTCATAATGCTGACTTTGATATGGGATTCTTAGCTTATCACTACAAAAATTTTGGAATAACTAATAAACAAAGCCCATCAATAGATACACTTACACTAGCAAAAGTATTGATGCCAAATAGCAAGCGCTTTTCATTAAGTAGACTTTGTAAGTTCTTCAAAATTCCATTACAGAATCATCATCGTGCAATTGACGACGCTGAAGCTACTACAGAAGTATTCTTACACTTAATTGGAATGGTAAGAAAACAAGGATTTAACCGTTTTAGAGATATGAATTTAATGATTGATAGATCTTTAGTTTATAAATATCCATATCCTACTCATATAAATTTATTAGTTAAATCTCAAGTTGGACTTAAAAATCTATATAAAGTTCTTTCTAATGGTTTAACTAAACATTATGATCGAGACGCAAAAATACTGAAATCACACCTTGATAAGAATCGTAAGGGATTACTAGTTTCTAGTGGATGTTTTAACTCGCATTTCTTTGAAATTGCCATTAACAAAACAAGACAGGAATTAGTAGAAGCTGCAAGATTTTTTGACTATATAGAAGTTCAACCAGTAAGCTATTTTATATACATGGAAAATGAGAATCCTAATTGGAAAAACATGATACAAGATGTAATTAGAAAAATAGTAGAAGTCGGTAAGGAATTAAACATTCCGGTAGTTGCTACTGGGGATGTTCATCATCTAGATCCTAGAGACTTGAAATATAGAGAAATAATGATTAACACTCCTAAAGTTGGAGGAGGATTACATAAGTTATTCTTCAAAAAAAATAAACCAAATCAATATTTTATGACAACAAACGAAATGTTAGAAGAGTTCGCTTTCTTAGGTGTAGACACAGCTTATGAAATAGTAGTAACAAACTCCAATATGATTGCTGATTCTGTCGATGATATCAAAATTATCCCTGATGCATTATATGCACCAACAGATGAATTCTTAGCAGAACAAGGAACTCCATCAATTAAGAAAAAAGTTGAGAAAATGGTTAATGAAAAAGTTCGAAGTATCTATGGAAATCCATTACCAGAAATTGTAAACAAACGAGTTAGTAGAGAACTTGATAACATCATCAAGCATCAATTTTCTACTGTATATTATATATCCCATCTATTAGTTAAGAAATCACTTGATGACGGGTATTTAGTAGGTTCAAGAGGATCTGTAGGATCATCTATTGTTGCTACATTGATGGATATTACTGAAGTTAATCCTTTACCTCCTCATTATGTTTGCCCTAAATGTCATTTTTCAGCATTTAAGAAAACAAAGGAACAAAAACAAGAATACGGTAAATCTGAATTCGAAAATGAATATGCTTCAATATTTGAAAAGACAGATTGTGGTTGGGACTTGCCTCAAGCTAAATGCCCGGTATGTTCAACTGAATTAATAAAAGAAGGTCATGACATTCCTTTTGAAACTTTCTTAGGATTTGAAGGAGATAAGATTCCTGATATCGATCTGAATTTTTCTGGAGATTATCAATCTTTAGTTCATGAATACATTAGAGATTTATTTGGCAAGAACTATGCTTATAGAGCTGGAACAATTGGTACCTGTGCAGCAAAGACTTCTTTTGTAATGGTAAGAGACTTTTATGAGAAAATCAATAAAAAAAGAGAAGATCAAGGATTAGAACCAAAATATATTAGAAAAGCAGAAATGGAAAGACTAGCTAGAGGAATCGAAGGTTCAAAACGTACTAGCGGACAGCACCCAGGTGGAATCGTAGTTGTTCCAAATACAAATGAAATATATGATTTTACTCCGGTTCAATATCCAGGAAATGCAACGGATAGAAGTTGGAAAACAACACATTTTGATTATCATTCAATTGAAAAAAATCTTTTTAAATTAGATGTTCTAGGGCATGATGATCCAACTGTAATTAGATATCTTATGGATCTAGTAAAACAGAATCCGGATGATTTTCCATTTTCTAACCCAAAAGACATTCCTGTTGATGATCCTGATGTTTATAAACTGTTATCAGGAACTGATATTATTAATTTAACAAAAGAAGATCTTGATAGTGATGTTGCTTCATTTGGTAT
>JAGLYJ010000028.1 GCA_023132365.1 Mycoplasmatota bacterium
GGTTCACCAGAATCTTCAAAATCTACTAATTCAGTAGTGTTTTTATCAATAACTGGTTCATCAGTTGTAAACATAAAGAATCCTAAACTAAACAATAATACAAACATTAAAATATACTTTTTCATTTTTTTCACCTCAACAATATAATAACTTACACGCTAAAAATTAAACAGTGCATATATGTCGCATAAAAAGGAAAATATTATGAATTCAATGGAGCTAGCAAACTATTTAGAAAAAATTCGATTTGGAAGGAATGTTTCCCAAGAGGAATTTGTTTCTGGAGTAGTATCAATAAGACAATATCAGCGGTATAAGAACGGAGATAGTGTTATTCCTTATGAGAAAATTGACCAATTTGCTGAGAAACTTGGGATTAACACTAAGAAATTATTGACGGAGTTTGAAAAGGAAAGATCTGTTCAATATTCTAAAATCAATGTGTTTTATAATGCTGTTGCTAATAACGATTATAAAACTGCAATTGATTATAAGCGAAAGCTAGATAGTGATTTGATTATTTCTGAAGAGGGAAGAAAGTACTATACACATGCTAATTTAGTTTTTGATTATTATTCAAAAAAGATCACACATGCAGAAGTTATCCAAAGAGTATCTGATATTTTAAATTATCCAAACATTTTAAATCAAAAGTATTTTACAGATGTAGAAGTACTTATACTTTGTTTCTTATTAACTGTATTTTCTGGCAAACAGCAGGATTTACTGCTTAATCGCCTTAATAATCTTTTCTCTGATTCTGAAAATATCATTGCAGGAGATAACAACTATTATATATATACTTTGATATTAATGCGTTTGGCAAGAACGTTTGGCATTAAGAACGATTATCCACAAGTTATATATTTCTGTGATTTAGGTATTGAAAGAGGAATTGAAAGTAAACAGTATTATTTGTGGGACTATTTCTATTACTATAAATCTTTAGCTCATTACGCATTAGGGCAGAAAGAAGATTTCGATACAGCACTACTTAGATGTTTCAATGTACTCTTTATGGAGGGGAATCATTCTAAAATAGAAAAATTCACAGCATTAATTGAGAAAGATTATAATATAGATTACAAAGAATATATAATTAACCTGCTTAAACCAAAGAACCCAAGTAGTTAGAAGACAATGGTAACGTTGTCTTTTTTTTGCGAAAAAGTCAATACGACATAATGTGACTTTTATGTTATTGCAAATATTTTTAGAAAAAATTAAATACGACACATGTGCACTGTTTTGATCTAGATATTCATAGTATAATATAAGCAAACAAGACATAATATGACGCATTGAGTGAAAGTAATACAATTAGGGAGGTGCATTTCATGTATTTAGAATCTATAAAACGAACTATATTAAGTATAATCAATATATTTGAAAATTCTAGTATTTCCGCATTTGATTTATATAACAAGAATAATATCATATTTTTAAGTGTATTAGTTATATTCGCATTGATTTTAGTTGTATTTATATATTTTCAAGGCACACAAGGTAAGCACCTTGCTACAAAATCTAGTAACAATTCAATTTTACAATATATGAAACTCTTTGATAAGGACTCATCATTTGTTTTAAAAACCATTCTTACTGATAATCCAGACAAAGATTTTGCGACAGGATTGATGAATCAATACGGAGTAACTACAAAGATTGATGAAATGAATAATATAGATTCAGCTATAGCTTTTGTAATAGATATTATATCTTTTCCGGAAATCTGTAGTTATTATGGTTACGATTTAGGAAATAAAATACTCAATCTAATGACTAATGAGTTAAATGCTCTTTTTGATGAAGAATGTTTAATTGGCCGATTTACAGATACAAAGTTTCTCATCTTGTGTACTAATTGTAAAGTAGATAGAGAATCTATAGAAGAGTACATTATAAAATTTACTCAGTTTATTACTTCCACCTATAATATAAATGATATTACCATAAAATTAGAAAAAAGGATTGGGTACGCAGTTTATCCATTTGACACTGAAGAACCAAATGAGTTATTTAATCTATCTTGTGTGGCGCTAACACATTGCCAAAAAAACAATTCAAATGATATAACCCGTTTTAATTTAGATATGAAAATAAATATGAATTATAATCGACAAATAGCAAATAAATTAAGTGATGCTTTGGAAAACGAGATAATTGAAGTGTTCTTTCAAAAAGGAGTTAATAGCGAAACAAACGAAACTTTCTTGATTGAAGAACTTTCAAGGTGGACAGACAAAGATTTAGGATATATTCCTCCGGATGTATTCTTCAAAATTGCTAGTGACACTAACCAACTTGATCGACTAGATCGATATATGGTAAGTAAGACAATGTCTGCTTATAGTATACTAAAACAAAATAATAGTAATAAGAATTTGAAAGTTACAATTAATATTACACCAGGTTCATTACTTAGCGTCGATTTCTTCAACTTCTTTATTGATCAAACTAAAGCAAATAAACTGAGTGAGAGTGACATATACATAGAAATATCAGAAACAACGTTCATTCACAATTTGGAATCATGTATACATAACATAAACAAATACAAAGAAAAAGGCTATCTGATTGCTATAGATGACTTTGGAACTAAATATTCATCCCTGTCTATACTAGAAAGTGTAAATTTTGATTTAATTAAGATTGATGCACATTTCGTTCAAAACATTGAGAAGTTCAATAATCAAGAAATCATCAAGATGATTAGAAGAATAACAACTGTGGGGAAAAAAGAAGTTGTTGGAGAAGGTGTAGAGACAAAATTACAAAGCGATACTCTGAAAGAGCTAGGGTGTTATATTCAACAAGGATATTATCATCATAGACCAGAAAGATATAGTCATTAATAGAAAGAGATATCTCATTGATATCTCTTTTTATTGAGGATAACTATTGATTATTAACTCCAACATGTTATAATATAGATGAATATCAATATAGATATATATCTATATAAGGAGGGTCTATGAAATATTCAAGATTATTTAAAGTTTTTTCAGATGAAAATAGAATAGATATTGTTAAAAATTTAGCTAACGGAGTCTGTTGCTCATGTAATTTTAAAAGTCAATTCAAAATATCTCAACCTACACTAACTTATCATTTAAAGATGATTAAGGAATCTGGACTCGCAACATCAGAAAAAGTAGGAACCTGGAACAAGTACTATATAAATCTAGAGGCTATAGACGAGATGATTGAATTTTTAAAAGAAATTAGATCATTAGGAGGAAAAGATTGTAAATGCTAAAAGAATTTTTTGAGTTATTAAATGACATTTTACTTAAAATGACTTGGTTAAATAACTTAGTAGATGATATACTCGTATCTGTTTTCAACATGGACACAAATACTTTGATTTTTTCATCACTATCTTTTTTTATCTATGATGTAATTAAAATATTCATTTTATTATCATTTTTGATTTATGTTTCATCATATATTCAAACATATTTTACCGTTGAGAGAACAAGGCATGTATTGTCTAAATTTAAAGGTATCGGAGCCAACATTGTTGGGGCGCTACTTGGGACAATAACACCATTTTGCTCTTGCTCATCAATTCCTATATTTATAGGTTTTACAAGAGCGGGACTACCAATTGGGGTTACATTCTCTTTTCTAATATCTTCACCATTAGTTGATTTAGCTTCAGTTGTTCTATTAGCAAGTATCTTCGGTTGGAAAATCGCACTTATATACGTTGCTGTAGGAATAATTTTAGCTGTAATTGGTGGAACACTAATTTCTGTTTTTAAAATGGAAAAATATGTAGAAGATTTTGTTCTTCAAGGAGATATAGTAACACTAGAAGAAGGAGAAATCTTAACGAGGAAACAAAGACATAAATATGCATTTGATCAAGTTAATGAGATTGTTAAAAGAGTATGGAAATATGTAATTATTGGAGTGCTAATTGGCGCAATCATTCATGGATATATACCAGCAGATTTCATTAACAGTATATTAGGATCTAATAAATGGTACTCTGTTTTAGTAGCTGCTTTTGCAGGAATACCAATGTATGCTGATATTTTTGGAACATTGCCAATAGCAGAGGCATTAGTGCTAAAAGGTGTTGGAATAGGAACTGTACTTGCTTTTATGATGGCAGTTACAACTCTAAGTATCCCTTCAATAATATTGCTTAAAAAAGTAGTGAAAAATAAATTACTGATTACCTTTGTCGCAATAGTGTCTATAGGAATAATATTAGTAGGATATATCTTTAATTATATAATTATTATTTAGGAGGAAATATGGTTATTAAAATTTTGGGGTCAGGATGTAAGAACTGTAAGAAATTGTATCATAATACTATATTAGCAATAAGCGAATTGGAGCTTGATGCAGCTGTAATTAAAATAACTGACTTTGCTGAAATAGCAAAATATAATACTATGCGAATGCCAGCTCTAGTACTTGATGAAAAAGTAATAGCAAAAGGAAAAGTTTTAAGCAAAGAGGAAATCAAAAAGCTGATTTCATAAATTAAACAATAAGTGCAATATATATATTTATAATTATATATTTAAACGTGCATTATTGATTTAGTATTTAATAATTCTAATTGATAAAATTACAAAATGATCATGATTAAATACAAGTAAATTATAATTAGAGAAATTTTTTCGATATATAGAATGAATTAACTTTTGAATAGAAGAACTAGAACTGAAACCACGGTTCTCTTCATTTGTTTTTGAAATAAAGCGAATAACATCCCTAAAATAGGAGTTATAGCTGATATATATTATCGAATTTTTCAATCAAGAATATATTTGTTAACTAAAGAAAATGATAGCTAGAATATAAAATTAAATAAGGAAAACGAGTAAAGTAGGACAAATGTTCTACTTTTATTTATTGAATTTGTTGATTAAGGATTAATAAATATTCAGTATTTTTAAAAAAACAATATATATTTCTTATGAATTGAATACTAAAAAAAGGCTATGTCACATTTAATAAAAATGAATTTGTTTTACTATGATTCAAAATATGTATACGTATTATTTTTGAGAGCCAATACTGATTACTATATATATGTAGACAAGTTTAGCGTCTTTCTGTTAAAATGTTAATAACAATATATTGGTTCACTCTGGAGGGAATAATGATTATAGAAGTAAAAAGCAAGAGGGATTTAAAGAAATTTCTATATTTTGTTAAGAATCTTTATAAAGGAGATTCACATTACATATATCCACTCTTTTATGTTCTTTATAGAGAATTGGTTAAAGAAGTTCTTAAAGATGGAACTTATAAAGCAATATTGGACTTAAATGAACATGGGATGATTCAGGGGAGATTAATGTATACAATTGAACACAATATTGATGAAGATATCGATATTTGTTATTGGTCATATTTTGAATCTATCAATTCAATTGAAGTTATTAATAATTTATTTAATTATATGGAACAGGATATGCGAGATAAAGACGTATATATTTCTGAAGGTAGTTTTATACCATATGACCCAGATAACAGAAGAGGAATACTAATTGATGGTTTTGAAAAAGACCCTGTAATATTTACGTCATATAACAAGCAATATTATAAAGACTTACTTGAAATGTATGGACATACTAAAAGTAGGGATTCTTTTAGCGTTATACCATTTGAAGATGAAAATACAGAAAAGAAGTTGAAAAAGTTCGCTAGGTTTTTTGAAAGAAGAAATAATGTTTGCGTAAGCAGCATAGATTTTAAAAATATTGACAAAGAAATTGATGATATTCATAAAATATTATTAGATGCTGATAACGATCATATCTATCAAGAAGTACCATCCATCAAGTTAATAAGGGATGTAGCCGATAATTTGAGAATGTTTTTAGATCCAAGACTCATTAAAATTGCTAGAGAAATAGAAACTGGTCGACCTGTAGGATTTATTTTCTGTTTGTTGGATTTTAACCAAGTTTTTAAAAAAACAAATGGAAAAATAAAACCAATCAAAATGCTTTTGTATAAGAAAAAAATAACAAAAGCTAGGGGTATGATGCAATATATGATACCCGAGTATCAAGGAAAAGGATTAATTGGGTTTATATATAAAGAGATTTATGATGAAATGATAAAAATGGGCTTAAAGGAGTTTGAAGCTGGAACTATAATGGAAGGTAATGAAAAATCATTAACTTCTCTAGCGAAATTTAATGGAAAAGTAGCTAAAACTTATAGGATATATAGAAAGGATCATAAAAATGGTTAAAGACATTCTTCAAATTATTTTAATATTTGTTGTGCCTTATCTACTAATTAGATTTAAAGATTTTAAGCTAACCAAGATTTTTGGAACAATTGGGATGGCATATTTCTTTGGACTAGTTGTAGCTGGAATTGTATTTACTTTAAATAAATTAAATGTAGAATTCCATTTGAACACAGATATTGGTGAAATCGGATCATTCGCTGCAATAGCTATTGGGATTCCATTATTATTGTTTAGTTCTAACCTTAAAGAAGCAAAGAAATTATCAAAAATGGTTCTTAAATCGTTTATTGCATTAATTATATCTGTTGTATTTGTTACAACAATAGTATTTGCTGTTTATGGACACACATTATTTGAAGGTGATGCATTATCAGCTTCAGCTATAGGATTATATACAGGCGGAACACCAAATTTAAATGCAATAGCTAATATATTTGGACTAGAGACCGAACTAATTGCTTTGGCAAATTTATCTGATATTATAATCGGAGCTGTCTTTTATATATTCTTACTGTTATTAGCTAAGCCATTAATTGATAAAATATTAGGGAAACCTAAGAAATCAAATTATTTAATTGAGGAATCAAATATTAAGAATACCGAGGCGTTCAACTTTAAAGATTTAAAAACATCAAAAAGATTATTTAAATCATTTCTAATTGCTATTGGAATGACTGCAATAAGTGCTGGCTTTGGTATCCTTTTATGGATGATGTTAGGTGCTGAACAAGGAAAAATGCTAGATTTTTTAGTTCCAATTATGTTGATTGGTGTTACAATATTTGGTATTTTAGGATCTTTTAATAAAAGAATTAGAGAAACTGAAGGCACAAACATATTAGGACACTATTTGATTTTAGTTTTCTCGTTTTCACTAGCTTCTTCAGTAGATTTTTCTCAGTTAATTGGATCTGATTTTAGTTCTTTAGTGCTTTTATATGGAATAATTACAGTTGGTTCATTCATAGTCCATATTGGTTTAGCGAAATTGCTAAAAGTTGATAGTGACTGTATGATTGTAACTGCTACAGCTGGGATATATGGACCGGCTTTTGTGCCAGCTATTACAAAACAACTTAAAAACGATAACTTAACTGTTCCGGGATTAATTTGTGGATCTATAGGATATGCTTTAGGTACTTTTCTGGGAGTAGGACTAGGATTGTTGTTTTCCTTGTTAATGTAGCAACATTTCTTTTTATTTATACATTGAATTAATATAATTTATAGATTAAAATAAGAGTAGATATTTTTATAATTTTAGGAGGAAGGTATGCCTTACCAAAATAAGTTTTTAGAATTGCTTAGTAAAGATTTTCCATCTGTACAGACAGCTAGTGCAGAGTTAATAAACCTTAATGCTATTTTGAATTTGCCTAAGGGTACGGAAATATTTATTACTGATATCCACGGAGAATACGAAGCATTTAACCATTATTTGAAGAATGCCTCAGGAATTATTAAAGAGAAAATCGACTTAATATTTCCTCATATAAACACGGAAAAAAGAAATAGATTGGCTTTCTTTATATACTACCCAACAGATATGCTAAATAAATATCGTAAGAAGTTAGATGAAGTTGAATTCGCATCTATACTTAGGGAAGAACTGTATTTAATGATTGATTTAGCAAAGCATATTGTTACAAAATATACTAAAAGTAAAGTTAGTAAAACTTTGCCTAAGGAATTTGAATACATTATACAAGAGTTGATTTATGAATCTAGCTCTCACGAAGACAAGCACAAGTATTATAAAGCTATAATTGATGCGATTTTTGAAACAAGAAGGGAAAGTAAATTTATATTGCAATTAAGTAGATTTATTAGGAATCTAGCTGTGGATAGATTGCATATAATTGGTGATATTTTTGATAGAGGGCCAAGTCCTCATTTAATAATGGAAAAGATTTATAAAATGAGCAATGTTGATATACAATGGGGTAACCATGATATTACATTCTTGGGCGCAGCAAGTGGTTCAAGAGTAATGATTGCAAATGAAATAAGAATAGCCGCAAGGTATAATAATCTCGATTGTTTTGAGGATGGATATGGAATAAATTTAATTCCACTTGCTAGATTTGCAGATAAATTCTATAAAGATGATCCTTGTACAGAATTTCAGCCAAAAGGCTATGGATCTAGATACAAAAAAGATGAAGACTTGAGCTTCGTTGCTAAGATTCATAAAGCCATAAGTATAATTCAATTTAAGCTTGAACAACAAGTAATAGAGAGAAATCCTCATTTTAATATGGATGACAGATGTTTGTTAGACAAAATTGATTTTGAACATGGGGTTATTACAATTAATGACAAACAATATAACTTATTAGATTCAAATTTTCCAACAATTAATTCAGAAAATCCATATGAATTACATCCAGAAGAGAAGCGGGTTATTGATCATTTAACGCAACTATTCTTACATAATGAAATGCTACAAAAACATGCTGGATACTTAATGCAAAATGGAAGTATGTACTTAATATATAATAATAATTTATTGTTTCATGCAGACATACCTTTAACATCAAATAAGAAATTTTTAAAACAAGAGATAGACGGCAAAATGTATTTTGGTCGTAGTTTATTCGAAATTTTTGAACAAAAAATCAGGCATGCATATCTAAATCGTTATGGTAAAGATAATTTTGATAGTGATTACTTCATGTTATTATGGCAAGGGGCAGCTTCACCACTTTTTGGTAAGCATGCAATGAAAACATTTGAAAGATACTTTATTAAGGAAAAAGAAGCGCGTGTGGAACGTATAAATTCATATTATAAATATAGAGAAGAAGAACAAGTATTAAGAATGATTTATAATGAGTTTGATCTAGATTTCAATAAATCTAAAATTATAAACGGGCATGTTCCACTTGATATAACTAAAGGAGATAATGTTATATTAGCGGACAAAAAGATTTATAGTATTGATGGTGGGATGTCAAAGGAATACGCTGACAAGACCAATATTGGCGGTTATAGTTTAATATCAGATTCACATGCTTACTTCTTAGTTTCTCATGATAGATTTGAAAACTATTATAAATTAATTGATTCTGAAAGTGATATTGTATCAGTTACCAGATCTGAAGAAATTAATTCTCGCAGAACTTATGTATATGATACAAATCAAGGCGAAGAATTGAAAGATAGAATTAGGGATTTACAACAGTTATTACAAGCGTATAGGAATGGGACTATTAAAGAAAAGCACTATGATTAATTAACTCCTATTCAATATCTGAAATGATAAGGCATTAATTGAGACAAAAATAACATGTATAATACTAGCAACTTTTTAATTTGAAATTAAATTGCATAAAAAAGTGTTGTACAAGTATGAAGGCTAGGTAATATAACAATGAATGATGATTTTAAGCTAAATATTTTATTCACAAGTGATATTCACGGATATCTTCTTCCAATTAATTATGCTGATAACTCTATAAGCAATAAAGGCTTATCTTTATTGACTAATGAGATTAGAAAGTATAAAACAAAGAATTCTATATTAATTGATTTAGGGGATTCAATACAGGGTAGTCCGTTGATGTATTTTCATAAAACAAATAAACATAAGTATGCGAACCCTATGGGAACTCTGCTTAATTATTTGAAGTATGACTACTTTGTTCCAGGAAATCACGATTTTAACTACGGTAAAAAGTATTTAAAAGATTTTGTAAATCAGATTAAAGCTAAAACATTGTGTCAAAATATATATTTACATGAGCATTTATTATTTAAAAATGGATATGATATAAAAGTTTATAAAAACGGTTATAAAGTTCTTGTTATAGGTGTCACGACAAAGTATATTCCTAATTGGGAGAATCCAACTAATATTAGGAACTATAAATTTAAAGATCCATATGAAGAAACCAAAAATATTGTTGATGAATTTAAGGATGAAGTTGATCTGATAATTCTTGCTTATCATGGAGGGTTTGAGAGAGATTTAATAACTGGTGAAAAATATGTCGAAGATACCGGTGAAAATCAAGGATATAAATTATTTGATGAAATAAAAGATATTGACATTATTTTGACCGGGCATCAGCACCGTGAAATATGTGAAAAATTTGGAAATCGAGTTGCAATGCAACCAGGCTATAATGGCTCTAATTTAGGCGTTATTGAGGTTGTATATGACAAGCATAAAAAACTAAAATCTATCAATCCATTTTTAGTGAAATCTCAAGGCCTACAAGAAGATATAAAATGTAAAAAATTGATTAGAAAAGTTGAACAAGATAACCAAAAATTCCTGGATGAAATAATTGGAGTTGTTCCCGAGGATAACTTAGAGATAAATGATTTATTTTTAGCTAGAAAAAACAAGCATCCAATAATTGATTTTATTAACAAAATTCAATTAAGCGCAACAGGAGCAATGTTATCAGCTACTTCACTTGGAAATCAAGTTACTGGATTCAAAAAAGAGATTTCAGTTAGAAATGTTTTATCAACATATATTTATGCAAACACATTAGTTGTTATTGAAATTACTGGTAAAGTTCTAAAGGAATATTTAGAAAAATGTGCTGAATATTTTGTTATTTCAGAAGGACAAATTACTCATAATCCTAGTTTCTCATATCCAAAGCATGAACATTACAATTATGATATGATTGATGGTATAGATTATGTAATAGATGTAAGGAAGGAATTTGGTAATAGAATTGTCAGTATTAAGTATCAAGGTAAAGAAACCACTGATGATGATTTATTCACCTTGGTATTGAACAATTACCGTGCATCGGGTGGTGGAGATTTTTATATGTTAAAATCACTTCCAATCATCAAACTTATACCTCTTGATGTTGCTGAATTAATGATTGAATATATCAGAACTCATAAAACAATTAAAATTCGTACAAAAAACAATATAAAACTGCTAGAATAAGATAAATATTAATGTAATGATATCGCAACATATAGTATATATAGTTATTATATGTTATAATATTATTTACTATATTTTTATCTTATTTTTTATAAATATATTTTTTAGAATCAATTGTAAGCGTTTTATAGGAGTAGAATATGTATGATGGAATTGTATTAGCTGGTGGTTTTTCAAGTAGAGCAAATACCAATAAAATGTTTTTGGAGTATAATGGCAAACCACTTATTCTAAACACAATAGAAACAATGCATGAAGTTTGTAAGAATATCATAGTTGTAACTGGGCATTATCATGAATCAATGATTGAGCTTTTTTTAAACATTGATTATGTAAAAGTGGTATATAACAAACACTATTCTGATGGGATGTTTTCTTCTATTAAAGTAGGAGTATTAGCGACTGCTAATAGTTTTTTTATTATCCCTGGAGACTATCCTAATGTTAAGATTAACACTTACAATTGTATGATTAAAGCCAATAAGCAGATTGTAGTACCAAGTTATCAACATAGATTGGGACACCCGATCTTGTTTGATAAATCTTTTAAAAAGATGATTTTAACAACAAATCATAATAATCTAAAGGATTTTAGAAATGATTATGAGTTTGCAATTCTAGAAGTTGATGACTCAGGAATTCTTTTTGATGTTGATGATTTAAACGATTATAAAAAATTATTAGGAAAGGAATGATTAACTTGTTAGTAGAAAATTTTTTAAAGCCTAAAACTTTAGAAGAAGCATATGATATGCTTATTAGCAATAAGAAAAACATGGTTATTGCTGGGGGAGCTTGGATAAAACTCTCGATTAAGAATGTACTTGGATTGATATCTCTTGATGATTTAAATCTGAATAAAATTGAAGTTAAAGATGATTCTATTGAAATTGGATCAATGGTTACTTTAAGAGAAGTTGAACTTTCAAATCATTTAAATGAATTATATGATGGTGTTCTTTCCAGTGCGGTTCATAAAATCATGGGAATTAATATTAGAAATTTAGCTACTATAGGTGGTAGCGTTATGGGTAGATTTGCTTTTTCTGATATTTATCCTCCATTACTTGTTATGGATACAAAGCTTGTTTTTTATAAACAAGGAGAAATTAGTCTAAGTGATTTTTTAGCTAATCCAAAAATGGAAAAGGATATTTTACTTAAAATTGTTATTAAAAAAGAAGAGGGCAGAGGGTTCTTTAAGAAAGTAGCCACTACACCTTTAGATTTTGCAATTATCAATATAGCTGTTTCTAAAACATTAGCAGGATTTAAGATCTGTTTAGGATCTACACCGTACATTGGGGCTTTAGCTAAAGACGCAATGATATTTATAAATAGTAAGAAAGTTATTAATGAGGAAGTTTTGGATAAGACAGTAGAACTTGTATTGGGTGAATTAAAGATTTCTAAAAATGTTAGAGCTTCTAAGACATATAAAGAAGAATTAGCTAGTGTTTATGTTAAAAGAGGAATAAGGAAGGTGATTAGTGATGTTAATTAATTTGATAGTTAATGATCAACCCAAAGTTTTTCTTTGTAAACCAGGAGATTTCCTTTTAGATACTTTAAGAGAAAATAATTATCTAAGTGTTAGAAGGGGATGCGATACTACTAACTGTGGAGTTTGTACTGTTTTATTTGATGGTAAACCAGTTCCTTCATGTTCTTTGCTTACTGTAAAAGCAGAAGGTCATCATATAACTACAGTTGAAGGCATTCAAGAGGAAGCTGATAAAATGGGTAAATTGTTTGGTGCTGAAGGCGCAGATCAATGCGGTTTCTGTAACCCATCAATTGCTCTAACTGTATATGCCTTAAAAAAAGAATTAATAAATCCAACCGGGTTAGATGTAAAAGAATACTTAGTTGGAAATTTATGTAGATGTACAGGGTACATTGCTCAAGAAAGAGCAATTAAAAGTTATTTGGGTGACAAATCATGAAGGTAGTTAATAATAAAATACCATCAGTAGACGGTTTGGGTATTTTTAAAGGTAGACCAGCATTTACTGATGATTTAGCAGATAAAAATTCCTTAATTGTTAAGGTTAAAAGATCACCACATCCTTATGCGAGGATAGTTAATATTGATGATAAATTAGCTAGAGAACTTCAGGGTGTTGAAATGGTATTAACTTATAAAGATTTTCCAAGAATACCATTTACTAGAGCCGGCCAGGGATATCCTGAGCCATCTCCACACGATAAATTTGTTCTTGATGAATTTGTTAGGTATATTGGTGATGAAGTTGTAGCAGTTGCTGCAATTGACTTAGAAACTTGTGAAAAAGCATTAAGTTTAATTAATGTTGAATATGAAATAATTAATCCAGTATTAGACCTTGAAGAAGCCATTGGTAATGAATCAATTATTCATTCTGAGCCAGAAGCTCATGAAATGTTTCCAATTGGATTTGATCCAAAAAGAAATGTAGCTGCAAGTTATCATATGCATGTTGGTGATGTAGATAAATCTCTTGAGGAAAGTGATTATGTTATTAAAGAAACATTTTATACACAAGCTCAAGCACATGTAATGATGGAGCCTCACACTGTGAATGCTAGAATTGATTATCAAGAAAGATTAGTAATTTATTCTTCAACTCAAACACCAGTTCATATACGAAGGATTATCTCTCAAGCATTAGAAATACCGATTACAAAGATTAGAATAATTAAGCCTAGAGTCGGTGGAGGTTTTGGGGGTAAGCAAATAATTCATGGAGAAATGTTAGTTGCTTGGGTAACTTATAAAACTGGTAAACCAGCTAAAATGATTTATACAAGAAAAGAAGTTTTTGAGTCATCTTGCTCAAGGCACCCTATGAAAATGGATGTTACTTTAGGTGCTGATAAATCTGGGAAGCTAAAAGTTATTGATTTCAAATGCTTATCTGATACAGGCGCATATGGAGAACATGCTTTAACGGTATTTATGGTAGTTGGATCAAAAGTATTACCACTATACAATAAAGTAGATTCTGTAAGATTCTATGGAGATATCGTATATACAAACCATACACCTGCAGGAGCTTTTAGAGGTTATGGGGCTATACAAGG
>JAGLYJ010000029.1 GCA_023132365.1 Mycoplasmatota bacterium
TTTTAAAACTATTCATTCTCTTTCGCCTCCTTCTTATTCTCTTTGTAATACTGACTTTGTATTTCAAACATCTCTGCATATTTCCCTTTTTTCTTCATCAATTTAATATGACTTCCCTCTTCCTGAATCACACCATTTTCGATATACATAATTCTATCGCAAAATTGAGTTGATGATAGTCTATGTGAAATAAATATTGATGTTTTTTTCTTAGTTAAGGAATTATATTGTAAATATAGATCTTGTTCTGCTAAAGGATCAAGTGCAGCAGTAGGCTCATCTAAGATAAGTATTGGTGCATCTTTATATAGAGCTCTAGCTAACATCATCTTTTGTAATTGACCTCCAGATAACATGATTCCTTTTTCATCTATCTCCTGAGACAGATATGTTTTTTCCTTATTTGGTAAGGATTGTATTTTTTCTGACAATCCAGCCATTTCTATAGATTTGTTAACCAAATCATAATCAGTATCATTATCAGATGTTCCTGATATATTTTGAGCGATTGTGAATGCTAATGTATTAACATCTTGGAATATAACACCAATCAGTTCAAAGTAATCTAGTGTGTTGAAATCTGAAATTGGAATGTTATTTATTAGAATTTCCCCTTCCGAAGGATGATATAGTCCTGATAATAATTTGACTATTGTTGTTTTTCCAGCTCCGTTTATTCCAACTAATGCCACTTTTTCTCCAGAATTAATTTTTAGATTAAGATTAGATATTGTAGGCTTTTTAGCTTTTGGATATGAAAAGGAAACATTTTTAAACTCAATTGATAAATCTTGATTCAAGAGTGGCTTAATATCAGCACCTTTATCAGTTTTAGTTAGATCATCTATTCCCATATAATCTCTGAAATTATTTATACCTATATTTGCTTCCTTTAATCTACTAAGACTTTCCGAAAATTGATTTAGCCAAACTGAAAATCCAGTTACAATCCCAATCATGAAAGTGAATTCTGTAACATTTAATTTTCCATTAATAACCATCGCGACTAATATTGAATATGCTAATAAATCTCTTGCGATTGCGAATATTGAGTCTGAGAAATTTGCTACTGAATATCTAGCTCTTTGTTTTGTAACCATTCTAGAAAATCGTTTTGTAAAGAACTTTATTCCCTTATAGAACCATGATTCTAATTTATATATTCTAATGTCCTTACCATTAACAAGTTTTTTAGCTTCATTTTGAAAGTAAGTAAGTTTAACTCTGTGCTTGTTTAGCTTATCCTCTGTTCTCTTCTCATACTTTCTAGCATAAGCATTTAATAAAAAGTTCATTATAGTCATACTTATTAACAAGATTACAATTGAACTATTTATTGTCATTATGTATGTACTATATAATATTAATCCTGTAAAACTTATTAGGAGACCTGGAAAACTTTTAAGCAATAATTCAATACCGGTCCAGTTTGAACCAATAGAGCCAGATGCTTTATGTAATTTAGCTTGTCCCTCCTCAGATTCTATGTTTTCATAACCAGTAGCCATCGCTTTGTCACAAAGCTTCTCCCAAAAACAGTTGGTTCTAATAAATGTGCTTTCGATTTCTACTTTAAATGCTAAGTATGAATTAATATAGCTTATCACTGCATATGATAAGACAATTAAAGCCATAATTAATAGAAAATCAGTAACTGAAAAACTATTTGTTATAAGATACACAACGGCTGTTGGTATAAAAGTCGCAATTATTGGAATAATTAGTTGTAGAAAAAAAGTTACAAGTAATTTATATTTATAATTTTTATTAAATCTGTTTCCTTGCGAATAAACATATATTGCGTTTTGAAAAAAATTGTAATTCATGATTATCTTCCCCCCGAATTCTTATAATTTTAATATACAACAGATTTCTTGCAAGCAAATAAAAAGTGCACGAAATGTAGATATTCGTGCACTAATGGTTAATTTATAGGGGTAATAATACTTCTGTAACAAATACCGCAGGTTCGTTCTGACGATTTATATAACCATCATATTTATCAATAATATTGTTGATTCTCTTTAATCCATGTCCGTGGTTACCTCTTTTAGTGGAAATGTATTCTGCATCTAATTTTCTTATTATTTCATTTGTAGAATTTGAGACAGTGATGTAGAGTTGCTTCTTTAATATTCCAATATATATCCTAATGAATTGTTTGGATCCGGTCTTGATTTTATCACAAGCCTCAACAGCGTTATCAATTAGGTTCCCAATTAATACACATAGGTCAATATCAGAAACGCTTAATATTTTAGGGACATGAGCTTTGTAATTGATATCGATATTGTTCTTTAGTGCTAATGATATTTTAGAGTTTAGGATTGCATCTAAATTAATGTTTCCTGATTCCACTAACTGATTAACATTATCTAAATCAACTTCTAATTCATTTAGATAATTATTTGCTTCATTTATTTGTTCCATCATAATATGAGCTTTTAATTTCTGAAGGTGATTATGGTAGTCATGTCTCCAACCACGCATTGTGAAGTAGATATTTTTTACTTCTTCAACTTGTTTATCTAGAATCTTATTTTGATATTCTGTGGCAGCTTCTTCATAAGATTTGCGCATAAATATTTGATTGTTCTCAGCTAATAGAAAAGTAAGAACAACTAGAAATGAAATATAGATTGCAACTTCTTCGTATTTTATACCAATAAAGGTTAAACCTCCTATTGATAATATGAACAATAAGGAAAAGAGGATAGTAATCTTATTGTTAATCTGCAGTATTATAAAAACGGCTACTATTTCGAAAACAAGTAGAAGCATAAGTAAATCAGAGATACTTAAAGAATTTCTAAGTATAAAATAAAGACTAATCATAATAATAGGGATTAAAAGCCCAAGGAAAACAATTATATTATTGAGAGTTTTACTAAGTCTTTGAATTCCATATATAAAAACTATAAATATTGGAACAATCATTAAATAATCCATTAGTTATCTTGTCCTTTATAATAATTTATGAATTTGTTATTAACTAGTTTATAAGCACTTCTACTTAAAGGAATTTCGATGCTGTCAGTTAAGCAACATTTATCTTTTGTAATTTTATCAACATATTTTAAATTTACAATATATGATCTGTGAGTTTTTACAAAATTGTTTTCAGATAGTTCATCAAAAAGATTACTAATATTGTATTTGTAATCAATTTCTTCTTTCTCTAAATGAAAAACAACGTAATGACCCATTGATTCAACGTAGATTATATCACTATACTTTAATTTCTTTTTTTCGCCTGAAATAGATAGCACCATAAATTTTTCGCGCTCAACCTCTTTGGTTTTCACTAAATCCAATAATTCAAAAACCTGTTCTTGTTTGATAGGTTTAAGTATATATCTAATGGCTTGAACTTCATATCCTTCAAAAACATAATCAGCTATACCTGAAACGAATGCTAGAATTACTGATTTATCAGTCTCTCTGATTCTTTTTGCTAGTTCAATTCCTGAAATCTTTGCCATCTGGATATCTAAAATAATCATATCAAAAGGATATGATTCAGGATTTTCAAATAACATCTCTTCAGCGCTAAGATAAAAATCAATTTCAACATTGATATTTTGTATATTAGCCCATTTTTCAATTATTATTTTGAAATAATTAAGTTGTGTAGAGTCATCGTCAACTAAGCATATGTGCATGTATTTCACCTACTGTTTTAATTATTTTAACATATATAAATGATATAAACAAATTAAGCCTTTCTATATAAACTTACAGTACTAATTTAAAATCTATAGATAGCCGCACTTCACCATTATAACCTTTTCCGTCCTCTTTAAATCCAAAATCAATATAGAAATCTTACGGACTTTCTAATCCTTTTTCTTACCCCGACATTTATAAATTCATTTAGAATAAGTTTACCATATTTATTTTTTATTAGAGTATTATATAATCATGCAAATTAATCAATAATATAAAAGATGTAAGCTTTTTAGAGACAAACATCTTTTTGTTAATATAATTATTTTAATTTAAATCTCAATGGCCATAATTAAGTTATGTTCATCTTCTTGAATCGTTTGGTAACCTAATGAAAAATATAAATTCTTTGCATAATTTCTCTTCATAACATTGAGAATTACTTTTTTATAACCGATAGTCTTTAGTTCTTTATGCATCTGAGTTAACAATTTTCTCCCATAACCTTTACTTCTTTGTTCCTTAGAAATAGTAATTTCAAATAAAAATGCTTCATTATCTTTTAAACCTGGTAATTTACCAAACCAAACAAAACCTCCGTTTGAAACTTTCACATCATCAAACACTCTAAATATTGTTCCAACTGTATCTTTGCCTTCTGGCAGCATTTGTTTAGACTTCTCTTTGATATTTTTGTATTCCTCTTCAACAGTAGTGTTGTTAGCATATGCACTGTCATCAGCAAAACTTCTACTAGAAATTTCAAACCAATCTTCAAATTCTTTGTTAGTAGGTATTCTTAGCTTTAATGTTTTTTCCATTGTTTCCTCCTGGTATAAAAAATAAATATTATAAGTAACCTCTATATATGATTATATACCATATGATACAATTTTTTCAAAAAAAAAAATATTGCGTATATATATCGTAATCTCTTTAATATATAATAAGCGTATATGAAAAATGTGGAGACGACTATGAAATATAAATATTTTAGAATGAGAATTGAAGATATAATACCCCAACAGCATTATCTATCAGTTGATAAGTACAATGCTGTTAAAGAAAATATGACGAAAATCAATGTGTACGGAGACATATTTGTTATTGAATATAAGAACAAAATATTCTCTGTAGATGGACATCATAGATTATTTTATCTTTATAAAATGGGCGTTGAAGAGATTAATGTAGTTTGTGAGTTATCTGATAATGATAATAGGTTGTATCAAATATTAGCCGATGAAGCCTTGGAATTAGGCTTAAGAAACATTGCAGACCTTGAACATAAATTTATTTCAGATTATACCAAGTATAAAGAAGTTTGGATCGATAAGTGTCAAAAACTTTTAGCAGATTTAAATGAATGACTGAGTTGAATTAAGATTAATTAAAAAAGGATCCCAATTTGGCGATCCTTTTTATGTTATTAATTAATTTATCTTATTTTACTAAGAAAGCCATGTATGCGATATATGATTCATAAACATCTGCTTTAGAAACAATTTCCATAGGAGAATGCATATTTAATACAGGAACACCAGCATCAATTACATTCATATTATAATTACCTAAAATATAAGCAATTGTTCCGCCGCCGCCTTGGTCAACTTTTCCAAGTTCACTTGTTTGATAATGAATATTATTAGCATCCATAATATTTCTTACCCAAGCCATGTATTCAGGGTTTGCATCATTAGAACTGCTTTTCCCTCTAGCTCCAGTATACTTATTAAAAACTACTCCATTTCCAAAAAATGCGTTGTTCTTTTTATCGCTAACATCTGGATATAGTGGATCAAATGCAGCAGAAACATCACTTGATAACATTATTGAATTTGTCATAGCATGTTTTAAATCAAGATAATTTGTTTTGCCAGTAAGGGTTAATAATTCAGCAATTGTGTTTTCGAAGAATAATGATTGAGCACCAGTTGCACCAACGCTACCAATTTCTTCTTTATCAACTAATATACAGCAAGCAGTATATTCTGGTGTTTCACCATCTAATAATGCTCTTAGAGATGTATAGCTACATACTCTATCATCGTGACCATATCCAGCAATCATACTGCGATCAAATCCGAAGTCTCTAGCTTTGCCTGCTGGGACAATTTCAAGTTCAGAAGAGATAAAATCTTCTTCCTCAATATCATATTTTTCTTTTAATAGTTTTAAGATGTTTGCTTTTACAGCGTCTTTCTTTGTATCTGGTAATGGAATACTACCGAATGTAACATCAAGGTTTTCACCTTCAATTACTTTATTTGCTGTTTTTTTCAGTTGGTCCGCAGATAAATGAACCAATAAATCAGAAATTCCTACTACAGGGTCATTTTCGTTTTCACCAATATTTACATTGATTACAGTACCATCTTTTTTGCAAATTACACCATGAATTGCTAAAGGAATGGTAACCCATTGATATTTTTTAATGCCACCATAATAGTGTGTGTCAAGAAGTGCAAATCCATCTTTTTCATAAAGGGGATTTTGTTTAAGATCTAATCTTGGTGAGTCAATATGAGCACCAAGGATTCTGATTCCATCTGTAAGTGGTTTAGTACCAATGTTGAATAATGCAATGTTCTTATTTTTATTAACAACATAAACTTTGTCACCAGTCTTCAGAGATTTTATATCATTTAATTCAACATATCCATGGTTTTTAGCAATCTTAATGCTTTCGTCAACGCAAAGGCGTTCCGTTTTACCAACAGAGATAAATTCTTTGTAGTCTTCACAGAATGCCATAATTTTATTATTTTTTTCTGGAGTACTATCTTTCCAAACATTTTTAGCGTACATTTGATTTCCTCATTTCCTTCTTTTAATTGCCATTATATCATTGTTTCACTATGTTTTACAAAGAAAAGTTTAAGAAATTCAATACTAAGTAGATTCTATATTTAAATTTATTTAAATCGATTCAAAAAAACAGCATTTCCTTACGAAATTTTAATTAGATAGAGTTTGATTTTGGTTAAATAAAAAAGAATTCCTGCTTTGGAATTCTCTTAATAGTTCAATTATTTTATTATTTAAATATAGCTATTGAAGTTCCATTTTCTTGTTAAGGAAATTGTAACTTAGACCTAACAATATACTGGTTATAGTGAAGTAAATTAATATGATAAACCATATCATATTTAGATTTACATTCTCTGAGCCTGTCAAGAAATAACTTCCAACAGAAATACTGAAAAGATTAATAATCATACTTAAAGCAAATGACAAAGCAAAGTAGAGTAAAACTCCAATAAAGATTTTTCTCTCTCCTTTGTAGATTAAATTTAGGAGTGAGAATAAAAACATGAAAAATACAATATGATATGCAATAATCATGATACCAAAAACGACAAACATAATGAGATTCGTGCTAGTAAAATTTAAATCCCTCCATATCATGGACAAAACATCTCCCATTTCAGCATATACACCTAGCATTGAAAATGCAATTCCTAGAGCTGTTACAGATACAAATACAGAAGCTAATACCCAAATGAAATTCACAATAAATTTGGAAAGCATTATTTCACTAGTTTTTGCTGGGATTGAAAACAGTAGATAACCTGGTTTTCCATATATTCTGCTTCCTAAAGAGATAATCAGATTATAGACTGTAAATAAACCCATCGCACCTAGCAATAAAGAGAATACAACAGTTAAAAGAGCTCCTATTATTGAAATATCAATTCTAAAACTAATAAATATCAAAAGAGAGAAGATATATAAAGCAGCATACACAGGTACATATGTGCGATAACTAGCTATAAACTCATGTTTAATTAATTTACCTAGCATAACTGAATACCTCCTTAAATGTTTCAAGTAAGGATTTTCCTGATTCTTCAATTAATGACTTTGTTTCTTTATGTAAAACAACGCGACCTTCCTTTAGGAAAATGACTTCATCAAATAAATCTTCAACGTCATAAATTTGATGTGTTGATAGAATTACAGTTGCCTCAGAGTGTTTAGATTCCATAATAGTATCTAATATTATTTGTCTTAAAGCGGGATCAACACCACCAATTGGTTCATCAAATATATATATTTTTGCATCTCTAGATAATATCAACGCTAATTGAAGTTTTTCTTTATTACCTTTTGATAACTTCCTTATGTAACCTCGATCCTCAATTTTAAATGTTCTCAGAAGTTCATGGAACTTTTTGGGATTGAAGTCACTAAACATATCAGTGAAATAATTTTCTAAATCCTTGATTCTCATCCATTGATCAAAATATAATTGATCAGGAAGATAAGAAATTATTGCCTTAGATTGATATGACCATGGTTCATTTTCTATGTAAATATTACCATGATATTGAAGAGTCATCCCAGTAAGAACTTTAATCAAAGTAGTTTTCCCACTGCCATTTGGACCAAGTAAACCTATAATTTTACCTTTTTCTAATGTTAAATCCACATCATCCAAAGCTTTAAGCTGTGAATAATTTTTGGTGATGTGTTCTAATCGAATCATTTCGTTCATTGCATTACCTCCAGTGTAATTAAATTATAGCATACTGTATTATATATGAGAACCTTTAAATAAATATATTCATAGAAAAATTCTATAAAGAAACAATTTCACTTTCTTAATAGTTAATTTTTTTTGTTTTGATATTAAAAAAAAAATCTAATTTTCTGTAGGTTACTTGATGAAGAAACTAATATCATGTATAATGATAAAAATGAAAAAAAAATATTTCAATATAAAAGGTCGCCTGATATAGACAACCTTTTTAATATTGTAAAACAAGGAGAGAAACATGGGTTCTGAGATATTAGAGATTTTTAGTCATTTGTTATTAAGTCTTGCGGTTATTTTAGTTGTAGTATTAATTGCAAGATCGGTTGTTGCTGGCACTAAATATTCACCAATACTTATTATTGTGGTATTTGGGTTAGCATTTGGAATGGTGTTGGAGGTAACTGGTTTAGCAACACCTGGGTTAAGTGAATTTCCAGTTGTAGGATTATCTGGAAGTACAACCATTATTGCTTTAATCGCAACGTTCTTTGTGGGAGGTCAGAAGTTAAGAAATACATTCTGGAAACCAAAACTTCCTAAAGAAGAAGATGTAATATTAAATAATGAGGAAATACTTCTAGGAACAAAGGGAACCCAGTTTATCTTTTTAATAAGAGCGTTCTTTATTTTGATCGGTATTCAATCAATGTATAGAATGATTTTTCAAACAGGAGATGCTATTCAAAATACTTATCCTTTATTGGCGTTCTTTGGAGTGGCGGTTGCTATAATTTTAATTGATAGTAAAGCGAAAATAATGAATAAGCGTAAGTATTTAATGAGAGGTATTGTTGAAATTATTATTATTTTATCAGTATTATTGCTAGGGAAAGTTATTTCTGATGTAATTGAACCGCTTATTGCATTACCACAAATATTCTTTGCAATGCTTCTCGCAAGTTCTTTAGGTATGGTATATAGTGATTGGAGAGCTGGACCTACAATGAGAGCTTTATTGTTTGGTGGAATCCCAATCGTATTAGCTGGTGTATTTATTACAGGTGGTACAAGATTAATTGATGCATTCTTACTTGAAGGTATGTTACAAGTTATGGCTTATGGATTCTTTGGACAGTTATTCTGGATGTTTGTAGGAATTGCCTTGCTAGTATTTGTAGGTAAGTCAAATGATGTAGATGTACTTGCTCCAGGTATGGCAGGGAGTTTATCTCACAGTGGATTAACTGGTGCTTGTACTGCAGGAGATATTGGTGAAGTTGCAAAAGAACGTGCTCCGATTATGATTAATATTCCATTCTTTGGACATTTATTTGTTTTTACAATACTAGCAATTAGTGTAACTAGAGGAAGCTTATTATTAATTCCAGGAATACTAGTTGTAGTATTAGGTATAGTCCTGACATACTTTGCTTTAATAACATTAAGAAAATCACAAGGACAAGAAAAACAAGAAATTAAAGGTTTAGTATTATTCTCAATTGGTTGGCAATTAGTTGCTGTATTTGGTGGGTTCTTATTACTGAATTTTGCCGGTATGGATTTAGAAAGTGCTGCTATGGCAAATAGTAGTGCAATATCTCACTTCGGATTGTTCGCAGCTGTTCAAGGTGGAATGTTTGAAAGCGTTAATGCCTCATTTAGTTCTGTAGGTTTAATTTCATTTATATTTGCAATGCCATTCTTAATTCATCCATTAGTATTTGGAATGTTTGGTAAAGCAATGAGTAATGACGGAAAAATGCCTAAAAAAGCTGTTGCTATTCTAGCGATACTTGGAGTAGTTGGTGTGGTACTAACACTTATTTTATTATAAAACTAAGAGACTTCGGTCTCTTTTTTTTTGCTAAAATATTTAAATATACGGCCCCAACATTATGAAAGGATTACTTTAACGAGCAGTTTTAGACAGTGAAAATAGTAATAAATTTATTTATACTATAGCAGGTAAAGGCTCATATGTATCTGATAATTCAGATAATGTATTGCATGACAAAAAAGTTAAATTAATAGTTGATTCCTTAAAAGAAGTTATTGAAAATTCTAAAAATCTTGGATTAACTAAAGCAGAACTTTTACATTTAATCACTGATTTATATACTAAATAAGATATAATTATTGTAGGAGATATTAATGAATACTATATTTTGGACAAAACAACAAACAAGAGAATTTTTGATTAATTATCATTTTATAAACAATAAATCGAATCCTTCAATTAAGGATGTATTTGATCGTATTCAAACGATTCAATATGATCCATTAAATGTAGTAGGGACTAACTCAGAGCTCGTTCTACAATCTAGAATTAAAACCTTTAAAAAGCAAGATTTGTATAATGCATTATATAAAGAACGATATCTGATTGATAATTGGGATAAACAGATGGGTATCATTAAAACAGAAGACTTTTCTAAATTGTCGTTAATTAGAGAGCATCGTGCAAAAAGTGAAATTGCTGCATATAAAGATCATTTGCAGATTGAATCACTGGATTTTGTAGATGATGTGCTTAACATTATTAGAACAAATGGCCCTAAGTATTCTAGTGAAATAAAAATAGGTGAAGCAAAGAAACATCGTTTGGGAAAAACAAAGCCATCTAGTGCTGCTTTAGATTATTTATTTCATCAAGGAATTATAGGAATCAGAGAAAGAAGAAATACTCAAAAACAATATGATTTAATTGAAAATCTAGTTCCAAATTTAGTATCTCACACTTATGAATCAGAAGAAGAATTTATTCTATATTATCTTCTAAGACGCATAAAATCTATGGGATTAATATGGAATAAAAGTGGCGTACACTTTAGTGGACTCCATATTAACAAAAAATCATTAAGAAGTAAGTATTTAAAAATATTGGAAACTAAAAAATTGATAAAAAGTATTCAAGTGGAAGACATAAAAGAACTATTCTATATTCCTAGCGAATCATTAAAATATGAAATAACTTTGTTAGATAGAATCTCTTTTATCGCCCCTTTAGATAACCTAATATGGGATAGAAGTTTAATTAAGGAATTATTTAACTTTGAATACACTTGGGAAGTATATACACCAGTTGTCAAACGCAAATATGGTTATTATGTTTTACCAATCTTAAAGGGATCAGATTTTATTGGAAGAATTGAATTTGAAAAACAGAGAAATCAAGAAACTTTAGTTGTAAAACAGATATGGTTAGAAGCAAGCGTTAAAACAAATAAGTCACTTGATAAACAAATTGAACAAGCACTTAAGCAATTTTCAAAATACTTAGGGGCTATAAAAGACTAACTAAATGGGTGGATAATGAAGATAATTTTATCTCCAAGCAAAAAACAAAATATGGAAATAGAAAATAGTGATAGAGATATCACTGTTTTATATTTGGATTTATCAATAGGATTATTCTCGCATCTAAAATCATTGTCAGAAAATGATATGAAAAACACCTTTAAAATTAAAGGAAAGTTATTAGAAAGTGTTTATGACTTATATCAGTCCTTTGATTCAAAAAATAAAGGCATAGAAGCAATCAATTGTTACAAAGGTGTGGTTTACGAGCAAATTCACTTAGATGAGTATAATAATAACCAATTAACATACTTAAATAATCATTTAACAATCTTATCTGCAATGTATGGTGTCATAGAACCTAAAACTATTATCTGGCCTTACAGGCTAGATATGAAGGTGAAACTTGATCATATTAATTTATATAATTATTGGCAAGAAGTTATTGATAAATATTTTGATAAGGAAGATTTTATTATTAATCTTGCATCGAAAGAGTTTAGTCAAATGGTAAAAAAGAATAAGCATAAACTAGTAACTTTGCACTTTCTTGAAAGGCAGACCGATAATAGTCTGAAAGTAATTAGTTATAATGCAAAAAAAGCTAGAGGCAAAATGGCTCATTTATTAGTTCTTAATCAAATTAAAAATATTGAAGAAATTAAGAAGCATGTGGTTGATGGCTATATATTTGATGTGAAAACTTCTGATATTAGAAATTATTACTTTATTAGATATTGAATATGTTAAAATAGTATTATATAAAAATTACAAAAACTATAAAGGAGATAGATATGAGTAACCCTATTGTAACAATTAGAATGGAAAACAATAAAGAAATTATGATTGAATTATATCCCGAAATTGCACCTAACACAGTAAATAATTTTGTTAGTTTAGTTAATAAAGGATTCTACAACGGAATTATATTTCACAGAGTAATTGAAAACTTCATGCTCCAAGGTGGAGACCCTGATGGAACTGGTATGGGTGGACCTGGATATGATATACCAGGAGAATTTTCATCTAACGGATTTAAGAATAGTTTATTGCATTCCAAAGGAGTTATCTCAATGGCGAGATCACAACATCCTGATTCTGCTGGATCTCAATTTTTTATTATGCATAAAGCCTCTCCACATCTTGACGGAGCTTACGCCGCATTTGGGAAGGTTATAGAAGGTATTGAAGAAGTGGATAGGATAGCTACAGTTAAAAAGGATTCAAGAGATAAACCACTAAAGAGTGAAGTTATGTTAAAAGTCTCTGTAAATACATTTAATCAAGATTATCCTGAACCAAAAAAAATATAGAATTATCTTTAGTAATACATAAACAGAACATACTCTACTAAGAAGGAAAAGACATATGGAATATATTATTTACATTATAGGCGGATTATTAGCTGGAATTGGTACTGGGTTTGTTGGACTAAGTGCAGCAGTTATTATTGCACCAATGTTTGTAACTCTTTTAAAAACAGACCCATATACTGCAGTTGGTATAGCGCTCGCAAGTGACGTTCTAGCAAGTGCTTTTAGTGCTTTTACTTATTATAGGAATAAAAATATACATTTGAAGAATGCTGCTGTTTTAGGGATTAGTGTTGTTTCATTTACAATACTGGGTAGTTATTTATCCAAGGCAACTAATCCAGTTAATTTAGGTGGAATGCTTAATATTTTCGTTGTGTTCTTAGGACTGCGTTTTTTAATATTCCCTGTTAAAGATAACAATTCAGGTGGTTTATATAATTTTACCAAAAGTAAATTTATATTATCAGTCTTCTGGGGAGCTGTAATTGGAATGATCAGTGGATATTTTGGTGCAGGTGGTGGACTGAGTATGCTAGCAGTTTTAACTATTGCACTTGGATATGATTTAAAGACAGCAGTTGGAACAAGTGTATTTATTATGGTGTTTACAGCTCTTGTAGGATCTGCTAGTCATATTGTAATTAGTGGAACATTATGGGTGCCACTTTTAATCACTGGATTTGCAGCTTTAATTGGAGCTAATTTCGCTGCAAAGTATGCAAACAGAGTAAATCATGTAATCCTTAATAAGGTAGTTGGATCCACATTAACAGTATTCGGTATTGCACTTGTTTTAATATATATCTTCCAAAATGTATAATCGGAGGTTGAAATGGAATATTTAGTTGCTAATTTATCTACATTGAATCAGAAGAAGAAGTTAAGGGTACAAGTTAAAAATCGTTGGATTCTTTTAACTTCAACTGAGAATGGAGTTTTTGCTATTCAAGATAAATGTCCTCATATGGGGTCTTCCTTGGTTAGCGGAAGACTTGTAGATGGTATTATTACATGTAAAGATCATGGATTAGGAATATCAGTTGA
>JAGLYJ010000003.1 GCA_023132365.1 Mycoplasmatota bacterium
ATATGATCCTCCAACCCAACTCGTCTAATAATTTCTCTGGCTTTCTCCTTAATTTTATCTCTTGGAAGCCCAGACAATATGAGTGGTGCCTCTACATTTTGTAATACAGTATATGAATCAATTAAATTGTAATTTTGAAAAACAAAAGCTACGTATTTTTTTCGGTAGTTTTCCATATCTTCAATTGAAAAATATGATGTTTCCTTACCGTTTATATACATCTCACCATCTTCGTAAGAATCAATCCCTGAAATCACATTTAAAAGCGTGGTTTTACCAGAACCAGATTCCCCTACAATGGCGATGAATTCATTTCTATATAATTCTAAATCAACTTTTCTTAATCCTAAAGCAACAACGTTATTGGAACTATAAAACTTTGAAACATTAACGAGTTTTATCATAATACCAACCTTTCCATGTTCAAATAATAAAAATATGCGATTTCATTATATCATAATATATTACATATATTCATAGTGAATAATTAAAAAAAGCCAGACAGTTGTCTGACTTTATATAACTTCTACTTCTGTAAAATCAAGTTCCATCGCCGTTTGTCTACCAAACATTTCAATAAGAACATGTACTTTACCTCTTTCTTCATCAATACTTTCAACAGTAACAACTTGTCCTTCAAGTGTTCCTGCGGCAACTTTAACTTTTTGTCCTGGTTGAACATTAAGTCTTTGTACTGCAAGCATGCCACACTTCTTAAGTATTGGATTTATTTCATCTGGTTTTAATGGAATTGGTTTAGTTCCGCCGCCACTAGATCCTAAGAACCCAGTAACTCCCGGCGTATTACGAACGACGAACCAAGAATCATCTGTTACAACCATTTCGATAAAAACATACCCAGGGAATATTTTGACCATTTTCTCTTTGATAGTACCGTCCGCTTTTCTTTCAGTTTTTAATTCTTCTGGAATCATAACTTGAAAAATCAGATTTTCCATATTCATAGTTTCTATTCTTCTCTCTAAATTGACTTTAACAGAGTTTTCAAAACCTGAATATGTTTGAACGATGTACCACAATCGTTTAGAATTTTCCATAAATACCCTTCTTATTACAAGCTATATAGCCATTCAAATATCGGAGCAAAAGCGAATCCTAACAAAGTAAATATTACCGCTAGGAAAATTAAGAAAGTAAATACTCTCGCTGAATTTGATGATAATGTTTTAGCAGTTGGCCAAGTAACTTTTTTAAGCTCGCTAAAACTTGGTCTTACATAAGGAATTAGTAAATAAACTAAAACAAGGAATCCAATTAATATTAGGAATGTTCCTGTAAAAATTCTTCTTAATGTAGTTAAAAAGAAGAAATCTATAAATGCTACACCTGAGCTCCCCAATACGCTTGCTAAATTAACGGTTCCAAATTTACCTATAACAATATAAACTCCATAAAGAATTAAGATTGGTGACAAAATTGCCAATAACCAATTCTCGAATGTATATTCTTTTTTTAGTATTTCCATTATTTTTGATTCTGATCTTAAGTTCTTTTCCTTAGGATTTGAAGGTTTAACAACTTTTTTAGATTTTTTTGCCATGATAGCCTCCTACTTACCTTCTTTGTGAATGGTATGTTTTTTGCATTTTTTACAATATTTTTTAACTTCAAATCGCATAGTATTATCAGTTTTTTTGATTTCATAGTTTCTAGATAAACATTCTTGACATATTAATACTCTTTTAGTTTTCATATATATTACCTACTTGCTTTATTAAATGTATCAAAAAACCCATAAAAAGTCAAGAAAATCATTGTATTAAATAAAATTTAACCTTTTTTTTAATTCTGTCTAGAGCATTATATATTTTCTTCTCTTTGCAATTCAACTTTTCAGATGTGCTTTTTATATTATTTTTTTCAATTATTTTAAACTGAAATACTTGTTTCTCAAATCTTGACAATGTATTTAATGCAACTTTTATTTCGTTGTCTGAAAGATAGTGATTTTGTTCTTCTTTAACGCATGATTCATACAATGCTGGCAATCTTGTTGCTAAAAACTCTCCATGTTTATTATCTGTATTTTTTAATGTAATCAATCTATTCGTTAGATTTAATTCAAAATACCTCATAAATGTTTTATTAAATGCTTCATCAAATTTTATTGTTGATTTATATAAAATCATTAAGGCTTCTTGAAAGATATCTTCAAAACACTTAGTTAGGTTGAAATTTCTTATCTTTTTCGCAATAAAATACTTATATTTGTTAACCATAAAATCGAAAGCTTCTTCATTGCCTTGTTTTATTAAGTTAACAACTTCAAAGTCATTATAATTGCGAAATATCATAGTTTAAAGTTTCTTCCTTAATATTTCAAAAATCAATATTCCGGCGCTAACTGATGCATTTAAGCTGTTTATTTTGCCAACCATATCAATTTTAACATTATAATCAACATTATCCTTAACTATTTTGGATATTCCTTTTCCTTCACTCCCTATTACTAATACTAGCGGTGTAGAAACGTCTATATCATGGTAGCTCTTTTCTGCTTTCAAATCAGTGCCAACTACCCAAAATCCTTTTTGTTTAAATGTTTCAAGAGAATTTCTAAGATTTGTAACCTCAACTATTTTAACATGTTCTATTGCTCCGGAGGAAACCTTAGCAACAGTGCCTGTAATTTTAACTGATCGATTTTTAGGTATTACAATTCCCGCAACTCCCGCTGCTTCAGCGCTTCTTATGATTGCACCAAAATTATGAGGGTCAGTAATTCCATCTAACATCAAAACTAATGGGTTTGTTTTTAAGTCTAAATCACTTAAAAAATCTGATAAGTTGATTAATTTATAATCCTCAACTTCTAAAACAATGCCTTGATGGTTACCTAAGAATTGCTTCTTAAATTCATGTTTAGACATTGATTTAATATTAATATTACTTTGCTTCAGTTGTTTTACTATATCTTGGTTTGTATTCTCCATAATATATGCATTAAATATTTTTTTGTCTGTTCTCAAAATCTCTAATGCTGGATTCTTTCCAAATATTCTTATACTCATCTATATCACCATCTATATTTTACCATATTTCTGCTTTAATTATTTTGATAAATTCATCTATTAATAAATAAAATAACACCCTAAAATTATTGAAGTTTCTCAAGGACTTTAATAGTGTATTGTATCAGCTCATTTAATCGTTCTACATTACCCATTAAATACAGATACCCAATCACTGATTCAAATCCAGTAGCCCTATTATATGTTTGTATGCCAGCATTTTTAGGTTTGTGTGTAGCGTTCTGATTTCTACCTCTTTTAAAGATTAAAACTTCTTCTTCATTGTAAAAGTTATCAATTAAGAAAGTTACTGCTTTTGCTTGGTTAATAGCACTTGTAAATTTGATTGCGCCTTGATGCAATTCATTTACTTTCGTTATTTTATTACTTAACAAATATTCTCTAATACTTAATTCATAATATGCATCACCAATATATGCTAATGTTAACCCATTATACTGCATCATATTACGCCTCTATCTGTTAACACTTTTCTTAATTTATCCGCTTCTGAAAACTCTTTGTTTTTTCTAGCCTTCTGCCAATCTAAATATATCTGTCTGTTTTCATTTGAAATAGGATTCAATTCTACTTTCAATCCTAGAATTTCTGTCATATAAATTAAGCCCTTATAAACTTGATTCAAAGTTGAGAAATCATCTTGTTTTCTAATAGAAACATTAGCTAATCTCAACAATGATTGCAACGCTGTAATTGCGTTTGCTGTATTAAAATCATTATCCATAGAACTATTAAAATTGGTGATAGTTTCATTTACATCTTCAGCGGTTATTTCAGTTTCCTCAATCAATTTATTATTTATATCTAATTTGAAAAATGCCGTTTTTAAGGTATTTTCCAGTTTTAACCACTCAGTAACATACATTGCAAAACTATCATCAGAATAGTTTAAAGGCGCTCGGTAATGTGTGCTTAATAAAAAGTATCTTAAGGCCAACTTTTCTGAAACATCTTTGACAAAAATTACATTTCCTAAACTCTTGCTCATCTTAATATCCTTAAAACTAAGTCTACCATTATGCATCCAATATTTAGCAACCCTATGATTATGAATTGCTTTTGCTTGTGCTATTTCATTCTCGTGATGAGGAAACTTAAGATCAGTTCCTCCACCATGTATATCAATCTGCTCTCCGAATATATCATCAATCATAGCAACACATTCAGTATGCCATCCTGGTCTTCCTTTAGAAAACTGAGAGTCAAAATTAATGCCTTCAAAGGTCTGTTTCCACAATGTAAAATCAAGTGGATTCTCTTTCAAATTATTTACTTCTACTCTGCTTCCTGAAATAAGATCATCAATTAATCGATTTGATAAAGCTCCATAATCTTCTATTTTAGTTACTCTAAAATATACGTCACCATTAGCCTGATATGCATACCCTTTATCAATTAAATCCTGAATATAATTAATAATATAATTCATATACTTTGTTACTTTAGGTTTTATATAATCAGTTTTACAGTTAAGTGATTTTACATCGCTTAAAAATGCGTTAATATAATAACTACTAACTTCTAATTCCGATATATTTTCTTCAATTGATTTTTGTATTATTTTATCATCAACATCAGTGAAGTTTGATGCAAATATTACTTGGTATTTTTTTGATTCAAAATATCTTCTAACAGTATCAAAAAATACTACAGGTCTTGCATTTCCTATATGAATATAATTATACACAGTTGGTCCACAAATATACATGCCAACTTTGTTTGGGTGAATTGACTTAAACTCCTCCAAACGATCTGTATAACTATTGTATATCTTCATATAATCAATTCCTTTCTTATAACAGTACAATTATAGTTTAATAACTCGATATTTTCAAGCTAAATAACAATTTTAAAAGGGACACTTGCGCATCCCTTTTCATTTTACTTACAGCGTTCTTAAAGTTAAACCTTTACTATGTTAGCAGCTTGAGCCCCTCTGTCTCCTTCAACCATGTTGAAAGTTACTTGATCGCCGTTTTCAAGAGTTTTGTACCCTTCTCCTTCAATTGCTGAGAAATGCGCAAAAATATCGTTACCTTCTTCATCAGTGATAAATCCATAACCTTTTTCTGCGTTAAACCATTTTACTGTACCGTTCATTTAATTCTCCTTTTGCTTTAAATACTAGACATTATTATACATTATATCTTATAAAAAATCAATATTGGGGCCAATTCTTCTCTTTTATTCAATGTTTTCCTTGTCATTTTCATTTGGAGAAATAACCTTTTTACTTTGGTTTTCTATAAAGCTAACATTGTCAATATCATTAAATTTATCTGTTAGTTTTTCAACTCTTGTATTAACTTTATCTCTATCTTTTCTCAAGGTATCGATTGTGCGATTCAGTTTATTCCAGTCTTCACCAAAAATTCTGAAATTAGATTTCAATTTTTTCAGTTGATCAATGATCTCTTTCATATGTTTGCTTCTTTCGTAATCAATTACAATTGTTTGGAATGATGTTAGTAAAGGAACAATAGTTGTAGGTGAAACTATTGTTATATTTTTGTCTCTTGCATACTCAACTACTGTTGATGCTTTAGAGTGAAGCAACGCTAATATGCCGTCGCTAGGAACAAACATTAATGCATAGTCAGTTGTTTCACCTGCAACAATATATTTTTTTGAAACATCAGTAATATGTTTCTTAACTTCAGCTTTGAAATTTCTAATTAGTTCTAATTCTCTTTCTTTAGTTAAATCTTTATTATCAAATAATTCTGCATATGCCGAATAAGGAAATTTAGAATCAATAGCAATCATTCCGTGCGGTTGAGGCATAAAAACTACTGCATCCGCCCTTACTGTTTCTTTGGCTCCCTTTTTGAAAGTATATTGTGTTTGATATAATTTATTGTTTTCACCAAATACACTAAACAATAATTGATTAAGTTGATATTCTCCAAACGCTCCTCTTGCTTGGTTATTTGATAGAATATTTTGCAATCCTAGAATATCTTTTGATAGATTCTGTATTTTCTCTTGTGCATGAACTATAACTGCGAATCTTTTTTCTATTTCAACAAATGTTTCCTTTGTATCAATAAACCCTTTAGTTAATCGTTCTTCAACTTTCTCATTTATACTAGACATTCTTTTTTCAATGTTCTCATTTAACGATCTAAAATCTTGAGATAAATCTTTATTTATCTTTGATTGAAAATTAACGAGCTCTTTATTAACATTTAATCTAAACTCAGTGATATTATCATTTGATAAGTCAGTTTGTTTTCTTAGTTGTTCATTGACTTCACTGTTAAATTTAATCATTGATTCATAAATGCTCTTTGTTAGAGATTTTTCTACATCGCCAACTCTATCTATAATCGAATCTTCAACTTCTGAAAGACCTTCATTTGGATTCGAGTTCTTTTTTTGAAGGAAAAGAGTCAACAATACTATTATAATTATCGATAAAATAATTCCCAACACTCCTAAAACATCCTGCAAATCTATAAGTAAAAATAGCATATAATTCCTCCCTAGAATATTGGACTAAACAAGTTAAATAACCCTTGTATAATCCGTGTAATAATACCGCGTTTTTTCCATTGTTCTTTAAGAATCTCATCTGATTTTTTTAAATCGTCATTGAAACTATTTACAAGTTTATTTATTGCTTGGTTTTCAAAAATAGCTGTTACTTCAAAATTCAGATGGAAGCTTCTTGGATCAAAATTAACGGATCCAACTGAAGCAAGTTGATCATCAATAATCAATATTTTTGAATGAACAAAATGCTGACTATACTCGTATATTTTAACACCCAAATCTAATAAATTTTCGTAATATGATTCTGTAGCGTATCCAACAGCTACATAGTCATGCTTTCCTGGAACTAATAACTTTACTTCTATTCCAGATTTAATCGCTATTTCAATAGCTAACATTAATTCCGATTCTACGATTAAATATGGTGTGACTATTTTAATACTCTTTTTAGCCTTATTAATCATCTTAATATATACATTTCTAATTAAACTGTTCTCAAAATCTGGCCCAGATTCTATAATTGAAATAAATCCTTCAAAATATTCAACTGATTTGTTCATTGGCTTATCAATTACAATATTTTTGACATAATACCAATCTTTAACGAAAACATTCTGAATACTGGTAACCCCATTACCTTTTAAAATAACATGTGTATCTCTCCAAAATCCAAATTTCTTATTTTGATGATTATATTCATCGCCCAAGTTCATTCCCCCAACAAACCCTACTTTTCCATCAATAACAATGGCCTTTCGGTGATTTCTAAAATTCAAATTAGAATTGAATACTGAAATTGTTTGTGGATCAAATACACCTATTTGAACTCCTGCTTCTCTCATTGATTTCATATATTTTCTATCAAGGTGTTTATTTGATCCCATATGATCATAGATTATATATACATCAACACCCATTAACGATTTTTCTTTTAGAATATCTAGAACTTGTCTGCCTATGTTATCATTTCTCATTATATAAAACTCCATGAAAATATATTCTTTGGCTAGTTTAAGCTCTGATATTAACCTAGGAAAAAATTCATCACCATTATTTAGTATTTCTAAATAAGTATCGTTCTGATAGACACTTCTCCCGGTTGTATCATTTATAAATTTAAATACACTTTTGTATTGTGAATCATCATAATTAGGGTTTGTTTTCTCTTCTAATCTTAAAAATGCTTTCGATGCAATTAAAGGTCTCTGTTTAGAAAGCTTTCTGATATGAAAATCTCGTGCAAATATATAGTAAAGAACAATCCCAACAAATGGATTTAGTAACAAAATTAGAATCCAGTGACTTTTATTGTATGCATATGATGATTTTAATAATACTCTTAATATTAGACCTACAGAAAATAACCATACGAATATTAAAAAACTATACAAAGCAGTTCTATTAGTAATCAATGAAGATAAAGAGGATACATGCAATCCCACGACTAAGAAAAAAGAATAAATTAGCTCGGTTAAAATTAATAAGCCAAATACGACATAGCCTCTTTTCATACATTACCTCCAACACTATAATTTTACCATATAATATCGTTTTTGTTAATACTATCATCATCTATAGCAGAAATAAAAAAAACGCCAACTGGCGTTTATTTCACTTCAACGAGTTCAGCCTTGCCAGCGAACCTACAAACCGAGCTAATTGATGATATACAATTGCTTTTAACTGGATAAGTTTCGCCCGAAACTATCAACTGTTTATTTTGAGAATATAGATTGTATTGATACCTATTCTGTTTATCTTTATAGATAGTAAAACTACGCGCACTTATTGCTTTTTTGATTACATTTAGCCCATTAATTGCAGTTTGTTTTGAGGCATATCTCTGAGAAACAAGCAATACTTGTCCGTTAGAAGCTAATAGTTTAATCAGGTAAGCTTTATTATCCTTAACAAGTTCAAATTTACCGTTCGGATTTTCAACCACTTTGATTTTTTCTGCTTTTACTTCTCTAATTTCCTTTGTCGGAATATCATCTAGATTATATACCTTGTCAGTTTTATAGAATTTTTTCACAGACACTACAGCAGATTCTGCTAATTTTAATGTCTTGTAAAATTCTCCAATTACAATAACTCTTGCTTTTCTAGCATCAAATAAATCAAAATGAGAGAATCCAGCTTTATCAGTAGTTATTTCAAACGTATTTCCTTCAACTGCATTCCTAAAAGTTTCAATGCCATTTTTAGCACCTTTTCCAGATGAGTACCCAAAAGATACTACTAGTATTTCACCATTAGAAGCTTTTAATCTATATTTAAATAACCCTGCTTCTTGATAAACTTCATATTTGCCTGATGGACCTTTTTTATCTTTTGAGTTTGTTGTTGTTTTCCTTGGTTGTTTTGGTTGTGTTGTTTTCTTCTTCTTTTCCTTAGCTTCTTTTAGCAGTTTTCGTTCTTGTTTAATTCTATTTTCTTCAGCAATTTTAGCTTGTCTAGCTAATTCTTCTTGACGTTTCTTTTCAGCTTCTTTTTTCTTTTTTCTTCCAAATAATCCCATACCTATCACTCCTTCAATGTTTATTATAACAGATTTATATAATCAAAACAAAAAGCAAGGTTCAAAGTAGGGAGTATAATAATTTACTTTTAAATATAAAAAAAACACTGGATGTGGGATCCTGTGTTTTTTGAATTTGGCATATTAACGTTTACTGAATTGTGGTGCTCTACGCGCTTTTTTAAGACCATATTTATAACGTTCTTTAGCACGAGAATCTCTTGTAATTAACCCAGCTGGTTTTAAGATTTTTCTGTATTCAGGATTGACTTCTAGTAAAGCTCTTGTAATCCCTAATCGGATTGCACCAGCTTGACCAATAATTCCGCCACCATTTACGTTCACTGAAATATCAAATGTGTTTTCATTAGCCGTTAAAACTAAAGGCTGAGAAACATCTAATCTAGCTAAAGATGAAGGAATATATTCTTCAAATTTACGACCGTTAACAGTTATTACACCGTTACCTGGTCTAAGTATAACTCTTGCAACTGAAGATTTTCTTCTTCCAGTTCCGCGATACATTACTGAATTAGCCATTATATTCTCCTATCCTTTTAATTCCATTACAACAGGTTTTTGAGCACTATGTTTGTGATCTGGTCCTGCATAAACGAATAATTTTTTGTACATTTGATTTCCTAGTTTACCGCTAGGTAACATACCTTTAATTGCAAGTTCAACCATTCTTGTTGGTTTTTCTTGCATTAATACTTTTGCAGTTTTTTCTTTTAAACCACCAGGATATGTAGAATGAGTATAATACTTCTTCTTATTCCATTTGTCTCCTGTTAGTTCTATTTTGTCAGAATTAACTACAATTACATAATCTCCACAGTCCACATGCGGTGTGAATGTAGGTTTATGCTTTCCTCTTAGTATAGTAGCCACTTCTGTAGCTAATCTACCAAGTCTTTTCCCATCTGCGTTCACAACAAACCATTCGCGTTTAATTGTGTTTTCATTTGCCATAAATGTTTTCATTTGTAACCTCCTATTATTTAAAAGGCTAGTGGGTTATAACTTTTTAAAAATGTACCTTAATTATCATATCATTTTACCCACCTTATGTCAACAAATTTCGATTGACACTAAAATATTTTTTAACTAACTTTATCTCCCGGTTGTAATTTGTTTGGAACCTCAATTACAAATAGGGTTTTTTCCTCAGTTTCACCGCAGAGAATCATGCCTTCAGATAACTCTCCTCTTAGTTTAACAGGTTTTAGATTTGTAACTACTTGAACTAATTTATCAAGTAATTCTTCAGGTTTATAGTATTGAGCTATCCCAGAAACTATAGATCTAATTCTGTCCCCGGTATCTATCTTAAATACTAATAATTTTTTAGCGTTATCGTGTTTCTTTGCTTCAATGATTTTACCTACACGAATATCAATTTTAGTGAAGTCATCAAATTCAATTTCTGGCAACATTTTTATAACCTCTTTTTCACTTTTTTTATCTGAATCATCAGATTGCATAAGTTCTTTAATTACTTTAGTCTCTTTTTCTAAATCTAACCTTGGGAACAAATGTTTTGGTTTTTTCACGACATCGTAAGTTAATTTAGTTCCAAATTCTATATTTGAAAAACCTCTAAAATCTTCTTCAACACCTAAAAATTCAAATACATCTAAAGGCGCTGATAATAAAAACGGTAAATATAGAATGCTAATAACCCTTATGCTCTCCACTAGATGATACATAACAGATTCTAAAACAGGTTTTAAATCTTCGTTCTTAGCTAGCTCCCAAGGGAAAGTATCATCAATTAATTTATTTGTTCTTTTAACAAGTGCACTTATATCCTGTAAAGCATTTGAAAGTTTGAATTCATCCATATTTTTTTGATATTTAGAGAAAATGTCATTGGCTACTTTTTCTAAATCTTCTTCAAAAACTTTGTACTCATGATTATGATTTGTCTTTTTAACAGACCCATTAAAATATTTATTGACCATTGAAATACTTCTTGATACTAAGTTTCCATAGTCATTAACTAAATCAGTATTGATTCTTTTAACATAATCTTCAGGAGTGAAAACTCCATCATTACCATAACCAATCTCTCTAACTATATAATATCTAAATGCATCTAATCCATATCGTTCAACAAGGTGTTCTGGGTAAATAACATTACCTTTAGATTTTGACATTTTACCGTCTTTCATCAAATACCAACCGTGTGCAAATAATCTAAATTTAATTGGAATATCTAATGCCATTAACAAGATTGGCCAGTATATTGCATGGAATCTTAAAATGTCTTTTCCTACAACGTGAATGACTTCATCGCCGTTAATCCAGTATTTTTGATATAGATTATTATCCTTTGAACCATATCCTAAAGATGTTATGTAATTACATACCGCATCAATCCAAACATACACAATATGTTTTGGGTTTGATTTAACTTTAATACCCCACGAAAAGGCTGTTCTAGAAACTGATAAATCTAGTAGTCCAGATTTAATAAATGAAATAACTTCATTTCTTCTTGTCTCAGGAACAATAAATTCTGGATTGTCTTCAATGTAATTAAGTAATCTATCTGAATATTTTGATAGTCTTAAAAAGTATGTTTCTTCCTTTAGTACATCGGTAGTTTTCCCGCAATCAGGACACTTATCTCCATCTACTAGTTGTGTAGGTGTGAAATATGATTCGCAAGAGACACAATAGTTACCAGAGTACTCTCCTAGATATATATCATCATTCTTTAATAATTTTTCAAAAATTTCTTCTACCACAACTTTATGTCTAGTTTCTGTAGTTCTAATAAAGTCATCATTTGAAATCTCAAGTTGTTTCCATAAATCTTGAGCAAGCCCGGCCATATAATCCACATGCTCTTGTGGACTCTTATTATTAGCTATAGCTGCCTCTTCAATTTTTTGCCCATGCTCATCTGTACCAGTCAAAAACCTAGTATCATATCCTTTTAATTTCTTATATCTGATAATGCTATCGCATAAGCAAGTTGTATATGCTGAACCAATATGAAATTTACCACTAGGATAATAGATTGGTGTAGTTATATAAAATGTCTTATTCATCAGTTACTCCTTTAATAAACTATATTCTTTTTTAATTCTTCTACCGCTTTTTGATTAAATACTGCTTTAATTATTTCAAATACGAAATCATAGATTACGCCTACTGATCTTCCAGTTATAAATATTCCATCTCTAACTGCAGAAGCTTCATTAACTCGTATTGCTTTTTTCATTTCTCTTTCTGTTCCTGGAAAAGATATATATTTTCTAGAATCCATAATCCCCATTATACCAAAGACAGTTGGTGCAGCACAAATAGCCATCAACCATTTCTTTTGTTCATAAAATTCTAAAACTAATTTCTTAACGGTTTCAGTTTCTCTAAGGACAAAAGAGTGTGCTCCTCCAGGGATGAATAATCCATCATAGTCAGAAGCTTTAACTCGCTTCATCGGTTTATCTACTATAACCTGAACGCCTTGTGATCCAACAACTGTTTTTTTATTAAATACTGAAGCAATTTCAACTTTAATCCCTGCTCTTCTAAGTAGCGCGATTGTTCCTAAGGCTTCCATATCTTCAAATCCGTCAGCTATTATGCTTAAAAACTTCATAAAACATCACTCCTTATCTATTTTCTCATTTAGATATTGTTGATATATTTTGTTTTTAGGTATCCCTGTTAACTCTGAAACTTTTTTCATAGCTTCAGTTTTTTTAAGCCCGGATTCAACAAAGAAATCCACTTGTTGAACTATATTCAAATCTGATTTAATTGTTTCTTGTTTATATCCTTCTACAATTAATACTAATTCTCCTTTTAGTTCAGGAAGTTCATTATATTCACTTAAGCGACCTCTAATGATTTCTTCATAAGCTTTTGTTATTTCTCTTGCGATTACAAAGTCTCTATCTCCAAAAGTATCATAGATATTTTTTAATGTTTGATTTATTCTATGAATTGCCTCATAAAATATCAAAGTTGATGTTTGATATTTTAGAGTATCTAATTCTTCTAATTTCTTATTTTGTTTTGAATCCAAAAATCCATAAAAGAGAAAAGGATGAGTTTTTATCCCTGACATAGTAAGTGCAGGTAATAATGCATTGGCTCCAGGTAAAGATACTACATTGAAGCCACCTTCTATTACTTTCTTTACAAGGTCGTATCCAGGATCGCTTACTAAAGGCATACCTGCGTCGGAAACTAGTCCAACATTTAACCCTTCTTTCAAATCATCTAATACTATGTTTGCCTTCATGCTTGAATTATGTTCATGAAAACTAAACATTGGTTTTCTAATTTCAAAATGTGCTAATAGTTTTGAAGTTACTCTAGTGTCTTCAGCATATATTTTATCTATTTCCTTTAAAATCCTTAATGCCCTAAGAGTAATATCTTCAAGATTTCCAATTGGTGTTGCTATAAGATATAAAGTGCTTTTATTCGATTGATAATTAAAATTTCTTAACAAAGTTATCATCTCCTAAGTGAAATATTTCAAGCACCTCTTTGGTATATATTGTGTTTTCATCGTAAATCACAAGTGGTTTTTCTATTTTTATATCTCCAGTTTTGCCATTAGCTCTAGCATCTATTAATACCATCATTGCTTCTTTGGATATTTTCGTATAAACGAATTTCATTCTTTTTATAACAAACCCGTGTTTATTCAGTAATATAATAATTTCATCAAGGCGGTTTGCTCGATGAATAAAATTAAGGGAGCCGCCACTTGTTATCATTTTTTTAGCTGAAGTGATAATTCCTTCCAAATCAATATATACTTCATGTCTTGAGATGGTAAATGAATCCAAATCATTTAAAAATGCATCATTATGATATTTAAAAAATGGTGGGTTAACTGTAATAATATCAAAAGTATTAGTTTCATAATCTTTATAGGATTCTAAAATATCTCTTTGATATATTGTTATTTGGTTATCTAAATTATTTAATGATATACTCTTTTTAGCCAAATCAACTACATCTTTTTGAATATCAATTCCAATAATTGGCTTATTTGTTTTTAATGATAAATATAGTGGTATTGGAGCTAGTCCAGTGCCAAAATCAATGATTTTCTTGGCGCGAAGATTGATATTAACAAAATCAGCTAATAATAAAGAATCCAAAGAAAATCGAAATAAATCTTTTCTTTGAATTATCTTTAGACCATCATAAGCTAGCAAATCATGGATTTCTTCTTTTATCATTTTATTCCTCTAAATTCAATAATTCTTTATCTGCAACATTTAAATCTTCTTTTGCAGCAGTTTCTCTAAATTCAATTTCTGATATATGGTACTTATGAAATGATCCCTTGATATTAACAGTTACTTGTTGAAGAACATAATTAATACTTGAAACATTCCCTTTGCCTTCTGGTGTTGATATATACGAATTCATCTTAGGCATTTTCTTTCTTAAATCTTTATAATATTCATCTTCATAGGTAATACAGCAAAGTAATTTGCCACAGATTCCAGATATATTATTTGGGTTAAGTGATAGGTTTTGATTCTTTGCCATTTTAATTGATACTGGTTGGAATTCATTCAAGAATTTAGTGCAGCAAGTTTGTCTACCACATGGACCAATTCCACCTAACACTTTAGCACCATCTCTTGTGCCAACTTGTCTAAGTTCAATTCTCACATGAAACTCATTAGCTAAATCTTTAACTAACTCTCTAAAATCTACTCTACCTTCGGCATTAAAATATATGATTAATTTTGTTCTATCTAATGTATACTCGCAGTTTAGCAACTTCATGTCTAAACTATGTTCCTTAATAAGTGCTTCAGTTTTTTTAAGAACGTAACCTTCTTTTTCTACATTCTCTTCGTATTTTTTAATATCATCAGGATAAGCGATTCTAACTATTGGTTTTAATGGAGAAACTAAATCTTCGTTCCCTATTTGCATTTTATTTGAAACTACAAATCCAAGTTCAATTCCTCTTGCTGTTTCAACAACTACTTTATCTCCATTTTTTACATCAATATTTGCTGTATCAAAATAATATTTTTTTCCTAAACGATTAAACTGTATTGCCACTACAGTATGTTGCATATTTATAACCTCTTTCTAAGCAAGCAAGCATTTTATCAAATGCAAGTTTGTTGTTGATATTATACTTCAATCTAGCTTTTAATCCAAGCATATTAGTAATGTTTTGCTCAATGTGTTTTTGTGCAATTTTATCTGCTAATTTTTTTATTGTTTCTATTTCCTCTTCAAAACAGATACTATCTAAATGTCTAAGTTGATAATTTAAGATGTCCTTTTGATAGAAAATCATTAACATCAAAAAGAAATCGGTGATTTCTTGATCTTGAAATACATCTTGACTACTTTCCTTAAATAAAAGTATCGGTGATAAGTTTTTTACCAAAAATGAGTTGTGTATTTCTGTAACTAACTTAATAATATTAATCATTTTAAAATCTTCAGCAAACTTAATTGCTGATCCCATATCAACTGTATATTCGCTAATAGAATTAGCTATATTTGCAGCTATACCTTGTTTGACAAGGTGCTCTTTAATAAGATTTCTATCTATTGGTTTAAAATGCAATATTTCTGCTCTCGATATAATTGTTTTCAATAAAGAGTTATAGTTTTCAGTAATTAAGATTTGATAGATATCCTGACCTGGTTCTTCCATTGTTTTAAGCAAAGTATTCGCTGATGTTAAATTTAGTTTCTCAGCTTCTTCGATTATATATATCCGCGGACCTTTTTCGATAGAAGCTTTTGAAAATTCTCTAATTAAATCTTTAATTTGTTCTTTTTTAATGACTTTCCCTTTAGGTTTAACATAGAATAGATTTGGGTGAGTTCGATTTTCAACCCTTCTACAATTATGACATTCATTACATGGATTAAAAGCATCAGAATTTGTGCATAGTAAAGATTTCGCATATAAGAATGCTGTACTTGTCTTTTTAGTTCCGTTTGGACCTTCAAAGATATAAGCGTGAGATATGCGATTCAATCTATAACTATTCTTGATTATCCTAGCTACATCGTTCTGATATTTGCCTACTTCATCCCATGAATATACTGACATAATTTCCCTCTCTAAATTATTGTTTCAATTAAGTCTATTGCTTCTTTAGCTACTTTAGATATTGGTTGTTCTCCATTGATTCTTTTAATGCGTTTTGGATATATTTTAATAAGTTCCAAATATCCGTTATATACTTCTTTGTGAAACTCAAGTGATTCTAAGTCTAATCTGTTTTTTTCTCTATCAGCCGTTGAAAAAACGCGATTTAAGCCCACTTCAGGTCTTACATCTACAAATATAGTTAAGTTAGGAAAAACTGAGTCTATGGCGAACATATTGATGGCTAAAACCTCATCATACCCCAATTTTCTACCAAACCCTTGATATGCTAATGAGCTGTCAACATAGCGATCACATAAAACAATTATCCCTGATTCTAAAGCCGGAATAATTTTCTGATTCAAATGTTGACTTCTAGAAGCTGCATATAACAAAGCTTCTGTTCTTGGATCCATTTCTGTATGTTCTACATCATGAATTACTTCTCTTATTTTCTCTGAAATTTTAATCCCACCTGGTTCTCTTGTTACCAAGGTCTTAAAACCTCTTTCTTTATAATAGTTCTCTACTACCTTTATTACAGAAGTTTTGCCTGAACCATCGGGTCCTTCAAAACTTATAAATTTGCCCTTCATATTATCACCTGCTTTACCATTCTATTATCTCATAATTATGCTTTTTTTTAAATATATTATTTTAATAAAATAAATTAGTATGTTACAATATATTTAAAGGATGATGATAAATGCAAATAGATATTAGAAATTTGTCTTTCGCCTATGGCCACAAGACTATTATTAACGGATTATCTCACACAATTAACTCAGGTGATTATTTAGTAGTACAAGGAAAAAATGGCTCTGGAAAATCAACATTAATTAAATGTCTGTTAGGTGTTAATTCTGTTAAAAACGGAATGATTTTTTTGGATAAACAAGACATAAACGCATTTAAACATTGGACAAAATTTGGATATGTAAGTCAAAATTCTGATGGCTTTAATTATGAATTTCCATTAACTGTTCAAGAACTACTTAGATTTTCTACAATCACTAAAAAATCCGAAAGCAATTATCTAAAATTATTAGATCAAATGAGCATCTTAGAAATTGTGAATGAAAATATAAATTCATTATCTGGCGGACAATTACAAAGAGTTTTTATTGTTAAAGCCATGTTAAATGATCCAGAAGTTTTAATTTTAGATGAACCAACAGCGTCTATCGATAAACAGAACTCAATATTTTTCTATAAGACTGTTGATGAGCTTAATAAACTAGGTAAGACTATTATTTTAATTACTCATACAGATTCACTAGAGAATCTTAATTATACACATGTTCTTGATATGGCGATTGACTTAACCACTACTATTTCTACTAAAGAAGAAATTGAAGGGGTTGATAAATCATGATGATGTTGTCATTTTTAAATGATTTATTCCAACAAGATTTCATGTTAAGAGCGTTATTCGCTGGAATGATATTAGGTGCAATGGCGCCTATTATTGGATCATTTGTAACAGTTAGGAGACTTTCATTTATCGCAGATACCTTAGGTCACTTTTCTCTTGTAGGTATTTCTGTCAGTTTATATATCTCCACTCTTGGTATTTCAATTTTCTTTGAGAAACCATTATACCTAGGAATTCTTTTCTCAGTAGTTGGTGGATTATTAATCGAACTGTTTAGAAGATCTTATAAGAACTATAAAGAAATATCCATGGTAATTGTAATAAGTTTAGGAGCTGCTTTAAGCGCAATTTTCTTTTCGCTAGCTAAGAAAACAGGATCTTTATATAACTATTTATTTGGTTCAATCTTAACAATCACAAATTATTATTTAATAATTATTCTAGTTACAGCTATTCTTGTTTCAATATTGTTTATCTTTTTTGGAAAACAGATTTCCGCTGTTAGTTTCGACGAAGCTAATGCTAAATTTTTAGGAGTTAATGTTAGTTTGTTTCAAATTCTATTCATGGTCGTCCTATCTGTAGTAGTATCTGTTTTATTAGAATCTGCTGGTGTGCTTTTAATTTCATCAATGATGATTATCCCAGTAGCGGCCGCTATGAGAATTGGTTGGAGTTTTAAATCTACATTAATTATTTCAGTTGTATTTTCTGAACTTTCTGTATTTTTTGGTCTATGGATGGCTTACTCATTAACAATACCTTCAGGGGCTGCAATTGTATCAGCAAATATTATTATCTTACTAATAATTGCGATAGCAAAAAGAATAAGAACTAATAAACAGATTGCTAAGCTTGATAAACTACAACAATAAAATAATTTAAAGCGCTGAAATCAGCGCTTTTTTCAATATTTTATTTCATCTAAATATAATCCAGAAGCAGGAGCTAAATTTTTAGTATATTTTCTGCTTTTTTCTTTAAGTATAATAGCCATATCAACATTTAGCTGTCCGGTCAATTGAAGATACAGCGCATTTACTATAATCCTTATCATGTATCTTAAAAATCCATTCCCTTCAAAAACTAAAGTTAGAGAATCATCTTTAAGGATTGCCTCAGCTTTATAAATAGTGCGTTCATATGAATTAGCTATTCCTTTACAAAAACTTCTGAAATCGTGGGTGCCTATTAATTGTCTTAAATTACTTTTTATTATAGTTAAATCAATATTTTGACATTGCCATTCATAGTTTATATTAAACGGATTACTATCGCTAAGTTTCATTTTATAGATGTATCTCTTCATAAGAGCGTCATATCTTGAATGAAATATCGGGTGTGTCTTTTCTATAGATTTAACAAGAATATCATTTGGCAATTGATGATTTAATAATACCAACCATTTTGAATCACTAATATCTCTCGTTGAATCGAAATGGATTACATAATTATTTGCATGAACTCCTGCGTCAGTTCTAGATACACCTTGCACTAGCGATTCATACCCATTAACATTTGAAACAATTTTTGTTAATTCCCCTTGAATAGTTTTTTGATCCTTTTGGATCTGAAACCCATTATATAAATGTCCATCAAAGGTAAGCGTTGCCTTATAACGTGTATAATTTATTGGTTCAGTTAAGATAATTATCTTTTGAATCAAATCATTTTTATAGCCTATTTTTACCGGATTCAAATATTGGTTATATCCATAATACATAGCTGATTCATTAATTTGTTCAATATCAAGATTAATAAATAGATCTTTATTGCTTCTTATAAATGCAGCAACATTATCTTTACTTAGAATTACCTCTTGATTGTACTTTAACCCTACATTGTCATCTAATTTATTTATATCTACATTCATTAGAAAATCACCTTCACTACTATAGCTCCAGCAAAACAAAGCAATGTAAATATGCCAGTATAGATATCCACTCTCGAAAAATTCAAAATATTAATTCTTGTCCTTGAACCTCCCGGCACAAAATTCCTAGACTCCATTGCGTCAGCTAATTCTTCACTCCTAATAAAAGCGATTATAAACATTGGTATTAGCAAAGATATGATCTGCTTTAACTTATCTTTTAACTTACCTTCTCTAAAGTCGGCTCCTCTACTCGCTTGTGCTGCCATAATTTTTTGAGCTTCATCAAATATAGTTGGAATATATCGTAAACTAATCGAGATAATTAAAGCAAAGCTTTCAGAATTAAATCCTATTTTTTTTAGGGGTCGCATAAGTTGTTCCAACCCTTGGGTTAAATCTGTTGGTTTAGTTGTTAGTGTTAAAACCGTAGTAAGAGTAATAATTATTAGTAGCCTAATAACTACGAACACAGACATTTCAACACCTTTTTGATATATGACTAAATCAAAATTATAAAAATCTGTAGCATAGTTTACATATCTTAAAACAAAATATATACCTAATATAAACACTAAAAAAAGCAGAATTTTAAATTTTCCTAGATTAGTAAGAAGTCTCCAAATAATGAAAGCTACAACAATCCCTATAACACTATAGAGGTTAAAATGCATAGTTGCTTGAGATACTATAACGCCTTCTTGGTTCAGAGCAATCTGAAATACGAATGTAAATATTAACAATACAAATATTGGTTTAAGACCTTTTAATACTTTAATTATTGATATTCTACCCACCAATAATAAAAGTATTGCTACGCCAAAAGCTACTAGAACTTGGAATATATTTTCTAACATGAAAACCGCAACCATTAGAAATATTATTGTAATTATTTTTGTTCTTGGATCTAATCGATAAAAGAATCCTTTTCCAGGGATGTATTGACCAATAATAATATTATTCATTGGACATCACTCTTTTAATCTCTTTAATAACATCAGCGGCGGTTTTTTGATAGATGTTAAAATTTTTATTCAACTCTTTATTTAGATATTTCATTGTTTTAATTGTGTTTGGGTAATCCAAATGATTATCCATTAATATATCACTCTTAAATAATTTATCTGGTGTACCATCATAAGATAATTCACTATCTTTCAGAATGATTACTCGATTAAAATACTGATAAACCAAATCCATATCATGTGTGATTATTATTATCGTCTTATTAGTTTTTTCATGTATCTCTTTGAACAAATTCATTAGTATGTTCTTGCCTTCGGGGTCTAATCCACTTGTAGGTTCATCCAACACAAGGATTTCAGGATTTATCGCTAAAATACCGGCGATAGATACCCTCTTCTTTTCTCCCCCACTTAAATTGAATGGATTTCTTTTAAGATAACTTTCATCAAGTCCAACTAACTTAAGTGCATTCTTAGCCAATAATCTAGCTTCCTCTTCAGGAATTTTGAAGTTTAAAGGTCCAAACATTATATCTCTCTCAACCGTTTCTTCAAAGAGCTGATACTCCGGAAACTGAAATACAAGTCCCACATTTTTTCTTATTGAATTATAACTAATTTTTTTATCTCTTTTTTGAGTTATATGGTTTCCAAATATATCCAACGATCCACTAGTTGGAAATAGTAATGCGTTCATATGTTTAGCTAAAGTTGACTTCCCACTTCCGGTATGACCTACCAAAGCTACAAATTCATGATCTTTTTCAATTTTTAATGTAATATTATGAATTGCCTTATATGTTTTCTTTGAATACGATGCGTATTCATGGGTTACTTCATTAAAATATATTCCCATAATTTATCCTTTATCATATCATCTTTCAATTCAGAAGCAACTTGCAAAGCCAAAGGCAATTCTAAATGGCTCTTTTCAAAAGCTTCTTTGTTTTTCAAAAGATTAACTGTATCATCATACGCATAAACTTCGCCTTGATTCAAAATTAGTATTTTATCTGCTAAAAGAGCTTCATTTACATCATGTGTAATCATGATAATAGTAAAGCCTTCTTTATTTAGAGATTTAATATATTCAATCAAATCATTTTTAGTAAATGGGTCCAGCATAGATGTTGCTTCATCAAAAATTAAAACATCTGACCTCATAGCTAGAATTCCTGCAATAGCTACTCTTTGCTTTTGCCCACCACTTAGATTTGATGGTTGTTTATCTAGATAATCCTGCATATCAACTTTTTTAGCATAAAAATCGATTCTATCAATCATTTCTTCGCGAGGAACACATAAATTCTCCATACCAAAAGCGATGTCATCTCTTACAGTGACACCAACAAATTGATTGTCAGGGTTTTGAAATACAATTCCTATCCTCTTTCTAAGTTCAAAAGCACTGTCTTCGTTAAGAACAATACCATCGATTACTATCTCCCCAGTTTGAGGTTCTAATAATCCCACTAAGGTTTTAGCTAATGTTGATTTACCTGAACCATTGTGGCCTAAAATAGCAATCCAATCGCCTTTTTCAATCTCTAAATATATATTTTTTAGACTTTGTTTTTTCTCATTATATGAAAAAGAAACATCTTTAACTGAAATCATACTCATATCTGCACCGTCCAACTGATTATTATATCAAAAAACAAATGAAAAACCTAATCTATTAACGCATTTTCTATATCTCTTAATGCAACAATTCCTAGTAGTTTTTCACCTGACGCTCCATTTTCTGTTACTAGCAATAACAATAATTCTCTCCTATGTTTTAAATCCGAATTATATAAATCATAAGCTTCCTTTAAACTTGAGTTTCTACTAATGAAATCAAAATACTTTCTAGGCTCAGAATCTAAATCAATCGCAGCTAAAATATCTTTGATTTTCATTGTCTTATTAATAGCGCTATTTTTTTTCACAGATAAATAATCAAAAAGTGATTTCTCAGTAAAAATACCGATTAGGTTACTGCCTTGAATAACTGGTAATGTATTATAACCATGAACTTTAAGCAAATATATGGCTTCATCAATGGTCGTATCTAAATTTATGGTTTTTAATTTAGAATATTGAATCATTATGTTTTCTATCTTCATCGGATCGCAAATCTTATTTACAACTCTTTCAAAACCAATAATAAACTTATCGCTAGGTATTAGTACATTTTGATTGTGAGCAATAATATTTCTTATTTGCGAAGCTTGCTTAAGAATATCGAAGTTATACTTATTAGAAATTAATGGGTATTTATTCGATTTCTTAATTTTATATAAGTTACTCATAAATCCTGAATACGAGTAATTATTTTGAGAATACTCTAATCTCAAATGCTTTTCTAGTCTTTTAAATAAATCTAAGAATTTATCTTCTGCATTCATAATCTTCTCCTAAGTTATGGCGTCTGTGATGGATATGGTATATGTGTATTCATCTAAGTCAAGTATCCCAAACGTCATACTGTCTTCCACCTCAGTTTTATCAAATCTATTAAAAATTATATTTAACAATGTTAGAGATAAACCCTTATTACCTAGATAATATGAATTTAAAGTAAATACTACATTTGGATTCAAAGTTATAATGTTAAATTCAATATCTAAAACTAATATAAGAGCGGTATCAACCTTAACAATTGATTCCGATCCCGCACTAATCGTAATTTCTATTTGATTATCTTCATTTATCTCAGCATAAATATAATCAATATAGAAACTATCGCTGTCATAAATTTTTAAGCAAGTATTAGTTGTACAATCTCCAAGCGGGTCATAATTTTCATTGATGTTTTCTTGAATTGAATCTAATATAATTAAATTTATAATTTCCTCTATTAAAGTATAGCGATCATCTTCATTAGCCGTTAACAAACCTAATACTTTAGTTTTTGCATATGGTAATAATTCTCCAGATGTTTCATAAACATCTTGGGGTAAATCATCGCTAGTTACCTCATATTGAATTTGGTTCAAAAAAAGCAATGACCCAGCTATTAAAAATATAGCTAAAACAACTATAATTATAATTAGTTTTTTAAGCAATTTCATAACATTATCACCTCTATTAAACTATAACACTTTTAATATATTAATACAATTATATAAAGGCATATAAAAAACCGAGATTTAATCATCTCGGTTTATATATTACTTTAAATTATACTAATTCAATAATAGCCATTGGACAAGAGTCGCCTCTTCTTGGTCCAACTTTATAGATACGAGTGTAACCACCGTTACGTTCTTTATATCTAGGTCCTAATTCTGTAAATAATTTAGTAAGTGCATATGTGTCATCAATTTTTAAATCTCTAACAGTTTTTTCTGCAATTCTAGCTGAATTTAAATCGCCTTTTTTTGCCTTAGTGATCAATTTTTCAACAGTTCTTCTAATTTCCTTAGCTTTCGTTATTGAAGTTTCAATCTTTTCATGCATAATAAGTTGCGTAGCTAAATCACGGATTAGTGCCTTACGATTAGCGCTATTACGATTAAGTCTTGTATATCCTCTACTAGCCATAATTTCCTCCTATCGATTAGTGTTTAGCTAAGCCAAGATTCATCTCTTCCAGCTTTTGCTTAACTTCTTTCAATGATTTTTTACCTAAATTTCTAACCTTCATCATATCTTCTTCAGATTTCTCAATTAACTCACCCAAAGTATGAATTCCAGCTCTTTTTAAACAATTATATGATCTTACAGAAAGATCTAAGTCTTCGATTGGTTTTTCTAAGTTGCGATTTTTCTCTTCACTTTTTCTTTCCACCATGAAGTCTTCTTCTAATTCAGTTGTAGATAATTCTACTAGAACTTGGTAATGATCTATTAACATTTTTGATGCCATTCCAATAGCATCCTTAGGGTTAATTGACCCATCAGTCCAAATTTCCATAATTAATTTATCATAATCTCCAGAGTCTTCAACTCTAGTTTTTTCAACTGTGTAATTAGCTCTTACTATTGGTGTATAGATACTATCTATAGCAATATCATTTACATCTTCAGTATATGTAGCATTTTCTTTAGAATTTATATAGCCATTTCCTTTTTTAGCTTTCATAACCATTCTAAATTCTTTGCCTGCGTTTACATGACAAATATAGTGGTCTGGATTAACAATTTCAACTTGTTCATCTGCCAAAATATCACTTGCATAAACATCTTTTGGTCCAGTTACTGTAATATCTAATCGCTTTTCGATCTTTGAATCTTCATTATCGATTGATAAAATAACTCCCTTAAGATTAAGTACAATTGTAGTTACATCTTCAACGACATCATCCACTGGTGTGAATTCATGTACTACATCATCAATATTTACGTTAACGATTGCAGCTCCAGGTAGAGATGACAATAAAACTCGCCTTAATGAATTACCGAGCGTGATTCCAAATCCTCTTTCAAGAGGAGTAATAATAAACTTACCATAAGTTTCATTAATCTCATCGGTTAATGTTTTAGGTTTTTCGAATTTCAAGTCTTTCATGGATTTACCTCCTACCCACGTGGTCGTTTTCTTGGACGACAACCATTATGTGGTACTGGTGTAACATCTTTGATTGCTGTAATTTCTAATCCTGCCACTTGTAAACTTCTAATTGCAGCTTCACGCCCAGGTCCCGGTCCTTTAACTTCAACTTCTACTTTTTGAACTCCGTGATCTATAGCTGATTTAGCTGCTGCTTCTGATGCTAGTCCCGCAGCGAATGGAGTTGATTTACGGCTACCTTTGTATCCGATTGCTCCAGCTGAACTCCAAGCAATTGCGTTACCTTTTATATCAGTAATTGTAATTATTGTATTATTGAAAGTCGAATGAATATGTGCTATTCCTAAAGGAATATTTTTTTTCACACGACGTTTAGTTCTTACATTACGTGCCATTTAATTCAATTCTCCCTTCTTAAATTGCTTTCTTTTTATTTGCTACTGTTCTTCTTGGCCCTTTACGTGTTCTAGCATTATTTCTAGTGTTTTGTCCACGAACTGGCAATCCTCTTCTATGACGAATTCCTCTATAACATCCAATTTCCATCAATCTTTTGATGTTCAAGGCTCTTTCTCTTCTTAAGTCACCTTCAACAATAAATTTTTGTACTTCTTGACGAATTTTTACGATTTCTTCATCAGTTAAATCTTTTGTTCTTTTATCCTCTAAAACACCAGCGGCTGCTAATATTTTTTCTGATCTTGTTCTACCAATCCCATAAACATAAGTTAGAGAAATTACTACTCTTTTTTCTCTAGGAATATCTATTCCTGCTATACGTGCCATAAATACCTCCTATTTTCCTTGTCTTTGTTTGTGCTTTGGATTCTCACAAATAACAAGTACTTTACCCTTTCTCTTGATTATTTTACATTTATCACAGATTTTTTTAACAGATGGTCTTACTTTCATGCCATTTACCTCCTAAAATCTTTCTTTATAAATTTTATTAATTACTTCATTCTATAAGTTATTCTTCCACGTGTTAGGTCGTATGTTGATAATTCAACTTTTACTTTATCACCTGGTAAAATGCGTATGTAATGCATACGGATTTTACCAGAAACGTGGGCTTTAATTCGGTGTCCGATTTCTAGCTCAACTATAAATTGTGCATTAGGCAAAACTTCTACTACTTTACCTACCATTTCGATAACTTCATCTTTTTTTGCCAAATTAAAATCACTCCCTTTATATTTTGGTTAGGATCTCATAACCATCTTTTTTAATCAATACAGTGTGCTCAAAGTGAGCGGATATTGATTTGTCCCTGGTTATAGTTGTCCAACCGTCAGATAATACTTTCACTTCTTTATTTCCTAAATTAATCATCGGTTCAATTGCTAATGTCATTCCTGATTTCAACAATAATCCTCTATGAGGCAAACCGTAATTAGGAATTTGTGGATCTTCATGCAAATTTTTTCCTATGCCATGTCCTACAAATTCTCTTACAACTGAGAAACCTAAGCCTTCAGCTGTCTTTTGAATTTCGTGTGAGATATCTGATAATCTATTATTTGCTTTAGCATATTCTAAGCCAGCAAATAAACTTTTTTCTGTGCCTTCAAGTAAGCTTTTAGCTTCTTCGGAAATTTCCCCGCAAGCGTATGTCCATGCAGAATCACCATGATATCCTTTATATATTGCCCCAATGTCAACAGAAACAATGTCTCCGTTTTGTAACACCCTATGAGGAGTAGGAATACCATGCACGACTTCTTCATTAATAGACACGCATGCTGCTGCGGGAAATCCGTTGTAATTTTTAAAAGATGGAATAGCGTCATTTCGACGGATTACTTGTTCGACCAAATCATCAATATCTTTGGTAGTCATTCCTGGTTTAACTGTGTCTTTTACAGCTTTATGAGCCATAGCAACAATTCTTCCAGCAATTCTCATTAATTCAATTTCTCGATTTGATTTTCTTGTAACCATTTTATTCACCTAGTTTACTCACAATATCTTTGAAGACTTCATCACTTGTTTTTTCTCCATCAATAACTATTAATATTCCAAGTCTTTGATAGTGATCAAGCAATGGTTTTGTTTTTTTATTATAAATATTTAAACGATTCATTACTGATTCTTCTAAATCATCAGGTCTTTGTTCTAATTTGCTTCCACAAAAATCACAAATTCCATCCGTTTTTGGTGCATTATAATCAACATGATAAGGAATTCCACAATTTGTACATACTCTTCTTCCAGCCATTCTATGAAGCAAGACTTCATCTCTAACATCTACATTAATAACTGCAGTAAGACTTATTCCAAGATGATCTAAAATCTCATCTAAAGCGTCTGCTTGTGAATCTGTTCTGGGATATCCATCTAGCATAAAGCCATTAGGATAAGTATGTGTCTTTAATACTTCATTTACGATATCGTTGGTCATATCATCCGGCACCAAGTCGCCTTGGGAAATATACTTTTGAGCTTCAATTCCTATTTTAGTTTGATTCTTAATTTCTTCACGGTAAATATTACCTGTAGAAATATGAGTCAATCTGTAAAAATCCAATAGTTTTTTAGCTTGAGTACCTTTCCCTGCTCCTGGTTTGCCCATAATCAATAAATTAATCATTTTATACTATCTCATGAAGCCTGTGTAAGTCTTCTCTTGAGTATCTGTCTTAATTTGTTTAGCAGTCTCTAAAGCAACACCAACGATAATTAATAGTGATGTTCCACCAATTTGAGCATATGTATGACCTAAAGCCATCGATGTTATAATTGGTAAACTCGCTATTACAGCCAAATAAAGCGCTCCAATGATAGTTATTCTAAATAATGTTTTTGTAATATATGATTCTGTCTCATAACCAGGTCTAACACCAGGTATATAAGCATTTTGTTTTGATAAATTTTCTGCCATTTGTTCAGGTTTAATGATAATGAACGTATAGAAGAAAGTAAATATAAAGATTAATACAATATATATGAAGAACCCAATAGGTTGCCCATATGAAAATATTTGATTTAACCAGTTACTCGCTGTATTACTAATAGTCATATATCCAAATACCGTATTAGGTAAAGATAATATAATTGACGCAAAGATTACTGGAATAACTCCGGCGGTATTAATCTTAAGCGGAATGTTAGAATCCGATTTTCCTTTGAATTTTGCACTTGCAGGTCTGTTTGCATATTGAATAGGTATTTTCCTTATAGCAACTTGCATATAAGTTACACCCACTAATACAACAACAAAACTTAAAATACTAACTCCAAATAACAAATATCCTGAAAACTGACCTTGTCCAACAGCAACTGCACCTTGTAAAGCCCCGCTTGGATCAGTAATATAATACTGAATCAATGACGTGATTGTACCCGGCAAAGACATAATGATACCACCAACGATTAACATTGATGCTCCATTCCCAATACCTTTTAAAGTAATTTGATCAGCTAACCAAATCATAAATCCTGTACCTGCAGTTAAAACAACTGCAATATAGAAGTACACTAGAAACCATAAGTTTCTTCCGCCTTCTGTTGCCCAGTCACCTACGAAAGTTTGGAATAATTGTGTTTGAGAGTTATGAAATGCAAATGTCATAGCTAAAGCTTGAACAAATGCTAACCCGATAGCTAGATATCTAGTTACTCTAGATATTTTTTGTCTACCAGTTTCACCCTCTAGACTCCATTCTTTTAATGCAGGAACAATATCCATTTGTAACATTTGCACAACAATTGATGCTGTGATGTATGGACTAATCCCTAAAGCAATAATTGAATATTGCTTAAGTGCATTACCAGAGATAGAGTTTACAATACCTAAGAATCCAGAATTATCAAATAAATCAGTTAATGATTCTGTATTAATTAAAGGTAGTGTTACATATGTTAGTAATTTGAAAATTGTGAAAGCTAATAATGTGAACCCAATTTTTTTCATTAAATCTTTATTCTTAAAGATTTTTTTTAAAGTCTCCATTATATTACCTCTGTCTTGCCACCAGCATCTAGAATTGCCTTTTCGGCTGATACTGAAAATTTATGCGCTTGAACAGTAAGTTTTACTTCTAATTTCCCTTTTCCTAAAATTTTAATCCCGTTTAATACTTTTCTTACTAATCTATCTTTAATTAATAATTCAGGATTAACGATTGTACCTTCAGGATATTGATTTAAATCTTCTACATTTACTATTCCAAATTCTTTCCTAAAAGGATTAGTAAATCCTTTTTTAGGCAAGCGTTTGAATAGAGGTGTTTGTCCACCTTCAAAACCAAGTCTAACGCCTCCACCAGATCTAGAGTTTTGACCTTTTGTACCACGTCCTGCAGTTTTACCATTACCAGAACTTGTTCCGCGACCTTTTCTCTTACCGTGTTGTGTTGATCCTTGATTAGGTTTTAATTCATGTAAGTTCATAAATTACCTCCTACTTAGCTTTTTCGACTACTATTAAATGATTAACGGTATTTATCATACCCCTGATCATATCGTTATCTTCTTTAACAACAGAAGACATCCTTTTAGTTAGTCCTAAAGCTTTAATTGTTTTTACCTGATTAGGTTTGTGACCTGATAACCCTTTAACAAGAGTAATTTTAACCTTTGCCATTATTTGAGTACCTCCTCAGGAGTTAGTCCTCTCATTTTAGCTACTGTTTCAACGTTTCTAAGTTCTTTTAAACCTTCTACAGTTGCACGTACAATGTTAATAGGCGTATTTGAACCTAATGATTTACTTAATACATCTTCAATACCAGCTAATTCAAGTACAGCACGCACTGGTCCACCAGCGATAACTCCTGTACCTTCTGAAGCAGGGCGTAAGAAGACTTTACCAGCACCATATTTACCTGTTACAGTATGTGGAATTGTTGTTCCATTCATAGGTACTACGATAATATTCTTTTTAGCATCTTCGATGGCTTTTTTGATAGCATCAGGAACTTCACCGGCTTTACCAGTTCCGAATCCAACTTTACCTTTTTTATCTCCTACTACAACTAGTGCAGAGAAACTAAATCTTCTACCACCTTTAACAACTTTTGTTACACGGCCAATGCTAACAACTCTTTCATCATAGAGTTTAACTTCTTTTTTTCTTGGATTTCTACTTTTTTTGTTTCTTTTATAGTTGTTTCTGTTGTTTCCAAAGCTTTTTTTATTCTCTTGAGAATTATCTTTTTTGTATTCAACAACAACTTTTTTATTCTCAACAACAACTTTTTTGTTTTCAACGACAACTTTTTTATTTTCTTCCATCAGTTAACCTCCTCTTAGAATTTAAGCCCATTGGCTCTTGCTGCATCTGCTAGTGCTTTTACTCTACCGTGATATAAATATCCACCACGATCGAATACTACTATTTTATGTCCTTTTTCAACTGCTCTTTTAGCTATTGCTTCACCAACAGCTTTTGCACCTAAAATATTTGATCCTTTTGCTTCTTTAAATTCATTTGAGTTCGCTTGTGCTAAAGTAACTCCATTTACATCATCGATTAATTGCGCATATATTTGTTTGTTAGAACGGAAAACATTTAGACGAGGTCTTTCAGGTGTCCCTTTCATGATAAATCTTATTCTGCGATGTCTTTTTTGTCTTTGTTTATTCTTATTTACTGGTTTAAACATAATTTTCACCTAGCTAATTACTTAGCTGTTTTCCCTTCCTTACGACGTACATGCTCATCTCTATATCTGATACCTTTACCTAGGTATGGCTCAGGTGGACGAACTTTTCTGACGTTTGCTGCAAATTCTCCGACGACTTGTTTATTAGCACCTTTAATTTGAACTTCTGTATTTTTATTCTTAGGTATTATAACTGTAATTCCTTCAGGAATTGCCATTTCTACCGGGTTTGAATATCCAATATTTAAAATTAATGTTTTAGGATCTTTTAGTTGAGCTCTATACCCAACACCTTTTATATCAAGAATTTTTGCATATCCTTGTGTTACACCAATAACCATATTATTCAATAACGCTCTTGTAGTTCCGTGAAGCGAACGATTTTTTATTGAATCATTTGGTCGGGTTACAGAAATTTCTTGATTCTCTAGTTTTATATCCATGTTTGCATGGAAAGTAAAACTTAGTTCCCCGTTCGGACCCTTAACAACTACGAAATTATTATCGTTTATGTTAATTTCAACGCCTGCAGGGACTGGGATCGATTGTTTACCAATTCGACTCATCTTTCTTGCACCTCCGTTAATTAATTACCATACGTATGCTAGCACTTCACCGCCGACTTTATTTTTTCTAGCAGCTCTATCAGTCATAAGACCTCTAGACGTAGAAACAATAGCGATTCCTAAACCATTTAATACCTTAGGAATGTCGTCAGTTTTTGCATACACACGTAAGCCAGGTTTGCTTATTTTTTTCAAACCTCTAATTACTCTTTCTTCATTTTGTAAATATTTTAATACTATTCTAATTGTACCTTGCACTCCATCATTTAAGCGTTCAAAATCAACGATGTATCCTTCTTGTTTTAATACACCAAGGATTTCAGCTTTTAATTTTGATGCTGGTACATCAACTTTCTTATGTTTCATTTGATTTGCATTACGGATTCTTGTTAACATGTCCGCAATAGGATCTGTCATTACCATATTAAAATGCCTCCTTCCTTACCAACTTGCTTTTCTTACACCAGGGATTTGACCCTTGTACGCTAATTCACGGAAACAAACACGACATAGCTTAAATTTACGATATACAGCGTGAGGACGTCCACAACGTTCACATCTAGTATAGTTTCTTACAGGGAATTTAGACCCTCTTTTTTGACTTACTTTTTTTGATGTCTTTGCCATAATATCCTCCTTATCTTCTAAAAGGCATACCGAATTGTTTCAACAATTCGTGTGCTTCTTGGTCTGATTTTGCTGTGGTTACGATAACTATATCCATACCACGTATTTTTGAAACTTTATCATAATCTATTTCTGGGAAAATCAATTGTTCTTTTACACCTAATGTGTAGTTCCCTCTACCATCAAAACCTTTAGGGTTTACGCCTCTAAAGTCTCTAACTCGAGGTAATGCGATAGTAATTAACCTATCGAAAAATTCATACATTTTTTCGCCTCGTAAAGTAACTTTACAACCAATAGGCATACCTTCACGTAATTTGAAACTAGCGATTGATTTTTTAGCTTTTGTGATCAAAGGTTTTTGTCCAGTGATTTGTGCTAGCTCGTTCACGGCGTCATCTAATACTTTAGGGTTTTGAACAGCGTCTCCAGCTCCAATGTTAATCACTATTTTGCTGATTTTTGGCGCTTGCATGATTGAAGTATAATTGAATTTCTCGATTAATGCAGGTACAATTGCTTCATTGTATTTTTCTTGAAATCTATTCATCATTTACCCCCTCACTTATCCAGAACTTCGCCAGATTTTTTTGCAAATCTAACTTTAACTTCTTTATCTTCTTTATTAACTTTTTTAGTTATTGTTTTATATCCTATTTTAGTAGGTTTTTTAGCTTTTGGATCCATTAACATAACATTTGAAGCGTTGATTGGTTTTTCAACTTCCATAATTCCACCATCTGGATTTGATTGAGATGGTTTTAAATGTTTCTTAACTTTAGATAATCCATCGCCTTCAAGTACAACTCTATTAGATTTTACTAGAATTTTTAAAACTGTACCTTGTTTTCCTTTATCTGCACCAGAGATTATAACGACTTTATCGCCTTTTTTAAATTTCATGATATGCGCCTCCTATAATACTTCTGGAGCTAGAGAAACGATTTTTGTAAACTCTTTATCTCTTAACTCTCTTGCAACAGGACCAAAGATACGAGTCCCCTGTGGGCTTTTATCTTCTTTAATAATAACTGCTGCGTTGTCATCGAATTTAATGAATGAACCGTCTGCACGACGTATTGCTTGTTTTGTTCTAACTATAACTGCTCTTACTATCTCACTTTTTTTAATAGTACCACCTGGAGTGGCATTTTTTACAGTAGCAACAATGATGTCACCGACACTAGCATATTTACGACTAGTTCCACCTAACACTTTGATTGTTAATATTTCACGAGCTCCTGAATTGTCAGCTACTTTAAGTCTAGTTTCTTGTTGTATCATTATAAGCCTCCCAATTAAAGAACTTGTTGATGTTTTTCCACGATTTCAATTAAACGGAATTTCTTCGTTTTTGAAAGTGGACGACACTCTGTGATTTTAACAACATCTCCAGTATTAGCTTCGTTTTTTTCATCATGTGCTGTAAATTTTTTAGATGAGATTACTCTTTTGCTATATAAAGGATGTTTTTTATATGTAGTTATTAAAACTGAAATTGTTTTGTTGTTCTTTGCAGAAACAACAGTTCCAGTGAATATTCTACGATTTATTGTATTTTCCATAATATATCCTCCTATTTGCTTTCTCTCTCAGTAAGAATAGTCTTCATACGAGCGATTGTCTTTCTAACAGTACTTAAGCGTGCAGTATTTTCTAATTGACCAGTCGCTTGCTTAAAGCGTAAGTCAAATAATTCCTTCTTTAAATTTTCTATTTCATTCAAAATATTTTCAGCGTCCATCGCACGGATGTCTTTTGCATACATCATTTTGAATCACCACTTTCTCTATAAACAAACTTAGTTTTGATAGGTAGTTTATGAGCAGCTAATCTTAAAGCTTCTTTTGCAACCTCTTCGCTTACACCAGCAACTTCGAAAATTACTTGTCCTTTTTTAACTACTGCTACCCACTCTTCAGGTGAACCTTTACCAGAACCCATTCGTACTTCTAAAGGTTTTTTTGTTTTCGCTAAATGTGGGAATATTTTTATCCAAACTTGTCCCATTCTTTTCATATAACGTGTCATTGCAATACGACTTGCTTCTATTTGACGCGCTGTAATCCAAGTACCGTCTAATGCCATCAAACCATATTCTCCGAAGCCAACAACTGTGTTTCCCTTTGCTTTACCTTCGTAAGATACTCTATGAGGACGACGATATTTAGTTCTTTTAGGCATTAACATAATTATTTAGCCCCCTTTTTCTTTGGAGGTAAAATTTCGCCCTTATAAATCCATACTTTAA
>JAGLYJ010000030.1 GCA_023132365.1 Mycoplasmatota bacterium
CTCATAAAACAAATGTCGATTCTCGTCTTTAAATAACAATTCCTCTTGATATATTTGTTTAAACAGTTCCAGATATTCATGATAATAATTTCTTGAATTAACTTCAAAGTCTTGATATTCATAATCTGAATTCGGATCATTCAGACTAGCATATCTTCTACATCTTATATAATTCAATAAAATATTAGCTGTAACCTTCATAATAACTCCTAAAGAGAATTAATAATACCTAAAAACTCTCGATTTTGAATGTGATTGCCGTGTTCATGTGTAGAATCATGCTCATCTAGAATTGTTATTGCTTCTTTAATATCTACCCATTCATGTTCAAGTTTAGCTTTAATTTCTTCTTCTGTTTGTTTAATACGATTCTTATAAATTTTATCACTTTTTAATTTTACTAGGTAAAAATGATTTTCATAAGTAGCATCTGGAAAATATTCCATAACTATCGTTTTTTCTTCAAGCTTTTTAATTAAATAACCTGTTTCCTCTAAGACTTCTCTTTTTAAGCAGTGTTGTAGTGTTTCAAATTTTTCTTTTCCACCACCTGGTAACATGAATAAGTCATGACCCTTAACGAATTGCAGTAAAATCTTTCCATCCTTAACAATGATGGCTCTACTAGTTTTACGCACATTCTTCTTGTTAATGTCTTCCTTAAGCATATCATCAGCATACATTTCAACTTTTGATATAGCACCTAACAACCTAAACATAGGATATCTTACAAAATCAATTATAAATCCTAAAAACAGAATAAAATAAATAGTTGTAAATCCTAAATAATATATTTCGCCTCTAAAGCCAAATAATTCACCAGCTACTACAGCTCCAAGTGCAGCTAATACTTCTCCCAAAAACTTTCCTTGGCCAAATGTTAAGTGAAATCTTTTTGCCATTGCGGTGCATAATTGATCAATTGCTGGAAGTGGAAAACCGCTATATATAATGATATTTAAAGCAACCGCTATGCTAAGTGTAGCTATAGCTAGGTATATAATATTTATATAAATAGCTCCATTGCTAACATCAGGAACAAAAGTTAATTCTAAATCAATAATTGCTCCTATAAAGAAAGATATTAATATAGGAAAAAACATTATCCACTTAGGCTTCTTCCATTCTATAATGTAAGCTAAACCAACAAAAAGTACAGCTGATGCAGCATTAACATATTTATATTGTAATGGTATTCCTTCATAAAAATTACGATGTAAAGCATCCCAAGCAGACATTCCCATTAAGGTTGACTGTATTAGTGTAACAGCCGTACCCAATAGGACCATAGCTAGTATATATAAAAGAATTTTTTTTGTAGTAAATTTCATAGAGCTCCTCTTTTAATAATGCAAAAAGCTATCCACTATGGATTACCTTTAACCCTTTAATGGATAGCCAAATTTTAAGATACTAAAGCTATAGCCAAAACATCATCCAACTTGGTTGCATAATGTATAGTAAGTTTATCCCTTACTTCTTTAGGAATATCATCTACATCTTTCTCATTTTCTTGTGGAATAATTATTTCTTTTAGTCCAGAACGACTAGCAGCAATTGCTTTTTCCTTTAAACCACCAATTGGTAATACTCTACCATTCAATGTGATTTCACCTGTCATACCTACAAATCGATTTACCTTACGGTTTGCAAGAACAGATATTAAAGCGGTTGCTATTGTAACTCCTGCCGATGGGCCATCTTTTGGAACAGCTCCTTCTGGAACATGAATATGAAAGTCATTATTCTCTAATACGTCTGTTTTGACTCCTAATTTCTTAGCATTTGATCTTACATATGAAACAGCAGCCATTGCTGATTCTTTCATTACATCGCCTAAATTACCAGTAAGAATCAATTTATTCTTACCTTCATAATATGTAGCTTCAACTTCTAACGTATCGCCGCCTGCTTGTGTATAGGCAAGTCCTGTTACAACACCAATCATATTCTTTTTTGATATTTGATTATTCTTAAAAATTTTCTTACCTAAGAAATCTTTAAGATTATCTTTATTTACTTTAACTTTATTTTGTTTCTTCATTAAGATTTTTTTAATGGATTTTCTTACAATAGAACCAAGTAATCTTTCTAACTGTCTAACTCCTGCTTCTCTTGTATAACTATTGATTATTGCCTTAATAGCGCCATCGGTTATTTCAAATTTCTTTGCTTCTAATCCGTGTCCATCCAATTGCTTTCCTACTAAGAAATTGCGTCCAATATGGAATTTTTCTATTTCAGTATATGAACTAAGCTCTATAACTTCCATACGGTCCCTTAAAGGAGCAGGTATATTTTGCAAATAATTAGCAGTAGTAATAAATAACACTTTACTCAAATCATAGTCTTCTTCAACGTAATGGTCTGAGAAAAACTGGTTCTGTTCTGGATCTAACACTTCCAATAACGCACTAGAAGGATTGCTTCTTTCGTTCATAACAAGTTTATCGATTTCATCTATTAGAAATACTGGATTTGTTACTTTTGCCTTAATCATTCCGTTGATAATCCTACCAGGTAAAGCTCCTACATAGGTTCTTCTATGTCCTCTTATTTCAGCTTCATCATGAACTCCACCTAATGAAGTTTTTACAAACTCTCTATTAAGTGCATTAGCAATAGATTTTGCTAAAGAAGTTTTCCCTACACCTGGCGGGCCTGATAAACAAAGAATAGTTTGAGGGTTTTTTCCAGTTAACATTTTAACTGATAAGTATTCGATAATTCTTTCTTTAACCTTATCAAGTCCATAGTGGCTTGTTTCAAGTTTATTTATTGCTACATTAATATCAGATTCATCTTCTGTTTGTTTTGCCCAAGGAATTGAAATCAATGTCTCAAGATAAGTTCTAACTACTGATGATTCACTTGAAGAAGGAGCTAAATACTCATATCTTTTAAGTTCCTTTAATGCTTTTTCACGAACTGCTTGTGGCATATCACTTGCTTCAATAAGTTCACGGAATTTTTTAGTGTCATCTTGTTTAGAATCCCCTAATTCCTCTTGAATAGCACGCATTTTTTCACGCAAATAGTATTCCTTTTGGTTTTGATCGGCAGATTTTCTAACAGTTTCATTAATCTTAGTTTCAATACTTTGAAGATTCTTTTCTTTCTCAATATCTTTAAGTAAATATTGAAGTCTTTTATTAATTGAATTTGTAAGCAAGTATTTGATTCTATCATTTTCAGGTATTCTTAATTCAGATGCAACTAAATCACATAATTTATCAGAAGAGATTCCACCCTTCATATTATTTAGCACAGTTTTAGAGTCTCTAAATAAGAAATTAGCATTTTCTAACACTTGCTTTGACACCATTTTAAGAAGAACTTGTTCCTCATCTAGATTTTCAGGTTGTAAAACAATTGATGTGAAATCTATCAGATAGAATGGATCCTTTGTAATCAAATCATTTAATTTAACTCTAGTAAGTGGTTCGAATTTTATTTTAAAATTACCGTTTGGCAATTTTATTTTTACAGATATTCTAGCTAAAATACCAACTTCTACAAAGTCAGTAAATTCTGGTTCTTGGACATCGGGATTTCTTTGAAACACTAATACCACATATCCATCTCTATTGCTTTCTGCTTCAAATACAGCGCTTTTTGAGAATTCTCTTCCAACCTCAATTCTAACATCTGTACCAGGTAAAAAGATTACTCCTCTTACAGCGATTACGGGTAAGCAATCAGAAAATATCTTCTTTATGTTATACATTAAATCACCTCGTTTTTATGAATAATATTACTCTATTATTTTATCATAGAATATAAAAAAAACCTAATTATTTGATGAATACATCACAATAAATACATAGGTTTTTTATTATTGTTATTTTGAAATATTACTTGTTAACAATTGCTTTATCCAAAATCAATTCAATTGCTTTTCCATAAACAATCTCTTGTGTAATAGCTGATTCAGGAATTGATTGTTTAGCTTGTTCTAATGTAACGTTTTGAGCTTTATATTGCTCAACTATGTCAATATACTTAACTTCAATTTCTTCTTTTGTTACTTTAATTTCTTCTTTAATCCCAATTGCTTCAACAACTAATTGTTCAGAAAGAGATTTTACTGATTGTACTTTTAGCTCATCAATTAGAGCTTCTTCTGTTTTACCCATATATTGTAAATATGTTGGCCAATCTAATCCGTATTGTTTGATTTGATTTTTCGATGCTTCTAAATTCCTATTAGTTTCATCTGAAATCATTTCTTCAGGAACTTCAAATTCAGCGTTTTCAACAGCTTTTGACATAACTGTATTTTTTATATGTTGTTGATTTTGATTTTCTTTAGCAGCAACTAACTCATTCTTGATTTTTGCTTTGTAATCTTCAACAGTTTTGATTTCTTCATCATTTAGTTCAGTTATAAATTCCTCATTTAATTCAGGAACAATTCTTACTTTAACTTCATGAAGTTTACACATAAATACAGCTTCTTTACCTGCTAAAGACTTTTCTTGATATTCTTCAGGGAAAGTAACAACTATATCTTTTTCTTCTTCTGGTTTCATGCCAATCATTTGTTCTTCAAATCCAGGAATGAAGCTTCCAGAACCAATCACTAATTCATGATTTTCAGCAGATCCGCCTTCAAATTTTTCACCATCTACTGATCCTGAAAAATCAAATACTGCTGTGTTTCCATTTTCAAGAGTTCCTTCTTCTTTAACAACCATTTCAGCATGTTGTTCAAGTTTCTTTTCTACTTCTTGATTAACTTCTTCTTCTGAAACTACTGGTGGAATAATTGATACTTCTAGTCCCAAATATTCTCCTAGTTTAATTTCAGGCTTAATCGCTACAATAACTGTATATGTAAACTCTTCGCCTCTTTTAATTTTTGCTGGGTCAAAGTCGATTTTAGGTTGTGCAACAACATCAAGTTTTTGTTCCATAACTGCATTGTAATATGTTTCTTGGATCACATGATTAAGAGCTTCTTCGTATAAAGATTCAACACCATATTTCTTTTCAAAAACATTTCTTGGCGCTTGACCTTTTCTAAAACCTTTGATTTCGGTTTCCTTATTTACGATTGTAAAAGCATGGTCTAATCCATGTTCAAATAAGTCTTTTGATACTGTAACTTCAAATGTAACTTTCGAGCCACTTAATTTTTCTATATTCATTATAATTCCTCCGTTTTTCTCACTCGTATGATTATATCAAAAAAGTATGATAAAATCAATGTTTTTACACCTAAAATATTTTACCAAATAACTGCTTAAATCTCTTTGGAACTTTTTTTATTGATTCACCAATCACTTTAGGGAAAAGAGTTACAGCTTCAGCAAATGCCATACGCTTGATTTCTCTCTTAGTTAAGCCTTTTAAATTCATAAACAAGTAGTTTCTACATATGATTCCTACTCTAAGAGATAATAGAGCATTTCCTGATCCTTGAGCTAAGGATCCAGTGACTGCTTTTAGCAAAGGAATCTCACCTAGTGCATTTATACTGGATTGTGGGAATAATTCAGAGAATTTCATATCTTCTAAGCTTTCAGCTATTATTGCACTTGTAAAAATATTGAATGATAACCTACCTAAGGCAGGATAAGTTGGTCTAAAACCACACTTTATTACAAGTTCTTTAATCAGTCTCAGATTTATTGTAAGTACTGCAATAGCATCAAGTCTTCCATTCTGTGAAATAGCAGTTGTCATAAATATTGATTCTGCATGAGATACAATGATTTTATTCAATTCTTTTTTAATCGAACTATCAAAAACTTTAGATAGTTCAGTTTTAAGTTCTAGAGGTTTACTTAAAGCATTAGTTAGTAAAGCTTTTGATTCATCCTCAATGAATTCTTCTTCTAATAAGTTTCTTGTTACTTTTTTATACATTGAATAGTTTTTATTAGCATTTTCTTCTTCAGAGAAAAGACTATCCATCGAAAAAGTTGGTGAGAAAACAACCAAAAATAAAGGTCTTATAAATAAAATAATAAATAAGATACCAGACACCCCATAAAATGTATATTCCACATACACATGAATTTGTCTTAGTTTTTCACCTAACTGAAGTACTGAACTTAGTACGATAAGCACTAGAAAGAATATTGCAACAATACCTAGAGTTATCCAAAAAGACTTCTTAAGTTTATTCATAATTAATCCTCCTTAATTCTTTTTTTGACGTATTCAATATCTTTTAATATTTGAGAAGAAAGTTCTGCTTCTTCATTAAATTTAATTTCTTGCCTAATATATTCTACAAATTCTATTTGAACTAATTCGTCATATAAATTTTCGTTCAAGTCAATGATATAAGTTTCTACAGTAATAGATAAATTTGTGAATGTTGGTTTATTACCAATATTAGTTACTGCGTAATACCTACTGCCTTTATAGTATACATATGTATAATATACTCCTGATTTTGGCAACCAATAAGGCGTGTACTGAATATTCGCGGTTGGATAACCTAATTTTTTACCTATCCCTCTGCCAGCAATTACTTTGCCTTTAATTGAATAGTTCCTACCTAGCAAATAATTAGCTAAGGAAAGATTTCCATCAACTAAATTGGCTCTAATTCTAGTCGTTCCTATCTTTAAACCTAGATGCTTCACCTCAGGTATAACTATACTTTTAAAATAAGTTGACTGCTTCAAAAGATGACGATCGCCATCGCCTTTATAACCAAAATTAAAATCATATCCAAACACTACAGTATCACAATCAGATAAAAACTGATTTATGAATTGTTGCGCTGGGATATGTATTAAATTATCATCAACATTCATAACATATAAATAATCAACATTTAGCTTACTACATATTTTAGCCTTATCTTCGATTGTTGTAAGACACCTATGTTCTTCCTGTCTTAAATATCTTTGAATATTTGTAGAAAAAGTAAATACTGCTAAAGGTAGCTGTTTATCTACAGCTACTTTCTTTGCTTCTTCAATTAATTTAAGATGAGCAATATGCATCCCATCAAAAAAACCTAAACAGAGTACTAATTTTGTTTCTTGAATATTATCAGTGTACTCTAAATGCTTTATTTCTAACACCACTTCACCGACATTCGCATAGAATCTTTCTGTTCATCATAATAATATATTGCTAAAACATTTCCTTTTTTAGAATAGATAATTGTATCTGTTTTACTAGGGAATATTTTAGGATCAAGTAATCTTCCATTGTCTATGTATCCTTCGTATGCAGGGCTAATTTCCATGCTCTGTAAATTCAAATACTTAAAAGGATCTTCGATTTTGAAATTATTATTTTTTATATCCTCGATTGAATATGAATCTTTGATACAAAAATTATCAATGTTAGTCCTATGCAAATCTTCTAAAGTTCCATATACTCCAAGTTTTTCACCTAAATCTCTTGCAATTGCTCTTATATATGTTCCTTTAGATACTTCAAATTTTACTTCAAATAAAATTTGATCAGTTTTCTCTAATAATTTAAAATCTGATATAGAGAAAATTTCTATATTTCTAGGTTCAATATTTGGAATTTCAATATCTCTTCTAGCTAATTCATATAGTTTTTTCCCATTTATTTTAATAGCTGAATATTTAGGTGGAGTTTGCAACTGTTTTCCTAAGAAATTATCTAATTCCTTTTTAATATCTTCTTCAGTAATATTTCCTGCATTACCTACAGATATTATTTTACCTGTTGTATCATCAGTATCGGTTTTAACACCTAAACGAATCTTAGCTAAATATGTTTTATTATGTGTTTCAAAATACTTAACTAATTTCGTTGCTTTATTCACACACAAAACAAGCACACCAGTTGCATTTGGATCTAAAGTTCCAATATGGCCTACTCTTTTTGTTTCTAAGACTTTTCTTACAATATTAACTACATCGTGGGAAGTATAGTCCTTTGGTTTATTAACATTTATAATACCATCCATAAAAACACCTACTTCGTCAATTTTAATAAATCTTCGTTATATAAAGAACCGCTAATTCGTTGCACTTCTTTATTATCCTTTAATATGATAGTTGTTGGTACACCGTTAACAACAAATTTATTAACCAAATCATTTCGTAATTCAATGTCTATAAATTCGTACTTAATATTAAACATGTTATCTTCAACTAATCTGTTTACTCTATTCTTTATTGCAAAACATTTCCCACAATACCTTGCCATAAAAAATAATACTTTATAATTTTCCATATTCACCAACTACTTAAAATAGATTACTGTAACACCTTTACCGCCCTCGTTTAGACCACCTGGTCTAGAACTTTTAATTACAGCGGAACTTTTGATGTATTCACTTACTGCTTTCATTAAAACACCTGTTCCATACCCATGAATTATATATCCAAATTCAAGGTTATTCATCAAACAAGTATCAATATATCTATCAAGCTCATCTACAGCTTCCAAATAACGTTTCCCTCTTAAATCTAGTTCGATCTTCGCAGTTGAAGATTTGATAATACTACCGCTAGATTTAGGCTTTTCAACTCTTGGTTTTTCAATGAACTCTAACTGTTTTTCTTCAAGCGTTATTGATAAAGCACCCATAAGAACTTCATATTTTTTTCCAATTTTCTTGTTAACAATACCGTTTCTTTGATAAGGTATAACTAAAACTCTATCACCAATATTAATGCCTGTTGTTCTAGTTTTAACATATTGATCCTTTTTCTGGTTTATCGATTTTACATCATGTTTTAATCTCGCTAATTCATGATCTTTAAAATTTGCCTGGTCTCTTAAGGAATTAAGCTCATCAATTAGCTTTTGAGCTTTCATTTCTAGTTTAACTAAATGATCTCGTTTTTCTTTTTCAAGTTTATCCAGTAATTTATTTTGTCTGATCTTTTCTTCAACTATTAGATCATCCAGATTGCTCTGTTTTGAACTCAAAATATTTATCTCATCGTGATATCTGTTTATGTCATTATCCAGTTGAATACTTTGTTTTTCTAATTTTTTTATTAATATCGATACATCACTATCAAATGATATTGAAACTTCTTTAGCACCTTCTATTATATCATCTTGAAGTCCTAATCTACTAGCAATTTGAATAGCGTTTGATGTTCCTGGCACACCAATCTTTAGTTTGTATGTTGGTCTTAGTGTATCTATATCAAACTCAACTGATGCATTTATAGTATCATCCAAGTCAAATGCATAAGTCTTTAATTCTGAATAATGAGTAGTAATCATTGAATACAATTTTCTTTTTCTTAAATGGTTAATAATACTTATTGCTAGACTAGCTCCTTCTTTAGGATCAGTTCCTGAACCTAATTCATCTAGTAATATTAAGGATTTCTCAGTTGCATGATCAATAATATATATTATTTTTGATATATGTGATGAGAAAGTAGATAGAGATTGCTCTATAGACTGTTCATCTCCAATATCTGCAAAGATGTTTTCGAATACAATAGTTTCTGAGCCTTCTTCAATAGGAATTAGAATTCCTGATTGAGCCATTATCGATAATAACCCTAGAGTTTTAAGACAAACAGTTTTACCACCAGTATTTGGTCCGGTTATAACAATATGATTATAGTCTCTAAAATTTATATTATTTCCAACAACTTCTTTTTTAGCAATTAATGGATGCCTAGCACCTAAAAGGTTGATTTTATCTTTAGTAATTTTTGGTTTATTACAATCATATTCAACCGCATACTTTGCTTTTCCAAAAACTATATCTAAATATGTAAAAATAGTTAAGTTACTCTTCAGATTTTCTGACTCTAACCCCACTACTTCACTTAATTCTCTTAATATTCTTTCAATTTCATTCGCTTCTTCAACGAATTGACTTTGAAGTTCGTTATTCATTTGGAAACAACTTATTGGTTCCATAAATACAGTTTCACCTGAACTACTTTGGTCATGAATAACACCTTTGAAAGAATTTTTGAACTCCTGTCTAACTGGTAATACTAATCGATTGTTTCTAATAGTAATAATTGTGTCAGTTAGTTTGCTTGCTTCAGATCTAACTAAAGTATTCATCTTTGCATCTATACGCTCTTCAGTTATATTTATCTTCTTTCTGATTTGAGATAGTTTCTGAGAAGCAGAATCATATATTTCTCCTCTTTGATCGATAACAGATTCGATACTTCTCTTTAAATGAGGCAAGGTAATAATTCTATCATAATAGAAATCTAGAGAATCACATTCTATCTTTAACTGTTTAACTTTTTTAATATATGTAAGATTTCTTGATACTGCTTCTTGATGACTAACAATTCTCAATAACTCTTCTATATTTAAAACAGCACCAATTTCGGATTTCTTAATAGCGTCTGCAATATTTAAAACGCCTGACATAGGTGTTGTATCATATCTTAATATCATTATCTTAGCTTGAAAAACTTCTGTCAATAAACGGTTGATTTCTAAACTGTTGCTTATCGGTTCTATTTTCAAAACATCTTGCTTAGCTAAATCACTAACAACATACTTTTTAATTTGTTCTAAGATTTTATAGAATTCAAGTTTTTTTGTTTCTGCTAGCATCTCGTTCACCCTCCGTCTCTTCTATTTTACCATAATTTATGGTAAAATTGTACCAGGAGTTGAGACAATGAACTATAATTTTCAGATAGAGAAATCACAATTAGATAAATTTGTTTTGTATTACCAAGCATTTAAAGAAAATGTGGACGATTCTCGCATATTATATTCCTTTAAAAACCAAGACTTCAAAATTATTATATATAATTCTTTAAAAGTTATGTTTCAAGGAGTAAATGGTTATGTTGAGTACAAAAAATGGGCTAATGTACTAGATATTGATATTGTACAACCTATAGACAAATCTACTTATACAAATCAATATATGAATAAAAGAATTATAGGTTCTGATGAAGTTGGTACTGGTGACTTTTTTGGACCTGTTGTTGTTTGCGCTGCCTACATTACACCAAATGATTTAAAGAGATTGGATGAATTAAATATTAGAGATAGTAAAAACCTTACTGATAAACAAATTATGGAAATTGGACCAACCCTTGTCGATAATGTTAACCATCATATTCTCGTTACCAATCCTGAAAAATTTAATCTTTTGACAAAACAGGGATTCAACATGAATAAAATAAAAGCATACTTACATAACCACGCTATTAAAAAAATGGTAGAAGGTCACAAAAACTATGATTACGTAATTTTGGATGAATTTTGTTCTCCAAAGAATTACTTTGAATATTTAAAAACTGAGAATCCATTTAAAAATATCCAGTTTCATACAAAAGCTGAATCAGTTCATAAAGCTGTAGCTATTGCTTCTATTATTGCCAGATATAAATTCTTGCTTGAGATGGATAAGATTAGTGAGAAGATAAAAATCAACTTACCTAAAGGTGCTGGTGCTCCAGTCGATGCAATTGGTAAACTCATTTACTTACAGCAAGGCGAAGAAATATTTAGTGAAATAGCCAAGATAAACTTTAAAAATTATAATAGAATAACTAATAAAACCTCTAAATAGAGGTTTTTTTTGCAGTAAAAAGGCTTATCAAATGATAAGCCTTTTAGTTTTCTTTAAGCGTTAATAACCCAAATCCCAATTACTAAAGCTGCTATACCCCACACCGCAACAAATATTTGCAGTCCTACTGGGCCTTTAAATATTCTTTCCATTACTTCGAACTTCTTCATTTTCCAAATAAATGGAGGTTTAAACAATGCAATGTACAAACATAAAATTCCATAAACAATTAAAATTACTTTCCAAACCATCTTATCGTTCTCCTTTTTATATATTTGATCTCTTTGTATATATTTTCATTAGTAATGCAGCAAATGCAATGTTGTATATTACACCAATAATGAAGTAAACAATAAAAGTAAAGTTAACATCATACTGAGGTAATAATTCCATTTGGATCAGTCTAGCAGGCCAAAAGGCTGGTACAAATACTAAGAATACTTCTTGCCAACTAAATATAAAGAAAACTAGTATAGGTATCATTAGTAACATCCCAGATAGCTTCATTATAACAAATCCTTCAACTTTGTTTCTAGCAAAAGAATTTACAATCAAAGCAATCATAGGTGCTTGTACAGCTCCAATAATAGCGATTAATATAATTGTCCAAACACTTGAGCCAGGCAAAAAATTAGTCGCCAGAGTTAATATAATTATTGCTAAAATTCCAAATATGTAACTTATTATCAATTTTATAATAACATAGACTTTGACTGAAATTGGTGTTATTTTTAAACTCATTAATACATTATCATCTTTATCATCCAATAATGCAAATCCTGTAACTACACCAAATACAAATCCTGTAATCAAAATTAGAAACATTGCTACAATTTGCGGTATTGGATTTGATGGGGCTGTAGTACTTTCAAGGTATGGTATTAAGAAATATCCAGCAACACCTAATATTACCGGATATATAAAGAAGAAAAGATAAGAACTATCTCTAGTCATATTCTTTAATTCTGCCTTTATTACAGTTTTAAGCATATCTTACACCCCGCTTTGTTTTATAGCATAATCTTTAAACTTAGGTATTACAGCAAATACATAAAGTAGTATTGTACCTATTACCAAATAGGCTAAACTAACAAAGTATACCCAGTTGAAATCATATCCTTTGAAACCACCATTTATTAACTCTGATGCTGCTTGCATTGGATTAATCAATAAAAGATATTCCCAAAAAGCAGCCTTCAGTACATTCAATTCATATAATACAGTTGGAATCATTAATACAAATACAACAACCATAATCTGCATTAACATACCCGTAAAATTCTTTTGGAAATAAGCCATGAACAATCCTAAAACCGTATGGAAAGCTGTAGCTAGAAATATACCAACGAATAGAAGTAAGTAATTCAACTCAATATTTTTAATAAATACAAATGCGATTATAATAAGTGTCGATGCCAACATATTATGAATTATATTAGCAACAACTTTTGATAGTACTAACTCAGAATTTGTAGATGGTGTTACTAGCATTGTTGATATTGTAGATTCACTTTTTTCAAAAAACATTACACTACCAATATACATAATACTCATCATTGATGCATCAACCAATAAAATTAATGGTAAGACTGAATTAAATACATCTGCATCTAAAAAGTATAAAATTAGCGCCCAAAGTATTGCAACAAAAAAGCTGATAGATGTAACATTATATTTATGTAACCTAGATAATTCACCTTTTACAAGTATCCAAAGTCTATTCGCTTTCATCTTTTAATCCAACTCCTGTTACTTTAATGAAGATGTCTTCTAAAGTAGTTTCTCCTGAATGTAATGTTTCTATTTCTTTTGTTTGTAAAAGGTCTAAAAATTCTTTGTTTTTACCTATCCCATCCAAAGGATATTCTTTAAGCATTGTTTTATTATTCTCTTTATATTCAAGTTTCATAGTACGTTTACCATATCTGATTTTTAAGTTTCTTGGAGTATCCATCTCTTTGATCTCACCTTCAACAATAAATGCTACACGGTCACATAATTGATCAATATCAGCCATAATGTGAGAGGTAATAAAAACAGTGCCTCCTGCAAGTTTGAATTCTCTAATCATATCTTTTAAAATCATCGCATTAGTTGGGTCAAGTCCATTAGTTGGTTCATCTAAAAACAGCATTTTTGGGCTATTTAATAGAGCTCTAACAATGTTTAATCTGATTTTCATTCCTTTTGAATACTCACCAACCATTTTATCTCTATCTCCCCATAAACCAACACGTTCCATAAGTTCTTTGACATCAGCATTGTTCTTATAGAGCTTCAAGAAGAAATTTATATTCTCCA